>CAINHL010000121.1 GCA_903848885.1 uncultured Actinomycetes bacterium
CCTGCCGAACTACGACGTGTTTGACGAACAGCGCTACTTCGCCGCCGGTGTCGGCCCGCTGACCTTGCACGAATTCAAGGGAGTACCCGTTGGCTTTCTCATTTGTGAGGACCTGTGGCTCGGGGATGGCCCGGCAGCCCACCTCGCTCGCGAGGGCGCTCGCATTCTCGTCGTCGCCAACGCCTCCCCCTACGCGCAAGGGCGACAACGCGAACGCGAAGCCATGTTGGCGGAGCGTGCTCGCGAAACGAACTGCGTCATTGTCTACGTCAACTTGGTGGGTGGACAAGACGAATTGGTGTTCGATGGTCAGAGCGTGGTGGTGAACGCGCGCGGTGAGGTCGTGGCGCGTGCCGTGGCCTTCGCCGAAGAATTACTTATTGTCGACATTGACACTGAGACTCTCGACGTCACGAGTGGCACCCTGACGGAACTTCTCGATCCGGTGGCCGAGGTCTACGGCGCCTTAGTTCTCGGCACCCGTGACTACATCACCAAGAACGGATTCCGCAGGGCAATTCTTGGGCTCTCGGGCGGAGTGGACTCGGCCCTTGTAGCCACTATCGCCGCCGATGCCATTGGCGCGGACAACGTAGGTGTCTTCGCCCTGCCCTCGCGCTACTCCAGTGATCACTCCATTTCTGACGCAGCTCACTTAGCCACCAACGTGGGATTGGCCATGGAGACCCTGCCCATCGAAGCCGCGCACCTTGCCCTGACAGAAACCCTCGGTACGACCTTGGGCGGTGAGCTCACGGGAGTGACGGACGAGAATCTTCAGTCACGCATCCGCGGCCTTGTGCTGATGGCCATTTCCAACGACACGGGAGCCATTGTGCTCACCACCGGGAATAAGTCAGAGATGGCGACCGGTTACTCCACTCTCTACGGCGACTCGGCGGGGGGTTTTGCGGTCATCAAAGATGTGCCGAAAACCCTCGTCTACGCGGCCTGTCGCTGGCGCAATGATCAAGCGCGCGCGCGCGGAGAAACGCCACCCATCCCCGACAACATTTTGACCAAGGCGCCTTCCGCGGAATTGCGTCCCGACCAACGTGACGATCAGTCTCTGCCCCCCTACGACGTTCTCGATCCATTGCTCGCCGCCTACGTCGAAGGTGACGCCACCGTGGACGAACTCGTCGCCCAGGGTTACGACCGCACCCTGGTCGAACGAATTGTTCGCTTGGTCGATCGTTCCGAATACAAGCGGCGTCAAATGCCCCCCGGTGTGCGCATCACCCAAAAAGCGTTCGGGAAAGATCGCCGCCTCCCCATTACTAACGGATTCACCTCGGAGGACGCGTGAGCACACAGCCCACATTGAGGTGGCTATCGGGTTGCTGGGCGGAGATCTACGCCGCCCTGGGCGAGAACGCCCCGCGCCTGTTAAACGACTCCTACGTGGTGGCGGTCCACGAGATCGCTCTCCAGGCCGGAGCGGTGGCGCACAAATTGGCGGAGCCGTCGGAACGTGATTCCTGTGCGGTGATTGGTGAGGTGTTGTCGCGGGCCGTTGCGGCTGACCCCGAAGGGAACCTGGTTCTCTACGTTCTCAGTTCCGTGGTGGGACC
>CAINHL010000122.1 GCA_903848885.1 uncultured Actinomycetes bacterium
CCGTGGGGTGAAAGGCCTCACGGATGAGGCTGGCGTCGCCGCGAGCGGCTCCGTCAATGTACTTCTGCATGACAGCAGTAATGTCGGCGTGATCAGTGGACATTGGTTTCTCCTATGTGCTTGAGCCAGGGGCATCGTGGTTCAGATGCTGGTAGTAATTTGACTCTAATGCCACGTCCAGGAGAAGGTCCGCCGCCAGAACCGAGCGCAGCAGCAACAGTTGCGTACGCATCATCGAATCAGCCTTTTGCGCGGGCACGGGCCCACGGGACGTGTCGGCACCGGTGAATTTGTCGCCAATCTGGCGACGGCGAAGCGATGACCCCGTAGTCCTGACTAACCTGTTTTTTATGAGAAGCCCTAAGGATTTCTTCCGTCCCTTAGCCCTGGGAGCTCCGGATCCCGTGCACGAGATTCCGGCTCGCCCGTCACGCGTGATTCACTTCCTGCCGGGATCGAATCCGAAGATGATTGGCAAGATTCCCGACATCGCCCCCACGGTCGATATTTTGCTCATCAATTTAGAAGACGGCGTACCGGCCGGCGACAAGGAGGCGGCGCGCGCGGGACTGCTAGAGGCCGGTCGCGCGTGGACTACTTCGGGGACCCAACTGTGGACCCGTATTAATTCTCTTGATTCTCCGTGGGCTCTCGATGATCTCATCGCCACGGTGACCGAAATCGGTTCGGTGATCGACGTCATTATGGTCCCCAAGGTGGAAAGCGCCGACGACATTCACTACGTGGATCGTCTCCTGGCTCAACTCGAAGCACGGGCCGGACTCACCCGACCGATCCTGATTCACGCGATTCTAGAAACTGCTCGCGGCGTCGCCAACGTGGAAGAAATCTGTGCGGCCTCCCCACGCATGCAGGGACTGTCCTTGGGACCAGCCGACCTGGCGGCGAATCGTCGGATGAAGACCACTCGGGTGGGTGGTGGTCACCCCGGCTATCTGGTGCGTACCGATCCCGTCGGCGACGACCTCACGGTCGGCCGCTTCACCGCCCAACAAGACCTCTGGCACTACACCATTGCCCGCATGGTGGACGCCTGCGTGGCCAACGGAATTTTGCCCTTCTACGGACCCTTCGGCGACATTAAAGACGTCGTCGCCTGCGAGGACCAGTTCCGCAACGCCTATCTCCTGGGCTGCGTGGGAGCCTGGAGTCTGCACCCTGTCCAAATCGAGATCGCCAAGCGCGTCTTTAGTCCCGACCCGGCCGACGTGGCGCACGCCCAGCGCGTGATTGCCGCCATGGGGGACGGCACCGGGGCGGTCATGCTGGACGGCAAGATGGAAGATGACGCGTCGGTGAAGCAGTGCCGCGTCATCGTGGACCTCGCCCGTCAGCTCTCCGAGCGCGATCCCGCCTTGGCCGCTATCTACTCGTTGTAAGGAGAGAGATGTCTGACCTGTTTACCCCTCGACGCAGTGTTCTCTATATGCCCGGAGCCAACGCCCGCGCCCTCGAGAAGGCCACCGCCATTCCCGCCGACGCACTCATCTTCGACCTCGAAGACGCGGTGGCACCGGATGCCAAGGTGGAGGCGCGCCAGCGTGTCTGCGACGCCGCTCGTTCGGGGGCCTACGGATATCGCGAGATCATTATTCGGGTGAACGGTATCGACACCCCGTGGTTCGCCGATGACGTCGCCGCCGCGGCTGCGGCTGCGCCGAACGCGATCTTGGTTCCCAAGGTGAATTCTGCGGCCGACATTGCCCTCATCGAAGAACACGTCGTGCGCGGGGGGGCTCCGGCGTCTACCGCTATCTGGGCCATGCTCGAGACTCCCGCAGGAATTTTGAACGTGCGCCAGATTGTCGCCGCTTCGCCACGCCTGCGCGTGCTGGTGATGGGTACTAACGACATCATGAAAGAACTCCACGCCGACTACGTTGCTGCGCGTTCCCCACTTCTCTTCGCCCTGTCACAGTGCTTGTTGGCCGCCCGTGAAGGTGGCAAGGTCATTATTGACGGCGTCTTTAATGACATCACCGATGCCGAGGGCTTCGCGGCGGAAACTCTTCAGGGCCGTCAGATGGGTTTCGACGGCAAGACGCTGATTCACCCCAGTCAGGTCGAGCCCTGCAACGAAATCTACGCCCCCAGTGCCGACGACGTGACGCACGCCCAGCGGGTTATTGCAGCTTTCGACGAGGCGCAGGCGGACGGCCGAGGAGTAGTGACCGTGGATGGACGAATGATCGAAAACCTGCACGTGGATAACGCGCGACGGACGCTGGCCATCACTGACGCCTTGGTGGGTCGCTAGTTTCTTCTCGCCAGAGAAATACAAAAACCCGGTGGATATCCACCGGGTTTTTGTAGTGGTGCGCGGTACTTACTTAATCGGCTTGCCCTTGACGCACCACGCGCTACTGGGAGCACCCACGCAGGGGTTAGGCATGGTGACGAGCTTGCTGGCTGCGGGCAGCGGGGCGAGAATCACCGTGTTGGACTTCGGGTAGTGCATGCCGGAGGCGCAACCACCAAAGCCGGTGTCGCACAGGGCCTGACTCACAATGGGGTCATCGATGGTGGTGGGCAAGTAGGGAGCCTTGTACCCGGTCTTCGTACCGTTGCACTTCGCAAAGGCGGTACCGGCGAAGCTGGTGGGCCAAATGCCACCGGGGGTCTTGTTGCCGCTCAAGCAGTTGATCTGCTTGCCGAGGTCCAGGGAAATCAGGGCAATGTCGCCATTGGTCTGGTTTCCGTAGGCGCCGTTGCCACTGAAGGTATTGCCGATGACCGAGTTGTTCTCCGGCTCGTAGATGCAACCCAGTCCCGCGCTGGCCCAACTCGTTCCACCGGACGAGACACACTGCGCGGCGTTGCTGCTGCGCAGTGAGGTATCGGGGAAGGGAAAGAGGGCGAGACCCCAAGCGTTATTGCCGATGAAGGTGTTATCCATAATGGTGTCGTTCCGGCCGCCGGAGAGCGACAAGCCGGTGCCGAGGGGCCCGGCCGCAGCGCCTCCCGATTGCGGGACGTTTGCGTTGTTGTTGTTCTTGAAGATGTTCTTGTAGACGACCCAGCAGGAGTGTGTCTTGGTCAACTTCGAGATGCCGTTGTTCGGACAGGCGCCGTTCTGCGGTGGGGGTGGGTCACCCACGAGTTGGGTATTGGTGTCGAAGCCATCCTTGTTGTTGTCAAAGAGAGAGTTCTCGATGATGAACTGTCCACCAGAGTTGGTACCGGAGTAGCCCAAGGCATTATTTTCCATCCACGCGTGATTGATCAGCATGTTGCACTGCTGCTGACAGGCACCCACGTACATACCGGAGTCATCCTGATTACTGCCGTAGATGTAATTCCACGAACCGTTAGTGGCGTCCGAGGAGAAGATGCCGTAACTACCCGCGGTGGAGGTACCACCGTTGTACTGGTTCGTCGCGGTCAAATAGGAGCCTTCGTAGCCGTTCAGGCCGATCAGAGACGTTCCGGCACCACCGTTCCAATAAATGCCGTTGCCCGTGTCACCACTGCCACTCAGGAAGTTGCAGGTAGTCAGGTTGTCGATCGAAACGTTATTGGCCATGTACACCACGATGCCGTTGCGACCAATGTTTTGGCCACTGACCACGGGACCAAGGTTCTGGTTCGCCTGGACGCCGTTACAGGCGGCTCCCGACGACGTGCCATCGATGATGGTGGTGTTGCGATTCATTCCGCGAATGTGGATGTTGTTCTTGGTGATTAACACGCTGCCGTAGCTAGCGCTGCGCAACTGATTGGCGGCGGGCGGGTTCGCGATGTCGGCAGATTCGCGGTAGTCACCGGGGGCGACGAGAATCCAGTCACCGGGCGAGGCGGCATTGACGGCTGCCTGAATCGAGGTGTACTGGCCGTGCTTTCCATTGAACGTTCCGACCAGCAACACCTTCCCGGTGACGTGAGCGGTAGCGGCGCTACTCGACGCTGCTCCCATCGTGGTGAAGCCCGTGGCCACGAGTGCCAGAGTGGCAACTCCGACCTTGAAACGGTTGGCTAAGTGAATGCGCATTTTTCCCCCAACGATTGTTATCACCGTATGGTAGCCACTTTATTACCGAGAGATTGATTTAGGAACGAAACAGCTGATCTCCCCAGGCGTCCCCCTTGGCCAAGCCCCCGGGAATGGCAAAAACGGCGCTGGATACGTGCTCGATGTAGTCATTAAGAGCATC
>CAINHL010000123.1 GCA_903848885.1 uncultured Actinomycetes bacterium
GAACAGGCTGACGTCTTGATCGAAGGCTTCCGCCCCGGCGTGGCCGAGCGTTTGGGACTGGGTCCCGACGACCTCGCGGCCCGCAATCCCCGCCTCGTCTACGGGCGCATGACCGGTTGGGGTCAAGACGGTCCCTTGGCGCAACGTGCGGGACACGACATTAATTACATCGCCCTCGCGGGAGCTCTGTGGCCCATTGGTCGCGAAGGAGAACGCCCCGTGCCGCCGCTGAACTTGGTGGGGGACTTCGGGGGTGGGGGAATGCTCTTGGCCTTTGGGGTTCTGGCCGCGGTCTATTCCGCCCAGGCGACCGGACAAGGACAAGTGGTCGACGCCGCCATGATTGACGGCGCGGCCTCTCTTATGACCATGACCCATTCCTTCTTGAACTCTGGTTTGTGGCAGGAAGAACGAGGAACCAATCTCTTAGATACCGGAGCCCACTTTTACGAGGTCTACGAAACCAGTGATCAGAAGTACATGGCGGTGGGGGCCATCGAAAAGAAGTTCTACCAAGAACTCCTCAAGGGCCTGCAGCTCAGTGAGGACGAATTGCCGAACCAAATGGACCGCAGCCAGTGGCGAGCCATGAAGGAACGTTTCGCGGCGCTCTTTGCCGAAAAGACGCGCGACGAGTGGACGGCGATCTTCGAAGACGTGGACGCCTGCGTGACCCCGGTGCTCTCACCCAGTGAAGCCGGAGATCACCGCCACATGAAGGCGCGTCGGGTCATTGAGGGGGCGATTCCTCAGCCCCAACCGGCACCGCGTTTTTCCAAGACGCCGGGAGCTATTTCGCGTGCGCCCATGACGCCGGGTTCGGGAACCAGCGAGGGTCTCGCGGCCTGGGGGATACCGGCAGAAAGAATCGCGACCTTGCGGGCCGCGGGAGCTTTCGGTTAGATATTCACGACCGGGCAGGTCAGCGTCCGGGTGATGCCGGGGATCTTTTGGATCTCCGAGATGATGAGAACTCCCAAGGAGTCCACGCTGTCGGATTCGCATTCGACAATGAGGTCGTAGGGGCCGGTGACTTCGCTGGCGTCGCTGACGCCCTGAATCTTGCGGGTAGCCAAGGTCACGTCCGAGGCCTTGCCAACTTCGGTCTGAATCAAAATGTAGGCGCGCAGTGCCATGGTCTCTCCTATGTCCGTCCTTCCATTCTGCCCGACCGACGCAGTTTTCGCTATTCCTCGCGAAAGGCCTTGCCCATGTGCCACTGGTGGCAGTAGTCGCAGCGGTAGGTCTGGAGGTCCAGCCCGTGCAGGGTCCAGGTCGCCTGGGCGGACTCTTGGGCTTCGCGTTGGGTGCGATAGGCCACTTTGGGGCTGCCGTCTTTTTTGAAATGAGAGGACATCCCCGCCAGTGGACGAGGGGTGACGGGGCGACTCTTGCGACGTTTCATGGCGTCTTCAGCGTAGTGACCAGGGGTACGCTGACGGAGTGGTAATGAACGCAACCGAACTCGAGGTCGTCACCACCCCACAAATTGACGACGGGGACCACGAGCGCTTCACCCACATCGTCCTCGAGGGCTACACCCCCACCAAGGGCAAAAAGGAGGGCGAGTTCGTCCCCCTCGGGAACTCGGTGGTGGAGGGAATGATTAACGCCACGCCCGTCACGGCCCTCTGCGGCAAAGTCTGGGTGCCGGGCAAGGATCCCCAGAAATACCCGATCTGTCCCACCTGCAAAGAAATCGCCACCCAAATGGGCTGGAACCTGCCGGAGGCGTGAGTCGGCTCGCGCTCGCGGTGCGGGTCTTAGGCGCTGAGGCGCTCATCGAAGAAGGTAAGGACTTGCTCTAAGGCGCGACGGGTGGGGGAATCCCCTTCGGGTCCGAGACCCTCGGTGAGAACCGAGTGGGCGTCCGCCGCGTAGCCCCAGGGGTTGCCCTCGGAGGAATCAATTTCCACCCCGATGAATCCGTCACCCAATTCGTCGCGCAAGGTCTGGAAGCGCTCGGCGGGAACCAACTTGTCGCCGGTAAAGCGCAGGCCAATGACGCAGGCCCCACCCTCGACGCGCTCTTTGACGGCCGCCAACTGTTGATTGGAAAGCTGGAGGCGAGGACGCGCCGACTTGCGAAGGGATATCGGCAGTGACGGCTGCGAGAGCACGGGAGCCATCACCACGGGGTCGACCATCATGGCCAGGGCGAATCCGCCGGTGAGACACATGCCCACCACGCCCACGCCGGTGCCCCCGTTGAGCTGGTGCTCGGCCGTGGCCAGTTCAATTAACCACTCGGTGATCTTGCCCGAACGTTTGGTGGCAAACAAGGTGAACTCGCGCGAGATGCAGACCTCACGAAAGGTCGCGGCGAAGGCCTGATTGGAGGGCTCGCGTCCGTCGGTGCCGAAGAGGTGCGGCATAACCACGCGGTGACCGCGTGCGGCTACCTGGCGGGCGAAGGCCGCCACCATGGGCGTAATGCCGGGCATTTCGGAGAGCACGATGACCGCGGGACCCGAACCCAATCGATAGACGTCACGACGACGACCCTTGACGGTGAAGGAGGATTTCTCGAAATCAGCAAGGACGGAGGCGTGGTCAGTCATGGGTTCTCCCGCTCGAAAGTTGCGCAGCACTTTTAGAATAGGTCATCATGAATAAAAACATCCTCTTTCTCTGCGGCTCGTTGCGCGCGGCCTCCCTCAACGCCCTCACCATGCGCGCCGCCGAATCCCTGTTGCCCGAGGGCTACACGGCTACGTACTTCGACCTGGCGGAGATTCCCCTGTACAACCAGGACCTCGACCTCGAGGACGGCCTGCCCGCCGTGATGGGCCTGCGCGAGGCCATTCGTTCCGCCGACGGCGTGCTGTGGTTCACCCCGGAGTACAACTACGGCGTGCCGGGCGTGGTCAAGAACGCTATTGACTGGGCCAGTCGCCCCTTATTCCCCCAGCACTGCGTCGTGGGCACGCCCATGAACGGCGTGGTGGCCACCATGTCGGCCACTAACGGGATTCGCAGCCTCACCGATCTGCGCCGCTACTGGTCCAACATTGGTGGCCTGAGCGTTCCCGGTCCGGACTGCGTGATCGTGAACTCCTATCTGCACGTCAGTGAGGTCGACGGAGTTCCCACCCTCGATGAGGAGACCCAGGCCCAGGTGCGCTTGGCCCTGCGCGTTCTGGCCAACGTCATTGAATCCGGGGCCAGTGAGGCCATCGTGGCCAACTGGCACGCCACCGTCGCGGCCCGCGGCTAGCCATGTCGCGGGCCCTGGTTCTGCGTCATCACGACGAAGACCAACCCGGACTCATCGCCGCCGCGCTCCGGGGTCGCGGCTACGAGCTCACCACCTATTTCTTTGACGCCACCCACCAGAGTCCTTCGCTCGAAGGAATTGATGTCCTGGTGGTTCTGGGGTCGAAATCCGCCGTCTACGACGAGCGGGTGCAGGCGGCCTGGTTCGCCGCGGAACTGGAATTTCTCGCGCGGGCCGACACGGCCGGTATTCCCATTTTGGGTATCTGTTTCGGAGCCCAAGCCCTCTGCCTGCTCTCGGGCGGCCGCGTGGCGAGGGCGGCGGAACCCGAAGTCGGCTGGTTCGCTATTGAACCCCGTGAAGGAATTTCCTTCCCCACGGGCCCGTGGATGCAGTATCACTACGACGACTGCCGCGTGAGCTCCGCGGTGGACGTGCTGGCGACCTCGCCGCGGGCCACGCAGATCTTTCGTTGGAAGAATCACCTCGCCGTGCAATTCCACCCCGAGGTGGACGCGTCGCAACTCGAGGACTGGTTCGCCGCCGATCGCTCCGGCGAAGTGTCGCCCGAGGACGCCGCCGCGATCGTCGCCTACGCCCGCGCGCATCACCAGGAACTTGAAGGTCACGCCGACGAGGTCGTGCGACTCTGGCTCGGATCCCACTAGAGCGGTGGCTCGTATTTGTGTGCTCACGCGTGCACCCCAGCCGGGGCGCAGCGGTCCCGCTTCGGCGCCCTACGAGATAGGTCGCAACAACGCCCTGGCCGAAGAACTCACCCGGCGCGGACACCAGGTCACCATGTGGTGGGACGAACCCCTCGGCAACTACGTTGGCGACCCTCCGGACCTGGTGGTGGTTCGCGCGGGGGTGCCGGTTAATTGGGAACGAGCCCGCGCGTTTCGTGATCAAGGGATTCTGGTTGTCAGCGATCCCGACGCCCACGAACGAGCCAGTGATAAATGGTGGGCCGCCGCGATCTTCGAGCGAGCCGACATCGCGCACCCCGCGACCTGGTTGGCCCGCGGACCGGTGGGTCTGGACGAAGTCGTCCTCAAGCCCCGTCGGGGGAGTGGCGGCCACGGCGTGCGCAAGATTCCCGGAAAGGAAGTTCCCGAGGACTCCTCACTGGTGGTGCAATCCGTCATTAACTGGAGTGACGATCTGCGGGCCCTAGTGGTGGGGGGCGAGGTCCTGCACTGGATGCGTCGTCGACCCCAGAACGGAGAGTTCCGCAGCAACATCGCCCAGGGCGCGGTGATCACTACCGCCCGTGAGGTACCCGGGGAGGCGCAGGAACTCGCTCTGGCGGCCGCCAGGGCCTGCGAACTCGATATGTGCGGGGTGGACCTGTTGCACGGTGATGGGGGCTGGTTAGTTCTCGAAGCGAACCCCGGCACCACGCTCTTCGGGGTCAGTCGAGAAGAAGGACGAGAGAACGTGGCGCGCGTGGCGAGTTATCTCGAAGGTCGCCTGCGCACCCGTGAGTAGGCTGAACGGGTGAATAGCGCGACCAATTCCATCGAGGTAACGATCGATCGACCGGCCACGGGCGGGGGAGTCGGTCGCGCCCCCAGTGGCCAGGTGGTCTTTGTTCGCAACTCTCTTCCCGGTGAACGCGTACGCGCCTCGGTCTTTGAGGAAACCTCCTCTTTCCTGCGGGCCAACGCCACCGACATCCTCGAGTCCAGTGCCCAGCGGGTGGAGCCACCCTGTCCCTACGCCCGGCCCGAACTCTGCGGCGGCTGTGATCTCCAACACGCCTCGCCGGCAGCCCAGAAGAACTGGAAAGAGTCTCTGGTCGAAGAGCACCTGCGTCGCATCGCCAAAATCGAACGGAAAGTCACCCTCGAAAGCTTCGGCACGGGTCAGGGGACGCGTACGCGTCTGCGCTGCGCGGTGACGCCGGAGGGCAAGCTGGGTCTTCGCCAATACCGTAGTCACGAGATCATTCCGCTGTCGTCGTGCTGGGTGGCGCATTCGGATTTCGCCGCCGCCATGCAGATGGACTGGGTGGGAGCGGACGAAGTGGAGCTGCGCGCCATCGGTGACGGAGACGTCTTCGCCGTGGTGCGTCACGATGATGGTGACGACACCATCTACGAAATCACCACCCTCTTCGGTGACCCGCTGCCCTCGAAGACTTATTCCACCGTCTCGGTCCTCGGCAAGCGCTTTCGTGTCGGGCCGCTCTCCTTCTGGCAGTCACACCGGGAAGCCCCGGCGGCCTTGGTGAGCGCCGTGCTGGAAGGGGCGGACCTGAAAGAAGGCGACCGTGCGGTGGACCTCTATAGCGGTGTGGGTCTTTTCGCCGTGGCCATGGCGGACGTCGTGGGTCTGCGCGGAAAGGTCACCTCGGTGGAGAACTCCGAGTTTTCCATTAAAGACGCCCTGCACAACATTGGCTCGCGTCGTCAGATCACCGTGCGCGAATGGCCGGTAGCCGCGCGCGCAATTAACGACGCCGTCCAAGCTGACGACGTGGTCGTTCTGGACCCACCGCGTGCCGGTGCGGGCAAGGCCGTCATGCAGGCCCTGACGCGCCGCAGTCCGCGTCGCGTGGTCTACGTCTCGTGTGACGCCGCTACCTTCGCGCGCGACATTGCCGTGTTGACGACCCAGGGCTACGAACTCACCTCCCTGCGGGCGTTTGACCTCTTTCCCCAGACCGAACACGTCGAGTTGGTGGGCGTCCTCAACCGCGTCGCACCCACGGCCTAGCGCGGGGCGCGCGAGCGATGAGCCCTGACCCCGTCGTGCTGCTCCCCCCGTCGGAGGGAAAAGCCAGCGGTGGGGTGGCGAAATATCGCCACGGCACCTTTGATCGGAACCTGTCCGCACCGCGAGAACAAGTCCTCGCGGCTCTGCAGCCCCTGCTGCGAGGATCCGCGACGACGGCTGCTTCCGTCTTAGGGGTCACGGGCGAACTCTTAGAACAGGCGCATAGCGCCATGGGGGATATCGGTTCGCCGTCAGCGCTCTATCTTCCCGCCTATCAGCGCTACACCGGCGTGGTCTGGGGACACCTCGCACCCGAATCTCTGGACAAAGAAACGCGACAGCGCCTCCTCATCCCTTCGGGTCTCTACGGCCTCACCACGGCCAACGATGACCTGGCGAACTACCGGCTAAAAATGTCCGTTTCGCTTCCGGGCCTGGGCAAGCTGGCCACCTGGTGGCGCAGCGCAGTCACCGCGGCCGTCATCGCCGCGGCCCAGGGTGCACCGATAGTCGATCTCTTGCCGAACGAACACGCCGCGGCTCTCGATGTCGAGGAGATCGCCCGGCATGGTGAGCTGCGACGGGTGCGCTTCGTGACCCGCCATGGTGGATCGCCGGTGGGCCACCATGCGAAAGCGGTGAAGGGAATATTCGCGCGACGCGTGGTCGAGACTTCGTGGAAATCAATGAGTCGATTTCGCTGGGAAGGCTGGAGTGCGGAACGTGATGGTCGCCAACTCGTCGTGGTGGCACCCTGAGATTCGCGCGGTGACGGGGGCGTATTTTACGAACCCACGGGCTTTCTCCTGCTCGGCGAGAGACGACACTGCGTGGCGCGCGGGCCGTGGTGGCGAACCTAGAATCTTTCGATGGTCGCCGTAGCGAAGACGCGATACGCCGCTTCGGTTAACGGTGACATCGCCTATCAAGTTCTCGGGGACGGCGACGTCGACTTTCTCATCCTCCCGGGATTTCTGTTGCCGATCGACCGCGTGGATGACGAGCCCTCCTTCGCTCGTTACCACCGTCGCATCGCGGCCATGGGTCGACTCATTCGCATGGACGTCAGCGGCGTAGGAAATTCCGACCGGGGAAGCGTGGCGAATCCCCCCAGCATCGAGAACTGGGTGGACGACGTGTTGGCGGTGATGGACGCCGCCGGCTCAGCGCGATGCGTGATCATTGCCCCCTACATGCACACGGGGGTAGGGCTCTTGCTCGCGATCCGTCATCCCGAACGGGTGGCGGGACTGGTCATCATGAGCGCCGTTTTGATGGAACGACGTGCGCCCGGCAGCTCGTTTGGTTTTCCGGACGAGCTCTTCAGCGAGGAGGTCGATATCACCGACCCCGACGCGGCGGACTTGGGCTATGACATTTTGGCCTTGCTGGCGCCGAGCATCGCCCACGACCAAACCTTTCGATCCTGGTGGGACCGAGCGGGCTCCTTGGCGGCTACCCCTTCGATGGCCAACGCCTTCTTGAACCAACTCTTCGACCATGACTTCCGACCGCTCGTGGGCCAAGTGCAGGTACCCACCTTGGTGCTGTGTCGCACCGGCCAAATCGCCGGCGTGGCCGATGCGCGTTATTTTGCCGAGAACCTCGCCGGCGCCCGACTGGTGGAAGTCCCGGGTCGCGACTTTCTCTACTGGACCGACGACACCTCGGTCTTTTTGGACGAGATCGAAGAGTTCGGCACGGGTTTTCGCAACGCGGCCAACGCGGAGCGAGTCTTGGTCACGCTTCTTTTTACCGACCTCGTCCAATCCACCCAATTGGCGGCCACCCTGGGTGATGACCGGTGGCGGGACTTGCTCGAGCGTCACGACCTCACCTTGAGGTCCCTGATTGAACGACATCGAGGACGAACGGTAAAGACGATTGGCGACGGGTTTATGGCGGTGTTCGATAGTCCCAGCCGAGCCATTGCCTGCGCGACGGAAATTCGTCGCGCGGTCGACGGCATGCAACTGTCGATCCGCACGGGCATTCA
>CAINHL010000124.1 GCA_903848885.1 uncultured Actinomycetes bacterium
GCCCAAGCCATTGAGAAGCGCAACGAGGGGAAGGAGGATTTGCGAGGAACGGGGAGCATATTTTTTAATTCCCAAGTGGGCAACAGCGCCAAGTACGAAAATGAAAACGAAGAAAGGCAAAATGGACGGCGGCGTACGGCCTTTGTCCCCCAGAGAGGCGAGGATATAGAGACAAGTTATGATGAACCCGGCGAGAATGAGCAGCATTAGTTCCGTGGAGCGACTCATTATCGCACCCGGACCCTCTGTTGCGTGTTGGGTTCGACGCCAGCGAGGACGTGGCAAGACCATACCGTCATGGTACTTGCCGTGGAACTATTTTCGAGGTTTACAGACGGAAGAGGAGAGCGATGAAGGAGTTCCCCGAAAGTTTCGGTCACGAACGATTTTCCAACAGAGAACTTTCGCGCTTGGAATTCGGTTCGAGGCTGCTAGATCTGGCCGTTGATGACCAACTGCCCGTCTTAGAGCGCTGCAAATTTGTGGCAATCTTCGCCGAGATGATTGATGAGTTTTTTCAAGTTCGCGTGGTGTCGCTCGAAGACAAAATTGCGGCGGGCGTTGAATCAAAGAGTGTTGACGGTTTGCGACCGAAGGAGCAGATTAGAGCAATTCGGGAACGCGTTATCGAACTGATTGTGCGACAGGATCGGATTGTCTTGGACCTCGTGATACCGGAACTTGAAGCGAGTGGAATCAAGATTTTCAGGGGCGCACCGGCTCACGAAGAGGCGATACAAGAGTTGTCTTCCTATTTCCAAAACCAGATTTTCCCCGTCCTGACACCGTTGGCCGTTGACCCAGGTCATCCCTTTCCCATGATTTCGAACTTGTCGCTCAATATTGTGGTGAGTGTCACCGACTCCAGCAACGGCGAGCGTCGATTGGCCCGTGTGAAGGTTCCCGACTCACTTCCGCGCTTTGTGCCCGTGGGAGCTAATGGCGATTTGTGCCTTTTGGAGGATGTCATCTCGATGCACCTGCACTTGCTGTTTCCTGGAATGGAAATTGGGGAACCGGGGTTCTGCCGCGTCACGAGAAACGCCGACCTTGCGTTTGAGGAAGATGAGGCCGATGACTTGATGGTCGCCCTGGAAACCGAACTCCGTCGAAGGCGGTTCGGAAGAGCCTTACGCCTTGAACTGACACGAGGTTTCCCCAGCCACTTACGAGATTTGCTAACGGAGCAACTTGACCTCGAGTCCTCACAGATCTATGTGTCAGATGCACCTTTAGGGCTGGGCAGCCTCTGGGATCTCTGGAAATTGGATCGACCTGATTTGAAAAATGAATCGTGGACGCCAGTCACGCCATTTCGGCTGGTTCCAGTGAAAGATGGCCCGGTGAACATCTTCGAGGAGATTAGAAAAGGAGATCTACTGGTTCATCATCCGTATGAGAGTTTCAGCGACTCGGTAGAACTGTTTATCGATCAAGCTTCGCGTGACCCAGACGTAGTCGCCATCAAGCAGACTCTTTACCGAACGGGTGGGAATTCGCCTATCGTCGCCTCTTTAATTCGTGCGGCAGGTTTAGGGAAGCAAGTAGCCGCGCTCGTAGAACTAAAGGCGCGCTTTGATGAAGCCGCAAACATTGAATGGGCAAAGGCCCTGGAAGACGCGGGCGTTCACGTGGTCTACGGCGTTGTCGGTTTGAAAACACACTCGAAGACCTCGCTCGTCATCCGCAACGAAAAGGGTACGATTCGTCGTTACGCACATGTGGGCACTGGGAATTACAACTCGCGAACAGCACGATCGTATGAAGACTACGGTTTATTGACCTGTGCTGAAGACCTGACATCTGAAATCGGTGAGCTCTTCAATTTCTTGACGGGGTATTCGAAGATGCCTCATGGTACGTCTCTGATATCCAGCCCCATCGATACTCGTAGGGAGATATTGGGCTTCATCGAAGAGCAGACGGCACTAGGGGTTGATGGAAAAATCATCATTAAGGTCAATGGTTTAACCGATCCTCGCATCATAGATTCGCTGTATTGCGCGTCTTCTGCTGGGGTGTGCGTCCAGCTGATTGTTAGGGGTCTTTGCTGTATTCGACCAGGCGTTGAGGGTTTGAGCGAGAACATCCATGTTCGATCAATCGTCGGAGATTTTTTGGAGCACTCGAGAATCTTCATTTTTGGCACTGCGACAACGGGAGGCGAAAAGGTTTACATAGGGTCCGCCGATCTCATGGAGCGAAATCTTGACCGCCGAGTTGAAGTGTTGGTTCCGGTTCGTAGCGACGCAGGTCATAACGAGATTTTTAGTTACGTTGAGCTGTTGCTAGCGGACGACCGCAACGCCTGGAGTCTAGGTACTGATCGTCGTTGGCGGCGGGTCTCAACCTTGACGGGAATTTCGGCTCAGAGGGAAACGATGAAGCGCTTTCTACACGCTTCCATTTCGGTTGATTTCTGAAATAGCCAACGCCGGTTTCCAGCGCAAAGAGAAATAGGCGCCAGCGCCCACGGGTATCGGAATCCAAAAATTCACCAGACGATACGCCAACACCGCGAGAATAGCGGGGGTGTGGGGAACGCCAAACCCGACAATGGTGGGGATCAAGGTTCCTTCGATGACCCCCAGCCCACCGGGCGTAATAGGTATCACCGCAAGAATGTTGGCCAAACCGTAGGCCACCATAAGGTCGACTGGCGATATGGGGTAGCCAAATGCCCACAGGAATACCCATAGACAAGCCGCGTCAAGCACCCAGTTTGCGGCCGCCCAATAGAGAGCGCTGCGCAGCAGTTGGGGGCGTGAAGTCAACAGGGTAACGCGGTCCGCTACGGAGTCTAATAATTTACCCACGTGCTCCGGTTTGACAAACGGCATCTTGACCACGAAAGCACGAATCCAAGAGTCGGCCTGACGTTGCCCTCGCATCAGCAAGATGATGGTGCCGAAGAATGCTGCGAGCAGAAATACTCCCGCAAGCGCAGCGAAACCATAAGCCGGGTTAAAGCCCCTCAGCGGAATGGAGATAACCAAAGCCACCCAAAACAGGATGTTGAGAACAACCGCGGAGCCGATTCCTTGCGCCGCCAGACCAAAAACATTTGTGGCATTGGGAACTTCCATGGCTGAATACAGGCGATACGACAGCGCCCCTGCGGGCGCCGTGCCGCCGGGGATTACGTGACTGAGGCCGAGCGCGGAAAGATTGACGCGTACTGAATCGCGGATCCGGGGCTGAAACGGCGTGAAAACCGCTCGAGTTAATTGGCTGTACGCGAAAATCGCCAAGAATTCACAAATGACGGCTAGTGCCACGACCGCAGGGTTGAGGTGTTTGAGCAACTTAAGACTTCGTCGTGCCGTTCCAAACTCTGGAACGACGGCGTATTCCAGTACAAAAATAATTACCCCGACGCTGAGAATCAGGCGAATCTCGCCCGGCATCTTGCGCCGTTTGTTCTTTGCGGGAGGTGCTATATCGGACATGGTTCCTTTTCCAGCCTACGCCCTTGGAACTCTTCGGTCACGATGCGCTTGTAGGCTAGAAGAGTGAAAACCTTGGTGGTTCTGCCGACTTACAACGAGTCTCTCAATATCGATCGAATGTTGAAGGTTCTTAGGTCCACAGTTCCCGAGGCTCAAATTCTCGTAGTGGATGACGGAAGTCCCGACGGCACGGCGGAAATGGCCCTTTCGGCGAATCGGGAGCTTGGTGCCATCGAAGTTCTGCGCCGAACTGGTAAACAGGGGCTCGGCTCGGCCTATCGGGCTGGCTTTGCTTGGGGTCTCGAACGCGATTTCGATGCGTTTGTGGAAATTGACTGCGATTTCTCGCACGATCCGGCTGAGCTCCCAATCATGCTGGCACTCGCGGAATCCAGTGAAGTTGTCATTGGATCTCGCTATGTTCCCGGAGGTTCAATACCGTCATGGTCAATGTCGCGATTGCTTCTTTCACGAGGTGGTAATAAGTATTCGTCGTGGATGCTCGGACTGAAGGTTGCTGACGCAACAGCGGGCTACCGGGTGTACAGGAAGTCGGCTCTTGAAAAAATTGATTACACGACAGTGAAGTCCGATGGTTACGGTTTTCAAGTCGAAATGACCTATCGCGCACGTCGGGGTGGTGCATCTATCGTTGAGCACCCGATCGCCTTCCGTGATCGGGTGGACGGAGAGTCCAAGATGTCGTCGGCGATTGTGTTGGAAGCGTTGGCGATGGTGACCCGCTGGGGTCTGGCTCGGCGGCTGGGCCGCTAATCAACCAAGCCAGCCGCGACTGATCGGAGCTTGCTGCTCGTTTCCTCCCTCTCGGCCACTGGATCCGACTCGGCTACGATTCCCGCTCCGGCCCAAATTTCGAATTCGTTACCCTCGCTCAGAATTCCCCGGATCGTTACCCACCATTGTCCGTTGCCATCACCGTCGAGATAGCCCACAGATCCTGCATAGAAACCTCGGGCGCCCAACTCCAAACGCTCAATGAAAGACAGAGCGGTGTCGCGCGGTGACCCCCCGACGGCGGGTGTGGGATGGAGTGCCGCCATGATGGCGAGACCATCGGACGCCGAACTACTTCGATGACCAAGGATGTCGGTTGAGAGATGAGCGATGAGGCGAAGTTGCATTATTTTCGGAGTCTGGTCCGCAAAAACGGAATCAGTAAAAGGTTTTAGACGCTCGACGATGTCGTCGACCACGAACTTATGTTCTAATTGATTTTTGGCCGAGGCCAACAACCAATCCGTATAGTGCTCCTCGTCATTTTCGTGCCTCAGCACAACGGTTCCGGCGAGCGGCCGACAGGCTATTTGTGTAGGTGAGACCTCGACGAGTAATTCGGGGCTGGCTCCGGTAATCCGTGACGTGGAGGAGATCGGGAAGCTGTAGAGCGTTGCTCCTGGCTCTTTCTCGTGGAAACGTTCAACGATGTCCGCCGTCGAAATAGGTGCTCGTGCGCGACCTTGGATCTTTCGCGCTAAAACAACTTTATAAAGTTCGCCTGCCTTGATTGCTCGGACCGCGCTGGCAACCATGGCCGAATAATGCTCAGGACTTGGAGTGTCGTGAAAATCGATGGTACCAACCGGAGTAGGGAGTGTGGGCCTCGGTGGCACGCAGAACTCTTCCAGTCGTGGAGCGACGGAGCGTGTGCTCAATAATTGCGTTTTGCCGTTGCGGGAACGGATGATTGTGTACTCGGGCACGCAAATTATGGAAGTGCTTGCCGAAGAGAAGGGGGAGATGGTGAAAGCTATCGCTGGTTGTCCATCATCAGCGACAAGGTCACTGAACAACTCCGTGAATGATGTGGGCTTCCAATCGTTAAGGGGTATTTGTAGTTGCCGTAGGGGTAGCCCGAACCCGCATAGAAGCTGATCGCTGGTCTCAACCAACCAACCCGTAGCCGCCGCAGCGCGACGAAAATAACTAGACGGTACGTCCTGATAAGCGTCGTGAGCGTAAAGTTTCATGCTCGTCGAGTAGCGATGAAACGTTGGCTGAGCCCACCCAATATCTCACGGTGGTTGACCGCCGTGAATCCAGCGCTGACGAGCATTTCGCTAATGACCGTGGCGGGTGGAAGATACGCCGTGGAGCGGGGAAGATAGCGATACGCCTGTCGGTCAGAGACCAGAGCACCAATAAGCGGCACCGCACGTCGAAACCACAGATTGAATCCGAGACGCAAAAATGCCGAAGAAGGCTCCGAGACCTCGAGGAAGGAAATGCGGCCCCCGGGCCGCGTAACGCGGGCCATCTCCGAGAAGGTTGCCGCGAGATCGGTGAAATTACGAAGTGCGTAGCCGCAAGTGAGCCCGTCAAAAATTCCAGTTGGAAAGGGGAGACGCGACGCGTCCGCTTGGACGACGGGTGTGGTGAACGCTCCGGCAAAGAGCATTCCCCAACTGAGATCGGTTCCGACCACTCGGTACCCGTTCTTCGCCAGCTCGCGAACGAAGTCACCGGTCCCCGTGGCCACATCAAGGACGAGGCTGTCAGCCGGTAATCGCAAGTCTCGAACGGTCACCGTGCGCCATCGCGCATCAAGACCAAGTGTCATCAACCGGTTGACAAACTCGTAGCGGGGTGCGATGTCGTCAAACATCTTACGAACGAGCTGGGTCTTGGCTTCTCCGACCGGCAGAGTCATAACTGCCTATTTGTAGTAGCGAGTGAGAACTTCAGCTACGCACGAAGGCTTCGTCGCACCTTCAACCTCGATGGTCACTTCCATGGTCGACTGAGCACCGCCCTCAAAGAGGGTGACATCCAAAATTTTGCCGCCGGCGCGAATCCGCGAACCGACGGGCACCGGGGACGGAAAGCGAATTTTGTTACTTCCGTAATTGACTCCCATGGAAATACCTTTTACTTGCATGCCAATTGAGCCCATCAAGACGGGTATGAGCGACAACGTCAGATATCCATGCGCGATGGGCCCGCCAAAAGGACCAGTCTTTGCGCGTTCGACGTCCACGTGAATCCACTGGTGGTCACCTGTGGCGTCGGCAAAAAGGTTGACCTGTTCCTGCGTCACCGTGATGTACTCGGAATACCCGACATGTTGCCCGATGATCTTGGGAAATTCCTCTAACGACTCGATAACTACGCCCATAAATACCTCCGGAGCAAGAATACCTTTAACTTTGACACCTCGTTCCCACTAGCGTGGGGGTGTGGATTCCCAGGGACATGCCGAAAAGCATCGCAATCTCTCTGGTGGCCGCGCGCGAGCCGCCGTTTTCGGAGTGAGCGATGGCTTGGTCACGAACATCTCTCTCATCCTTGGATTCTCTGGTGCGGGACCTTCGCACGCGATAATTCGCTTAGCGGGCTTGGCGGGAATGGTCGCTGGAGGCTTCTCTATGGGGGCGGGTGAATTTCTTTCAAACAGAGTGCAAAACGAGCTCTTCGAGAGAGAGGTCAACGTGGAACGCAAGGCGATTTTGGCTGATCCTTCTGGCGAAGAGGCGGAATTGGCGGAAATCTTCCTCTCGCGTGGTGTTGATGCAGAACTTGCCCGTCGTTTGGCCGCCGACATGATGAGCGATCACGAACTGGCGGTGCGTACACACGCTCGAGAAGAGCTAGGGATCGACACCAGTAGCGAGAATTCGGCCCTGAAACCAGCCCTCTGGTCTCTTCCTAGTTTTATGTTCGGTGCGCTCCTACCTCTGTTGCCGTATCTTTTCACGAGCGCTGGGTCCGTGGCGATCTGGTCGATCATCATCGCAGCGATTTCGTCTCTCTTTATTGGAGGCGCCATAGGTATGGCGACCGAAAAGGGCGTTCTCCGTAGCGCTGTGCGGCAGTTGCTAATAACAGCGTTTGCGGCTGGTTTCACGTTCTTCATCGGGAAGATTGTAGGAGTGCATTAACTGAACTGCAGGAGATAATCAGTTCGGATTCGTACGAATCCCCTCTTCTCGTACATGCGAACGGCTGAAACGTTATCCGCGTCCACAAAAAGTTGCGCTCGTTGCACTCCTCGTCGTCGTATGGAGTCGAGTCCTAGATTTAAGGCGGCCAATCCGAGACCGAGCCCCTGTGAGTCAGGATCTACGGAGATGACATAAATCTCTCCGAGGCGCTCTCGACTCAATTCGTGAATTTTCGTCCAACAGCTCGCAACAATTTTAGAATCACGTTCAATCAAGAAGAAGCCGGATGGATCAAACCAGGGCTCGCTTGTGCGTTGCGCCAACGTCATCTCGTCCCACTGTCCTTGCTCGGGATGGTGGGCAAATGAGCGGTTGTTCTGTCGCAACCAACGCTCTTCATCCTTGCCCCGCTCAAACTCACGGACCTCAAAGCCCTCCGGAAGTTTGTGGTTTGTTGTTGGAAGATTAATTTCCAGCAGGAGAAGTTCGCGGACAATTGTGGTACCGGGGATAACAACTCCGTCGCGTGTCCAATGCAGGACGCTCTTCGATTCATAATGTTGCTTGAGCAGGCTTACGAGGTGTTCGTCAGCTCGCCCTCCGGCGATTTCCACAGATGGTTCTCGGCCAGCCCACGATTGTGCGTAACCAACGATTCGGTGGTCCGTGGTTTGTAGCCAGTGGTCCGCGCCTACGCCATGGATGACTTTTCGCCGAATGTTCTCGTCGATGGCCTCGCGTTGAAGTTGTTCATCAAGATGATTGAAAAGGGCGAGTACTTCGAGACGGTCGCCTGGCGACAACGTTGAGGAAAAGGACCAAGTGAGGCTCATGGGGTCAGCTTCACTCTGTCCGAAGTTGATTTTCTACGCGACGTAGCCGTCTGAGCAATGTGCCAATCGCTCTTTCGGCTGCGACCAATTCGATATAGGTGTCGCCACTCGTGGTGTCATCGGTCGATTCGACGATGGTCGAAATCCGACCCGAGATTTCGGCCAGACTCGACGTGATAGTAGAAAGTTCCAATTGCAGGTTCACGCTCCTATTCTGCCCGCCATGAGGACGGTGTGTGACGAGGGCTGTCTAGTAGCCTCGTCCTATGGAAAGTCAGGGACTTACGGCCCCGATCGATGTCTTGTTCGATCGAGTTCTCGTTCGGCTGGAAGGGAGCGATGCGGAGCGTCGCAGCCGCGCCGGCATTTTGATTCCGGCTACTGCCCAGCTCGCGCGGCGACTGGTGTGGGCACAAGTAGTGAGCGTCGGACCGCACGTACGTAGCGTTAGTAATGGCCAGCGCGTTCTGTTTAATCCAGATGATCGTTTTGAAGTTGAGTTTGACGGCGAGGAGTTCGTCATGCTCCGTGAGCGGGATCTTCACGCCGTATTTCACGAAACATCGCATACTCCGTCGGGGCAGTACCTATGAAATTGGCTGGTCTGGGCATCGACGTAGACGCGATGCGTCGCGCATTTTTTGATGTGGCCGTTCCGGGAACGATTGTCCCTTTGTGTTGTGAACTCGTCAATGATGCCGTGACACCCGTCGGCCTGTACGTAAATTTTGTTGGCGAACGGAATGGTTTCCTTCTCGAATCAGTAGAGGACGGACAAAGGTTTGGTCGGTTTTCATTCGTAGGACGTAGCCCGCTCGGCGAAAGAGAGACCAGGGCGGGCTCCTCGGAGGTGACCGGGGTCTTGGACGGGTTCGGAAACCTCGATTCCTTCGAAAGTATCCGAGCATTTTTGGGCTTCGTGAAGGTAGCGCAACCTATCGGAAGAGTCAGCGTTGATATTCCCTTGCGATCTGGTCTCGTCAATGTTTTCGGTTGGGATTCGGTTCGAAATATCGAGAATATAGGTCCACGTGGCAATTCTGGCCCCCAGCACCCCGATTCAATAACTTTCGTCATTGGCGAGTTGGTCGCCTTTGACCATTGGCGACAATCGGCCACCCTTATCACGAACGTGGTGATCGATTCTTCAGACCTCGAAGAACAGTTTCAAGCGGCGGTAGGCAGTCTTGAGTCGATGGTCGATGACTTCGCCAATTTTCCATCCATCACGCCCCAGCAGACAAAGTTGCCTTCGGAATTTCCACTCCCGTCCGTTACCCGTGCTGTCTCCCGAGAAGATTTTTGTCAGCAGGTGGTGACGGCGAAGGAACTGATTGAGGCGGGGGATATATTCCAGGTTGTACTCTCACAACGTTTCGACCTAGGGCACATCGAGAATCCCTTCGCCGTGTACCGAGTTCTCCGACAAATGAATCCGTCCGCATATTTGTATTACCTCAAGTCATCGTCGGTAACGATCGTGGGTTCCTCACCGGAATCGCTGGTTCGGCTCAGGGATGGGGTGGTCACCACGCGGCCTATTGCCGGTTCTCGACCCGTGGTGGCTTCGTCACAGGCGAACGCTGTCAGCGCGGCGCAACTTCGTGAAGACCCCAAAGAGGTGGCTGAGCACATCATGTTGGTTGACCTAGGAAGAAACGATCTGGGTCGAGTGTGCGTCTTCGGGACGGTAAGCGTTGATCGATTGATGGATGTTGAAATGTTCAGCCACATCATGCATCTCACCAGTGAGGTCTCTGGAGATGTTCGCCCTGACGCGGACCCCATCGACGTAGTCAAGGCGACTTTCCCAGCGGGGACGCTGTCGGGAGCTCCGAAAGTCCGGGCCATGCAAATTATTAGTGAAATGGAGGTTGAGTCGCGTGGATTGTATGGCGGCTCTATTGGCTATTTCGATTTCAACGGCAATCTCGACACCGCCATCCTGATTCGAACCTTGGTTGTTGATGGCGAAAAGAATGGCAGCGTGCAGACGGGAGCCGGCATTGTGTGGGACTCTGACCCGCAGACCGAAGATGATGAGTGTCTCGCGAAGGCATCTGCCGTCATGCGCGCCGTTGGTGGAGCGCGTCAATGAATGATGATGTCAACTGGAGTCGAGTGCGAGTTTCGGGCGAAGATGCCGAAAGCTACCTACAGGGTCAGCTGACACAGGATCTTGCCCTCACCCCGAGTTACTCCTTCCTCCTTAACCCCGACGGAACAGTCATAGCCAGTCTGTGGATTGAGAAGGCTGCTGACGGGTACGACCTCGTGATGTCGAGGGCATTCCTCGAGGCGGTAATGGCGCGTGTGAACCGGTTCAAGTTGCGGAGTCGTCTGAGCATCACTGATCTTGGGGAAAGTTCGGGGCCTTTCCAGAGTTACGAGGAACAAATTACCTTGGGTGTTCCTTTGGAGAAGGAGTGCGCGTCGCCGCTTTTACCGCACGCCTTCAGCCGCGAGTTTCTTCAGTCGGCAGTGTCGTTCAGCAAAGGCTGCTACACCGGCCAAGAGTTGGTTGGTCGCCTTGAATCACGCGGCGGGAATACTCCGTGGCGCATGGTGCGTTTCCGCACCACGGCGGTAGATGAACTACAGGCATCCATCCTGAGTTGCGGCCCGGAAGGGCCACAAGGAATAACGACCTTGTCGGTGTCGCCCTCTGGTTCGATCGGTTTGGCGATGATTCATCGCACCTACGAAGTTCCTCTTGAAATGAGGTCGAGGACCGAGATAATCGAGACGGGTGGCGCGCCGATACGCTGACATCATGGCCGGTACCTATCTCGACAAAATTGTGGAGCACCATCGCGATCGGATCCTCCGCGACCCTCGGATTTTTGAATCTCGAGAAATCACCCCTTCTGAAAGACCGTCGTTAATCGACGCAATTGTCCAGCACCAACCCTACGGGCTCTCCGTGATTGCCGAGGTAAAAAAGAAGAGTCCTTCTAAAGGATTACTTAATGGAAGCATCGACGTTGCTGAATGGGCACGGTTGTACGAGCAGGCGGGTGCCGTCGCCATTTCGGTACTTACCGACGAAACTTTCTTCGGAGGTTCGTTAGAGGATCTAGAGAATGCATCCCTCTCCACCTCGCTTCCGCTGGTGCGCAAAGACTTCACTCTGTGTGCAAACGATATCGGTGACGCAGCCGAAAGGGGTGCAAGCTGCGTTCTGTTAATTGCCGCAGTTCTTAGTTCGCGAGAAATTGCCAACTACATTGAGTTGGCGAGTTCATTAGGTATGGCGTCGTTGGTGGAAGTGCACAGCGAGGAAGAGGCTCGAGCCGTTGTCGATTTGGGTGCGGTGCTTATTGGCGTCAACCAGAGAGACTTGAGAAGTTTCGAAGTTGATACGGAACGAGCTGGCCGCATTGCCAGTTTTCTCGCGGGATCAGTGGTTACGGTTGCCGAAAGCGGGATTCGAGACTCAATGGGAGCTCAACGGGCCGCGGAAGCGGGTTTCGATGCCATTCTGGTAGGTGAAGCGATCGTCACCTCACCGGATCCCGAGGAGACAATTAAGAACCTCAGCTCTCACCCAATAGGTAGATCGTCGTGAACTTCGCCGACGATCGTTTTTTCGTGAAGATTTGCGGAATTACTAACGAAGAGGACGCGCTGATGTCGGTGGCCTTCGGAGCGAGCGCAGTGGGTTTCGTGTTCGCCCCTTCGCGTCGGCAAGTTTCTCCGGAGACGGTGGATGACATCGTGCGCCGACTCCCAGCGGATATTGACTCCGTGGGGGTCTTTATGGATGAGTACCCATTGCGTGTGGCCGAAGTAGCGACACGTTGCCATCTCACCGCGGTCCAGTTGCACGGGAATGAGGGCGAAGAGGCGTTGTCGGTATTGCGCGACCGTGTCGACATCATTATTAAGGCGGTCTCATCCGAATCAACGAGAATCGCCGAGTGGGACAGTATGGGTTTTGATTACCTTCTCGTTGACGGAGCCGTTCCTGGTAGTGGAGTTAGTCACGATTGGACAATTTTTGAGCGGCACGAATTCATCACTCCCGTTATTGGAGCGGGCGGTTTGACGCCGGGAAATCTTGCAGATGTCATCGCGAATGTTCCCGTAATGGGGGTTGACGTGTCGACGGGGGTGGAACGCACGGTTGGTCTGAAGGACGCCACGTTGGTTATGGATTTCATCTCGACCGCTAGGTTGGCTGCGGAAAGTCGTTATGTGCTGCCGCCGCAGGCCCCGTTTGATTGGAGAGTTTGATGAATCAACCATTTATGGGCCCTCCCGACAAATTCGGTCGTTTCGGAGAGTTCGGGGGGCGTTTTGTTCCGGAAGCTCTTATGCCGGCTTGTCTGGAGCTAGAGGCGGCTTTCGATGATGCGTGGGCCGATGAACTTTTTCGGAATGAATTTCACCACGTTCTCAAAGAGTTCGGTGGGCGACCAACACCGATTACCTACTGTGAGCGCGCGAGTGATGCCCTCGGCATATCGCTCTATCTGAAGAGGGAAGATTTGGCACACACGGGATCGCACAAGATCAATAACGTTGTCGGCCAAGCCCTCTTAACTCGCAGAATGGGCAAACGGCGAATGATTGCTGAAACCGGTGCAGGCCAGCACGGGGTGGCGTCTGCCACGGCCGCGGCGAAATTCGGTTTGGAGTGCACGGTGTTTATGGGGGAAGTTGACACCAAGCGGCAGGAGTTGAACGTTTTTCGTATGGAACTCCTGGGAGCCCGGGTGGTTCCGGTAACGTCCGGCAGCAAAACTCTCAAGGATGCCGTCAGTGAGGCGATGAGGGAATGGGTTACCTGTGTGACGGACACTCATTATTGTTTGGGCTCGGTCATGGGCCCGCACCCTTTCCCATACATGGTTCGTGAGTTTCAGAGCGTTCTTGGCAAGGAAGCGGCGTCGCAATGTCTCGAGCGGGGCTTTCAACCTGACTTTGTGGTTGCCTGCATCGGCGGCGGATCAAACGCAGCGGGTTTGTTCGCGGGTTTCGCAAATTCATCGTCACAGCTCGTCGGCGTAGAGGCGTCGGGCGGTGCAG
Organism: uncultured Actinomycetes bacterium; assembly: GCA_903848885.1. Taxonomy (GTDB): domain Bacteria; phylum Actinomycetota; class Acidimicrobiia; order Acidimicrobiales; family RAAP-2; genus RAAP-2. The sequence continues at coordinate 13,213 of CAINHL010000124.1, forward strand.
CCATCAGCGGAGGTTCGCCGGGAGTTCTCCACGGGATGCGGTCAATGATTATCCAAGGGGAGAGCGGCCAGGTGGAAGAGGCGCACAGCATTTCTGCCGGTTTGGACTATCCGGGGATTGGGCCGGAGCACTCGCACCTCGCTGCTCAGGGTCGGGCCCGCTACGTTATGGCAACCGATCATGAGACTTTGGACGCGCTCCAATTTCTGAGTAGCCACGAAGGAATAATCCCGGCCCTGGAGTCGGCGCACGCGGTTGCGTGGGTGATGAGAGAAAGCGGAAGAGAGATACCAACTGGGTCGACAGTGTTGATCAATCTTTCCGGCAGGGGCGACAAGGATGTTGCCCAAGTGCGTCAAGAGCTACGGGCACGCCGTGACTGAACTTGAGAGAGCCCTCCGAGATTTTCGGACTTCGAACAAGAAGGCACTAGTTCCGTACTTTGTGGCGGGGCTGACGGAGAACTGGATCGATTATCTCAAAGCGGCAGTGATGGCGGGAGCCACCGCGATCGAGATTGGTATTCCGTTTTCTGATCCAATCATGGATGGTGCCGTTATTCAGCGCGCTTCGGTCGAATCGCTCGCGAGGGGAACGACATTTCAGTCTGTCTTGGCGGACTTGTCGCGTGAGAAGTTACCTGTTCCGATCGTGGCCATGACGTATTACAACCTGTTTCATCACGCTGGCCTGGAGCGTTCGGCGAACATGCTTGCACGGGCGGGCTTCGGAGGAACGATAATTCCCGACCTACCCCTAGAAGAGATGACGCCGTGGGTCGAAGCTTCACAGAAGGAAGGCTTGGCCAATATTCTGTTAGTGGCACCATCTAGTCCCGCATCACGGGTCAGGGAAATTACAAAACATTCTCAGGGTTTTTGTTACGCAGCTGCCCGTATGACAGTAACCGGGAGGTCCGGTGGTACGGATGCAGGCGGCTCAGTTGTCAGCAGAATTCGAGATGCGTCTGACATTCCCGTGTATGTAGGAATCGGTATTGCTACGAGCGCTGACGCAGTTGACGCTGCGAAGTACGCCGACGGTGTCATTATCGGAAGCGCACTGGTCGAAAAAATTCTCAACGGTGCTTCGGTGGGGGATATTGAGGAGTTTTTGACTTCTATTCGTCGAGCCCTCGACGCGGCTACTTAGTCTGCTCGCCGGAAAATTATTGTTCCGTTGTGGCCGCCAAATCCGAAAGAATTTGACATGACGTGCTCGAGAGAAGCAGTGTGGGCGCTGTTTGTGACGACGTCAAGATCAATTGCTACATCAACTTCAGACGTCCCAGCAGTGGCAGGAACCATCTGATGCCTGAGACTCATCACACTGACAACCGCCTCTAAAGCACCCGCGGCTCCGAGACAATGGCCGAGGTGGCCCTTGTTCGAGCTCACTAGTGGTCGGTGCGTACCGAATACCTCCCGCACAGCGAGGGATTCAGCTAAATCGTTGAGGGGCGTTGACGTCCCGTGAGCATTGATGTGCTGGATGTCACTGGCGTTTAACCCTGCTTCGTGGAGGGCCATTCTCATGGATCGAGAAGCCCCTTGACCTGAAGGATCGGGAGCCGTGATGTGGTGTGCGTCAGCCGTTGACGCGGAACCCACCACTTCGGCCAGAATGGTGGCCCCACGCGCCACGGCTCGATCCCAGTCCTCAAGGACAAGTGCTCCCGCACCTTCACCCATAACAAATCCATCGCGATGAGTGTCAAAGGGGCGAGACTGTCCCGACGCCGACAGTGCGGTCATATTCGCGAAAGCGCTTAGTGCCACTTCCTCCATGACGGCCTCAGACCCTCCGGTCACCGCCACGGGACACCGTCCCGAAGCGACGAGGTGGGCAGCGTACGAAATCGCGTGCGTGCCGGCGGCACAGGCTGTGGTGATTGTCTCGCACGGACCACCGAGACCAAATCTCATTGAAACCGTTGCCCCACCCGCATTGGGCATCAGCATGGGAACCATAAAGGGTGAGACGCGACTCGGCCCTTTTTCCTTCAAAACGTCATACTGGCGCAAGAGAGATTGCAACCCGCCCATACCCGTTGCGAAAATAGATCCTCCATCGACGAGGCCCACCGAGAGCCCAGATTGCCGCCAAGCTTCATCGGCTGCCGCAAGTGCGAAGAGGGCGAAAGGGTCTAATCGGCGCAGCTCCTTTGGATTGACCAAATGATCCGTAGGAAAAGGAGCCACCCGCAAGGGACCCATGTCCGCAGTCGTAGTAAGGCTCTGCCACAATTCATTTGCGCTGTGCCCGAGGGAAGTTATGGCGCCGATTCCGACTACCGCAACTCGATGGGGTTGCTCCGGCATGAACAACTCTTCTTAAATCTTGGCGTAGATGAGTTCGAAGGCGGCTCCGACGGTACGGATGTCTTTGAGTTCGTCTTCGCTAACTTCGACGTTGAAAGTCTCCTCTAAAGCCATCACGAGTTCAACGAGGTCGAGGCTGTCAGCGCCTAAATCTTCGCCGAATGAAGCATCCGGGGTAATAGCACTCGCTTCGACAGCCAGTACTTCAACGGCGTCAGCGCGGAATTTCTCAAATGCTTCGTCACGGTTCACGATATCTCCCTTTTTTGCCATCTTATTAGAACGTTGCGGAAAAAGTTGGTTACAAACCCCGGGCCAGACCGCCGTCAACCGGAATGGTTGCTCCGGTGATGTAGCGAGCAGAGTCGGAGGCGAGGAACGTGACGGTTGCTGCAACCTCTTCTGGCATCCCCACTCGACCCAGGGGAACTCTCGCGATGAGGTCGGTGCTGTTGAGGCTCGCCGTCATATCGGTGTCAATGAAGCCGGGCGCAACAACATTGACCGTGACAGATCGCGAGGCCACTTCAGTTGCGAGTGAACGAGCGAGGCCAATCATTCCCGCCTTCGATGCTGCATAGTTAACCTGCCCTGGAAGACCGAGAAAAGGAGCGACTGAACTTACGAAAATTAGGGAACCATTTCGTTGCCGGATCATGCTGGGAAGGACGGCGCGCGAGGTAAAAAATGCGCCGTTGAGATTGACATCCAGAACCCGTTGCCATTGCGCATCAGTCATTCTCATCGCCAGCCCATCATGCGTGATGCCCGCGTTCATGACCGCGACGGAGACGGGACCCAGCGACGTAATCGAACGAGCAATGGCGTCGTTCACGGCGGTCGCATCAGCAACGTCTACTTGGTAGGACTGTGCGAGACCATCCAAGGCCGTGTCCGACCGTGACAGAGAGACAACGTCGTCTCCGAGATCTATAAAAGCCTGGGCGATCGCTGCACCAATGCCCTTAGATGCTCCCGTAACTATGACGTGTCGTCCCATATTTAACCTCGCTCTAAAGTCTCATGTAGCGAGAACTTACGTATACGGCTTACCAGTCCAGTCAGGGTGGTCCCCGGAGCTGCTTCGACTGACTTGTCTACCTCCGTGGGGATGTTTCCCACGCAGTTGAGAAAATCGACTGGTTCAACGAGCTGACGGAGCAATAGGTCAATCGTTGCCGCTCCACCGGGGTGCACGGTTCCGTTCACATTGGCGAGGACGGGAGTCCGGGGTTTGAGCCACGTCACGGCATTGAGGCACTCGGAAAATTCCTCCAGAGCGAGTGACATCATGGGGCTGTGGAAGGCTCCGCCTACATTCAAGGGGCTGCATCTCCTCCAACCGATGTCCCGGTGTTCGGACTGAAGTCGCAGCAGACTCGCCTGGGAGCCACTCACGACAATCTGACCTTCGCCGTTGATATTGGCGATCCAAAGATCGCCGTACTTCTGGCAATAGTCCTGTAGCGATTGAAATGACGACTCGGTTGAGCCCATCAGAGCGCTCATTGAACCGGGGTGTTCTCCCGAGGCGCGTTGCATGGCGAGCCCCCGCGTCCGCACGAGCTTGGCGGCGTCCTGGATCGAAAGATATCCACCGACTGCAAGAGCACTCAGTTCACCCAGCGAGTGACCCAGCACGGTACGAATGACGTCATTCGATCTTCGGGCCCATTCCGTGTACGACAGCAGGGAAACGGTGAAAGTCGCAATCTGGGCGTTGTCGGTGCGAATGAGAAGCGAGAGGTCGTCGATATCGAGAATTGCGGCGACATCACATCCCGCACCGTCAGAGATCTCGTCCACGAGAGACCATGATGGCGTAGCTCTCCACGGAACGGCCATCCCAAGGGATACCGATCCTTGGCCGGGAAGTAAAAACGCACAAGTAGTGGGGTGGCTTTTCTCGTCCTTATCCATAGATAAAAACTAACAGTGCCCGGAGTGGGATTCGAACCCACACACCCTTTCGAATAGAGACTTTTGAGGCCTCCGCGTCTACCGTTCCGCCATCCGGGCTTGGCTGTAAACGCTAGCAGTTACTGCCTAGGGTGGGGGCATGGAGATTTCGCTGTCGACGGGCCGTAGGCGACTACTGCGGCCCGTCGAAGCCTTCGAGATTCTCCACGACACCAGACCCTTTGTGCGCCTCGTCATCAGCGATGCTGGTGGGCTGAGAACGGGAGAGGTTTCCCCCCTCGAAGTTGCCGTGCACGGCGACCCCGATGTGCATGGCGTGCTCGAGGAACTACGAACGAAGGCCATTCCCATGCTGCTCGGTATCGTTGATCGAGAGGGTCAACTCCCGGAATGGTCTCGTGTCTCACACTTCCTCACAACCCGTCCGGAGAATCGTTGGGCGTGGGCCTGCATAGAGATGGGCCTTCTTGATAACAAAATGAGTGAGCTTTCGCTCCCTGCCGACGCTCCACGACAATCGCTGAGAACCTTCAGCGTAAACGCCGAAACACTGTCTATCGATCCGCAACAGGAACGAGTGCGTTTAAAACTTGACGCGGAGACCCCTCCCGACCGGTTAACGCGAACTCTGGACGGCTACACCGGAGAGGTAATCCTCGATTACAACGCGAGTCTCGTTACGGAATCGATGGCGCAGCTGCATTTCGAGGTTACTTCCGAGACTGCGGTGGTGGTTGCCCTCGAGCAGCCGTGCGCAGTGGGGGATTTCGATAGGCCGGCTGCCCTGTCGCGCGACCTTTCACTCCCTATTTCCCTCGACGAAAGTATTCGGTCACTGGCGGACGTCAGGTTGGCTGCAAAATACGACGCCTGCACGCTGGTATGCATCAAACCTTCGCGGGTCGGCGGAATTGCTGCGGCGCGGAGTATGGCTCTGGAGTGCGAAAGATTAGGTCTACGTTATTACTTCGGTTCTTTTTTTGACGGCTTGGCATCTCGTCAATGGGTGCAGTACCTTGCCGCGTCCACCCGTGCGGAGCATTCCGACTATCGAGCGGTTGATTTTGCGCCCGGAGAACAAGAAGAGGTAGTGGATCGATGGACTCTCGCAAGTAATAAAGTGGAATTATGAGTACCGACCCGCTAGCGCAGAGAATCGCGCGGATGCACACCACTATCGAACACAAAAGAGAGATCCGCGCAGTCCTGCTGGAGCAGGTCGAGGCTTGGCGAAACCTCGTCCAGGACGCGCGTTTGAGGAATTTGATGACGGAGACGCCCCTGTCATGCACCGATCTGAAGGAGACGTCGCGGCATCTACTTATTGCCGAAGACGAATTGATTCGAGTAAGCGCTGAGCTCGAGGTACTTACAGAGCAACGCGACAGTTTGCTCAGGGAGTGGGTTCCGGGGGTCAACGTCTAATGGCTACCGTTGTGATCGCTGATGACGAATCCATCATCAGGCTTGATTTAAAAGAAATTCTGGAGGGAGCAGGTTACGACGTAGTCGGCGAGGCTTCCAACGGGAGTGATGCGTTGCGCCTCATCCAATTACACGAGCCGGATCTAGCCCTGCTGGATGTAAAGATGCCGGAGCTCGATGGTATTGAGGTGGCCAGTGCCATCAAAGGGTCGAACACCATTGTCGTGCTGCTGACAGCTTTTTCTCAACGTGATCTTATTGAAAGTGCACGAGAGGCGAATGTCGTGGCTTACCTCGTTAAGCCATTTCGGAGCATTGAACTCTTGCCGAAGTTGGCGTCCCTGCTGAACAAAGATGACGTGACTCCTCTGGGGGCTGGCGAGTCAAAACCCGTCGACGACAAAATCGAAACCCGCGACTTGGTCGCGAGAGCCAAGCAGCTACTAATGAGCGCACGCGGCATCAGCGAAGAAGACGCCTTCACTATTATTCAAAAGACCGCTATGAGTGGACGAACTCGGATGCGCGACATTGCGCTGACAATCATCGAGGGCAGTTTCCTTGACTAGTTACGAGCGAGAAGGTCCACTCCTTCTTCTCGATGGGATGTCGCTGATTTTCCGTGCGTATTACGCGCTCACCACGGAAATTTCAACGAGCGACGGCGTGGTGACGAATGCCGTTCACGGTTTCGCGTCGATGTTGCTGTCGCTGATTAAGCAACACAAACCCAGTGGAATCGCCGTGGCCTTCGATCTCCAGGGCGGAACTTTCCGCGACGCCATGACAGAGGACTACAAAGGCGGTAGGGATGAGACACCCGACGACCTCAGCCCCCAGTTTGGGTTTGTTCGAGAGCTCTGTGAATCTTTGAATATTCCTGTGATTGGGGTGCCGGGCTACGAAGCGGACGATGTCCTCGCCACTTTGGCGGAATGGGCGTTCGACGCCCAGAAAGAATGCATGGTGGTGACGGGCGATAGAGACTCGTTCCAACTAGTAAGAGATCCGTACATTCGCGTGCTGTACAACCGGCGAGGTGTTTCCGATTACTCAATTTATGACGAAGCGGGAATCACGGAGCGTTGTGGTATTGACGCACAGCGCTATCCCTTACTTGCCGCTTTGCGAGGTGATCCGTCTGACAACCTACCGGGAGTTCCGGGAGTGGGCGAGAAGACGGCAGCAAAGCTATTCGCTTCCTATCGAGACCTTGACGAGCTCTACGCCCACCTGGCAGATCTCACCCCTAAATTGCGCGAAAATTTGGCTCTCTTCGAACAGCGTGCTCGTAACAATGTCGAGGTGATGACTCTCATTAAGAACGTCTCCATCCCGGATTTCACCCTGGAAGATGTGATGGTGGGTGGTTGGGGTCAGTCGGACTCACTAAGCGTTTTTGACAAGCTGGAAATGGATTCCCTCAAGGCACGATTCTCAACCTTGTTGAAATCGGGGGCACTGGGAGGAGCAAAGAGTGATGACGTCGATAGTGGTGCCCCCACAGTGGCGGACACTCCCGCTGCGACGGGAGTACCTCACGTCGAATATCAACGTATGGCCAACCTGTCCGAGCTGGAGGGTGAGATCAATCTGTCCGTCTTTGTGACTCGCGCAAGGTTCGCGGCGGTGGGTGAGCGCAGTGGTTACTGCTGGGTCGGAAGCGTCGAGGATTTCAAAGCGTGGTATCGAAGTCAAACGGTTCCACTTGCCACGAATGATGGCAAATTGCTTATGCGGGTGTTGGGTTCGGACCTAATTGGCGACGATCGATTAGTTCACGACACTTCGCTCATGGCATTCCTTATTAATCCGAGTTTAGGATCCTATGAATTCGAATCCCTCGCACAGCAGTTTCTGGAACTAGATATCTCCACTGGTGGAGACTCTTTGTTTTCGGCCCTCAACGACGATGATCTGGCATATCGCGCATCGTTGATTCCTCGCCTCATTGGGGAGCTTGCCACGCTCATTGCGCATTGGGAACTCGAAATCATCTATCACCAAATCGAACTGCCTTTAGTTGGCGTTCTGGCGCGAATGGAAGACGTGGGTATTTTTGTTGATGCCGCTCGTCTTCGGACCATCGTCGC
>CAINHL010000125.1 GCA_903848885.1 uncultured Actinomycetes bacterium
ATAAATCTCGTGCGCTAGTCTGTGTTGTCCGAGTTATGAGTTTGCGTTACTGCACCCTCGCTTCACCGGGCCGCTAGCTCATCGGGTAGAGCAGGGGACTTTTAATCCCAAGGTGCCGGGATCGAGACCCGGGCGGCCCACCAATGTCAGTTTCGACGAGCGTCGTCCGCGAGAATCGCCTGCGCAGCTCGTCGCCCGCTGACCAGTGCTCCTTGGATGGACGCTGACTCGAACCAGTCCCCCGCGACGTACACGCCCGCGACGCGTGGATTGCGACGAAGCGCCAAAGGGGGAAGCTGACTCGGTAACGCCGCAGGAATATCGCTGACGGCCACCAACTGCAGTTCGTTGACCGATCGCTCGTGAGTTCTCGCGACCGCACTGCGCGTGAGGGCTTCATTTTCGCCGCTGGGGGTGGCCAGCGTGGCTGCCGCCACCAAGGTCATGTTCTGTGGTGCGTATCGCGGCTGAATTCCTGACACGGCCAAAGTCGACGTCAGCTGAGGGGCGCGCGAATCCAACACCAACGCGGCCGTACGTGGTTCGCCCGCGAAAGCCCACCAATACGTGGCTTGTCGATTCATCGCCACTCTCGGCACCTCGAGAATTTTCGACGCCGCAGAAGGATCACACGCGAGTAGCACCGCCCGCGCCGTGAGCCGTCCCGACTCCGTGGTCACCCCGTGCGGTGAGACCGATGTTGCGGTGGTGCGGAAGCGAATCGAGTCGTCCTCGCACCTCGCACGCAGCGCTTCTGACAATTGGCGCGCGCCCCGAGCGGCGAGTGAGGGACCGCCTCTGGCCAAGCTGCGAATAATCAATTGCGCCAAATTCCACGATCCGGATAGTTCCGGGTCGAGAAAAATACCGCGGAGAAAGGGGTCCAGAACCTCCCGACGGAGCGGCTCCGAGAGATGGAGCGCGGCCAGGCCCTCCGTCATGCTGAGGTCCTTCGACTTCTCGATTGACGCAATGGGGCCAAAAGTAACTCGGGCTAACCAAGCAGCCATTCGCACCCCGTCAGCGGTCGATCCTGGCCAACGTCGTGGGGAAGCGAGTAGTACCCCGAGAGACGACATCCCAATGGTCTGTGACGCCTCGCCCTTCAGGGCCACGGCTCGGGGTGCGCGACGAAGTTCTAGTTTTTCAACATCGATGGCGGCGCGGAGTTCTGGATAGCCCTTATTGATGAGTTGGAAACCCCGGTCGATAATGAAGTCGTCTACGTCATCACTGGTCACGCGCCCGCCCACACGATCCGATGCTTCGAGACACACGACTTCGCGTCCGGCCTGCTGGAGTATGGCGGTGGCGCGCAGACCCGCCAAGCCGGCTCCCACCACAATGACGTCGTAGTCGGCGCCCGAGAAACTCACCTCTTCAGACTAAAGCGGCACGGCTGTATTTCGTCGTGTTCGGTCGCCCGCACGCTCATTCGCGACACGGCATCGTGGACGTCAAAGCCTATGATGGAGGTACATCGGTAGTCAGAAGAAGGTGATGTTGGGGCGCACCCAACGATATGTTGGAACGTAATCCCCACATACTTCAGCACCTCGCTACGACGCAGCCCGATAACTGG
>CAINHL010000126.1 GCA_903848885.1 uncultured Actinomycetes bacterium
GATCTCGTCCCGGTGCCCTCCACGGTGGCCGTGATTTTTGACCCCCGCAATAACCTTCGCCGCTAGGCGGAAGGGTCGGACCGGGTCCGCGTCGGGTAGGATGTGATGTCATCTCCCCCAAAAAAGGAGCCCCGTGCCCGCCACCGTCGTAGTTGGAACCCAATGGGGGGATGAAGGCAAGGGCAAACTCACCGACCTTCTCGCCGGAGAAATGGACATGGTGGTGCGCTACCAAGGTGGCCACAACGCCGGTCACCGCATCGTCGTGGAGGGCGAAGCCTTCGCCCTGCAACTCGTTCCCTCGGGAGTGTTGTACCCACACATTCGTGCCGTCATCGGTAACGGTGTGGTCGTGGACCCCGCCGTATTACTCAAAGAGTTGGACACCCTTTCCGCGAAGGGAATCGATGTGTCGCGGGTCGTCGTGTCGGGCAACGCGCACTTGATCATGCCGTATCACCAAGAGCTCGACCGGGTGACCGAGCGCTACTTGGGTAAGAACGCCTTGGGCACCACCAAGCGCGGCATCGGACCGGCCTATGCGGATAAGGCGTCGCGCATTGGACTTCGCGTGCAGGACCTCTTGGACCCCAAAATTTTCCGCGAAAAGCTTGATCTGGTTTTGATGGAAAAGAATCCCCTGCTAACCCGCGTCTACAACCGTTTGCCGATTAACGCCGACGAACTCGCCGATCATTACCTCAACGACCTCGCGCCGCGCATTATTCCCATGGTGGCGGACACGGTGACCTTGGTGCACGACGCCCTGGCGCGCGGCGAACGTATTTTGCTCGAAGGTGCGCAGGCAACCTTCCTCGACCTCGACCACGGCACCTATCCCTACGTCACCTCCTCGAATCCCGTGGCCAGTGGTGCCTGCACCGGTTCGGGTCTGGGACCGCGCGACCTCGATCGCATCGTGGGTATTGCTAAGGCCTACATCACGCGCGTGGGCGCGGGTCCATTCCCCACCGAACTCGACGGCGAACTCGGCGAACTCCTCGTCGACCGGGGACACGAATACGGCACCAACACGGGCCGCCGCCGCCGCGTGGGCTGGTTCGACGCGGTGATGGCACGCCAAGCACGCCGTCTCAACTCCTTGAGCGAAATTGCGCTGACCAAGCTCGACGTTCTCGACACGCTCGAGACCATCAAGGTCTGCGTGGCCTACGAAGCCAACGGCGAGCGCTACGAGTACCCGCCCTATCACCAGTCGGTCTTGCACGACGTGGTGCCCGTGTACGAAGAACTTCCGGGTTGGTGTGAAGACATCACGCACTGCACCTCCTACGACCAATTACCGAAGGCGGCCCGTGACTACGTGGCCTACCTCAGTGAAGTCACCGGCGTTCCGATTTCTGTGGTGGGAGTGGGTCCCGGCCGCGAGCAATTCGTTCGACCCTCGTGACCCGCTGCGTCGTCGTGGGTTCGGGTGCCCGTGAGCACGCCCTGGCCTGGGGATTACGCGCCAGCTGTGACGTGGTGGTGACGCCGGGTAATCCGGGCATCGCCGCTATGGGCATTCCCTGCGTGTCGACCTCCCCGACTCAACTCGAGGCCGATCTCTTCGTGATCGGACCCGAAACCCCGCTGGTGGCGGGCGTCGCCGACATGCTGCGGGGCCAAGGCAAAGTGGTCTTCGGGCCCAACGCCGACGGGGCGCAACTCGAAGGCTCCAAGGCCTACCTCAAGGAATTTCTCTCCGCGGCCAAAGTGCCCACCGCCAACTTCGGCACCTTCCACGAGGAAGCCGCCGCCATCGCCTATTTGCGACGTCAGAGCGCACCCTACGTGATTAAGACCGACGGTCTGGCCGCGGGGAAAGGTGTCTTGGTGACGGACTCTCTCGCCGAAGCCGAAGCCGACGTGCGCGACAAGATGTCGGGTGAGTCCTTTGGTGACGCCGGCAAGTGCGTGATCATCGAAGAAGCCCTTCGGGGAGAGGAGTGCTCACTGCTCGTCGTCTGTGACGGCCAGCGAGCTTTCCCCCTGGTGCCCGCGCAGGACTTCAAGCGCGTCGGCGATAACGACGAAGGTCCGAATACGGGGGGAATGGGTGCCTTCGCCCCCTTGCCCCGGATGAGCCCCGACGATGTCCAGCGGGTGATGGACGACATCATCGCCCCGTCGCTGCGCGAACTGCGCCGACGCCACGTGAACTTTCGCGGCGTCCTTTACGCGGGAGTCATGTTGACGGCGCAGGGACCCGTGCTCTTGGAATACAACGTGCGCTTCGGTGATCCCGAAACCCAAGTGCTGGTGCCCCTGCTGGGTGAGGGCCTCTACGACCTTCTCTATCGCGCCGCCACCGGTGACCTGCACCACGCTCCCGTCTGTGCGAATCGAGCGGCGGTGACCGTGGTTCTGGCCGCGGAGGGGTATCCGGTCTCGCCGCGCTCCGGCGACGTCATCACCGGCCTGAATGACCAGGGTCAACTCCTCGACGCTCTCGAAGGGGTGACGGTCTTTCACTCGGGAACCTCGCGCAACGAGGACGGACATTTTGTGACTGCCGGTGGGCGAGTGGTCTCCGTGACCGCCATGGCCGACACTCTGCACGGCGCGCGGGCCCTGGCCTATCGCGCCGCGTCACGTATCGAATTCGCGGGCCAGCAGTTCCGCACGGATATCGCGCAAAAATATGACTCGGAGGCTTCATGATTCCTCGCTACTCACCCGCGGACGTCGCTCGTCTCTTTACCGACGAAAACCGCTTTGACACCATGCTGGAAGTTGAACTCCTCGTGGCCGAAGCGCTCGCCGAGTTGGGTCACATTCCCGCCGACGAAGTGGCGCGGCTGCGCCCGCGTCGACCGGTGGTGGACGCCGATTTCGTTCGTCGGGTGGACGAACGTGAAGCCATCACCAATCACGACACCGCGGCCTTCGTCGACGTGGTGCAAGAAAAGATCGGGCAGCCCGAGGGCGCCTGGATTCACTACGGTCTGACCTCCTCCGACGTCGTGGACACCGCACTGTGCAAGACCCTGAGCGTGGCCATGGACATCGTGGTGGTGGAAGTGGAAAAACTACGCGCCGCCTTGGCGCGCCGCGCGGACGAAACTATTGACTGGCCCATCACCGGCCGCACGCACGGCATGCACGCCGAGCCCACGACCTACGGCGCCAAGTTCGCCCTGTTCGCCTTGCAGGCGGATCGCGACCTCACGCGCGCGCAGCGCGCTCGCGACGGCATCGCCGTGGGCAAACTCTCCGGCGCGGTAGGGACCTTTTCTAACATTGACCCCCGGGTCGAAGACGTGGTCTGCGAACGCCTCGGCCTTCGTCCCGTTCCGGCCACGCAGGTGATCGCGCGAGACCGCCACGCCGAACTCCTCTACGCCCTGAGTGCCATCGGCACCACCATCGAACAGATTGCTTTGGAAGTTCGCCACCTGGCCCGCAGCGAAGTCGGCGAAGCCGAAGAACCCTTCGCCAAGGGTCAAAAGGGATCCTCGGCCATGCCGCACAAGCGCAATCCCATCTTGTCGGAGCGACTCTGTGGACTTTCCCGCGTGTTGCGTGGCTATTTGCTGAGTGGTCTGGAAAACGTGGCGCTGTGGCACGAGCGCGACATTTCGCACTCGAGTGTCGAGCGGGTCATTTTGCCCGACGCCCTGCAACTCTGCGTCTACATGTTGCGCAAGGCCACCGGGCTGGTGGATGGCCTGGTCCTGCACCCCGAACGAGCCCGGGAAAACCTCGAAGTAAATTCTCTGGGTTTGGTGTACAGCCAGAGTGTGTTGCTGGCCCTGGTGGATTCGGGTATGTCGCGCGACGAGGCCTATCGCATCGTTCAAGGCGCGGCCCGCACGGCCATCGACACGCGGACCAATTTCCGTGCGGTGATTGAGGCC
>CAINHL010000127.1 GCA_903848885.1 uncultured Actinomycetes bacterium
GCCGCCGCGTCCTTGGGCGACAGCAGGGGCTCTCCTTCAATGGGCCACGTGATGCCCAGAGCGGGGTCCATGGGATGGATTTCCAATTCCATCGGTGCGTTGAAAGGTGATGACAAAAGGTAGGCCAAGGTCGCGTTCGGCGCACTCACGCAGAAACCGTGGGCCACGCCCGCGGGAAGATAGACCCCCACGCCATCGCCCGCTTCCAAGGCGACACCCACGTGCTGGCCGAAGGTGGGTGAGCCGATACGAATATCCACAATGACGTCCAGTAATGATCCACCGACGCAGGTCACAACTTTCGCTTGGCCTTCAGGGGCCATCGAATAATGCAGACCACGCACCACGTTGGACTGCGAATAGGAGAGGTTGGCCTGGGCGGCCACAAAATTGAGACCAAGCGACTCGAAATCGGGTCCCTTGAACCATTCACGGAAAAACCCACGGTCGTCGCCCCAGACGGGACTCTCGAGTCGGAAAACACCGGGCAGCGCGAGCTCAACCAGATTCATTACTTCGTTCCTTTCAAAGGACGCCACCAGAACTCATTGTCGTGGTACCAGCGCACGACGTCCGCTAAGCCCGCTTCGAAATCCACTTCCGGGCGGTACCCCAGCTCGGTAGAGATTTTGGTGCAGTCCACGCTGTAACGACGGTCGTGGCCGAGGCGATCGGCAACCGGAGTAATCATTTCCTCGCCCACTCCGCACAGCGCGAGGAGTCGATGGGTGATTTCGACGTTGGTGAGTTCGGTCCCCCCACCAATGTTGTAGACCTCACCCGCTCGCCCGGCACTCAGCACGCGCAGAATTCCTTGGCAGTGATCATCCACGTGTAACCAGTCACGCACGTTGAGTCCATCACCGTAGAGCGGAACGTGTAGGCCGTCCATCAAATTCGTCACGAACAGCGGAATAACTTTTTCCGGGTATTGACGGATGCCGTAGTTATTTGAGCAACGTGTCACCATGACGGGGAGGCCAAAGGTCGAGTGATAAGCCAATGCCGCCAGATCACTACCGGCTTTGCTCGCCGAGTACGGCGAGTTGGGCTCCAAGATGTGGTCTTCTTTCCACGATCCGGTGTCGATGGATCCGTAGACCTCATCGGTGGAGACGTGCACGAAACGCTCGACGCCGCCGCGACGCGCCGACTCCAACAACTGCTGCGTTCCCAGCACGTTGGTCACGAAGAAAGGAGCGGCTCCGGCGATGGACCGGTCCACATGACTTTCAGCGGCCAGGTGCAGTACCGCATGCGCACCGGCAAGTAATTCATCGGTCAATTTCTCATCATTAATCGAGCCATGGACAAAACGAACTCGGGCATCATCCAGAACGTTGACGAGGTTTTCGCGTCGACCCGAATAGGTCAAGGCGTCGAGAAGGACGATTTCGTTATAGCCCAGCATTTCGGCATCACGCATGACGATTTCGCTGAGTCGCGAGCCGATAAAACCGGCGGCCCCCGTGATCACCAGACGCATGCGTTCTCCCCATTTTTTCTGGATGTTGGACTGTTCTAGGCTAGCAAGATGAAGGGAATTATCTTGGCGGGCGGCAACGGGACGCGACTGCACCCC
>CAINHL010000128.1 GCA_903848885.1 uncultured Actinomycetes bacterium
AGTTCCACAGCGCGAGACTACAAGGTGACTATTCGCTCTCTCTAGACTCAGCGCGTGACGGAAATCTCGGCGATTGGCCACAAGGAATTAGAGGTCTTTGCCCACGGGCAGGTGATTCGCTATGGCGACCTCGAATCCGACACCGTGTACGAGCGCGATGGGTTGACCGTACGTACCTTGCCGGATATCGGTGCGGTACTCAGCCGGGTTACCACCGTCAACGATGTTCACTTTGGCGAAATTGAGTGCGGCAAGGTGGACGGCTCGACTCCCGCGCAATTCACCGCGGGCCCGGGCGAAGAGCCCTACCCGGAAGTGATGAATCGAGCGGTGATTGCCGACATGTTCGCCCGCCAGCCCGACCGGGTCATCGTGCGGGGGGACCTCACGAGTTTCGGTACGTCGGCGGAATACGAAACCTTTCTCTCCTTCTACGAGCCCGCTTTCGGTGAGCGCTTGGTGCACGTACGCGGCAATCATGATTCCTACCCGGGGGAGCGTTTCGCGGCGTGGCCGGTACAGATTATTGACGTGGCGGGGCTGCGCATCGTTCTCCTCGATACTTCACGTGATCACTTCGCTTCGGGTTTTGTCGACGACGATCAAGTAGCGGCGGTGCGCGACGCCACGTCGCTGAGCACGACGCCCGTCATGGTGATGGGGCATCATCCCCTCTTCGTCCCGGGCGAAGATGACCCACGACGTTTCGACGGCGTGGAACCCTCACAGTCACGCCACCTTCTCGAGGCCATGCGTGACAGTGGAGTCGCCGCCTACAGTGCGGGTCACACGCACCGTTCGCGCCGCCGCGACGTCGAGGGCGTCGCCATTATTGAGGTGGCCTGCGTCAAAGACTTTCCTGGTGCGTGGGGAGAATTAGTGGTCGGTGAGCGTGGAATTGCGCACGTGGTACATCGCGCGAGCGACCCCGCGGCAGTGGCCTGGGCGGAAAAGACCCGTGGCATGTTTGACGGTTGGTACGGCGACTACGCCGCCGGCGAACTCAGTGACCGTTGTTTTGTTCTGCCGACGAATTAACCCTTGAGGAGATCGCGAGCGATCGCGACGATTTGCATTTCGTCGGTTCCGGCGTAGATACGAAACACCCGTGCGTCACGTGAGAGCTGCTCCACGCGGTACTCGGACACGTAACCATTGCCACCGAAAATCTGGATGGCTTCGTCGGCAACCTCGCACGCGGCACGTGCGGAATACAACTTGATGGCGGAGGCCTCGGCCATGGACATGGACGCCCCATTTTGTGAACGCTCAATGTAGTTAAAGAGCATGTTCTGGACGTTGACGCGCGCGACTTCCATATAGGCCAACTTCTGCTGAATCAGTTGGTATTCCGAGATGGGCTTCTCCCAGAGTTTGCGGCCCTTGGCGTAGTCGATGGACAACTCGAGGCATTCGGAAATGACGCCGAGAGCCATGGCGGCCATACCGGCACGCTCGGATACGAAATTATCCTTGGCGCTGGCGCGTCCCCCACCCTGCGGGTCTTCGGTCTCGCCCAAGAGGCGGTCCTTGCCGACGCGGAGGTCGGTCATGAAAAGGGTGCCGGTGGGGCTGGCCTTTTGACCCATCTTGCGCATGGGCTTGGATTGTTCGAGGCCCGGCATGCCCGCATCAAGCACGAAGGTCAGAACCTTGCGGTTGCGTTGCTCTTCGCCACTGCCGTCGTCGAGCTTGGCGTAGAGAACAATGGTGTCGGCGAAGGGTCCGTTGGTAATCCAGGTCTTCGATCCGTTAATGATGTATTCCTCACCATCACGTCGCGCCGACGTGCGCATGCCCCCGAGGGCGTCGGAACCCGAGTCCGGCTCGGTGATAGCCCAGGCGCCGACCTTGTCGAGGGTCATTAAGTCCTTACCCCAGCGCTCCATCTGCGCGGGGGTACCCAACTTGTTAATGGTCCCCGCCGCGAGTCCGGTGGACACGCCGAGCGAGGTCACCATGCCAGGGCTGACGCGACAGAGCTCGAGGGTGGAAATGATCTGCGCCGCGGGGTCACTGCCACCACGTCGGGCCGCGGGCTCCTCGCCGGAAACTTTGCGGGCCAGGGCGCGGGCGAAGTTTTCCTGGGCCATTTCCTTGAGGCCGAAGACCGAATACATCTTGCGCAAAATTTCGTAGGGCGGGACGCCTTCATGTTCGATGGCGTCGAGGTGAGGGCGGATCTCCTCGTCGACGAAGCGCCGCATGACGGCGATGATGGCTTGGTGTTCTTCGGACCATTCGTACATGGCTAAACCTTTCGGCTGATAAGGGTGAGGGTATTGCGATCGGTGTGCATAATGACGTCGGTGTTCAACTGGTATTCAATCATGGACGTCTCATCGTAGGAGAAGATTCCGTCACCGATGGTAGTGGTGACGTCAAAGCGGACGCATTTCGCAATACGGTCTAAGTGGGGATTGGACAAAATGCCGTAGACGTTAGATCCGGTGACGCTTTGCAGAGTGAAACTGGTGGCGTCGGGGGCCACGGTGGCGCCGGCAATCAGGGTGACGATACCGGGCATCATGAAGCAGCGCATGACCTGTTGTTCGGCGGCGTCCCACATCCAGTAGCCCGTCTCGGTGTGAAATGGGCTGTCGTCACCTTCCCGGAAGGCGGCGGTGGTGTAGTTCAGACCGTAGAGTTCTTGGTCGCCATTGCCCACGGGGCCCACGGGGCTGTACGTGGCTTCTTCACGAAAGGGAGTTTCGGCCAACTTGCCTTTGGCGTTGTGGAAGGAGACGTCGCGACCGTCATATCCGCTTTCCCACCGTCCGATGAGTCCCGCGAGAGGACCCCATTTTTCCAATGCCATGTGCCGTCTTCCTGGTGTGGGTCTTAGGTCATCCTAGAACCTCGCTTCCCTCGGAAATCCGGTGGGCCAAGGTAATGTCAAGACAGTTCAGCGAAGGAGAAGCACATGGCAGAAGCAATTCGGGGTGCCGCGGCGCCGACGTCGGGGCTGCAAGATCACGTGTCCTTGGACACCCACGCCCTCGACCAGGCGGTAGCGGACGTCACGGCGCGGGCATTGGCCTGGGCCGCCACGTCGGTGGCCGATCGCGTGACCCTTCTCGAGACCATGATTGCCGACACCTACGCCGTGGCCGAAGAGTGGGCGGCCGCCGGAAGCCGTGCCAAGGGCTATGAGAGCTTCTCCACCGAAGGCGGCGAGGAACTGTTCAGCGGCGTCGGCACTTTTCTGCGCATGATGCAGGCCTTCGCCACGTCCTTGCGTGATATTCAACGCAGCGGACGTCCCCACTACCCGGGTCCCGTGACCGCCAAGCCGGGCAATCGTCTCGCCGTGCGCGTGATGCCGGCCTCGACTTTCGACAAGGTTCTGTATTCCGGTATGTCGGGTGAAGTTTGGATGGAACCGGGAGTCACCGAAGCGGAGATTCAAGCCACCCAAGCGGAGCTGTACCAAAATCCCTCCGCCCACGCCGGAGTGTCCTTGGTCCTGGGAGCCGGCAACGTCGCCTCCCTTGGACCACGTGACGTGTTAACGAAGCTCTTCGCTGAAGGCAAAGTGGTGGTGCTCAAGGCCAACCCCGTGAACGACTATCTGGTTCCCTATTGGGAACGCGCTATGGGGGCCTTAATTACCGCCGGTTTCCTGCGTATCGTGAGTGGCGGGGCGGCTGTCGGAGCGTATCTGACGGGACACGACGATGTTGATGACATCCACGTCACCGGTTCGGACAAGACCGTTGAAGCGATTGTCTTTGGCGTGGGCGACGAAGGGGCGCGACGAAAGGCATCCAACGACCCCATCATCACCAAGCCCGTGAGCTGCGAACTCGGTAACGTTTCTCCGGTCATTATCGTTCCCGGAAAGTGGTCGCGCAAGGAAATGGCCTACCAAGCAGCGCACGTGGCCACCATGTTTACCAACAACGCGGGCTTCAATTGTCTGACGCCGCGCGTGATCGTGACCCACTCTCAGTGGGCCCAGCGAGAAGAATTCCTCGCGGCGCTCGAAGCGACTCTGGCAGCTATCCCGACGCGCGAGGCCTATTACCCGGGGGCCGCGGACCGTCACGCCAGTTTCCTGGCGGCGCATCCCGACGCACGGCAAATTGGTGCGGCGAATGGTCGCGCGTTGCCGTGGACTTTGATTCGCGACGTACCCGCGAGCAACGTGAACGACATGTGCTTCAACGTGGAAGCTTTTTGCTCGGTGACCTCCGAAGCGGTTCTCGACGCCGATGGCACGGTGGACTTCATTGAGAAAGCGGTGACCTTTTGCAATGACGTGGTGTGGGGAACCTTGTCGGCCACGGTGATTGTCGACACCGCCACCTTGAAAGATGAGCTCACCGGTGCGGCGGTGGAGCAGGCCATCGCGGACCTGAAGTACGGATCGATCGGCCTCAATCTCTGGCACGCCATGAGTTTCGCCTTCTCGACCACGGTGTGGGGTGCCTATCCTGGTCATCCCCTGACCGATATTCAGTCGGGTCGGGGATTCGTGGGGAACGCGTTTATGTTCGCGCGCCCACAAAAGTCCGTGGTCCGTGGTCCCTTCCGCGTGTCGCCGACACCAGCGTGGTTCGCGACGAACAAGAATGCTTCGCAGGTCATGCGACGCTTCTTGGCCTTTGAAGCCTCGCCCCGTTGGAGCAAGATTCCCGCGTTGTTGTTAGCGGCGCTGAAAGGCTAAGGCAGCACCAGCGCGACCGACGATGCGCTCCACGCGATGCAGGCATTCGCGGAGCAGTTCACCGCGACCATCGGCGCCGGGAGATATTGGCTGGTCAAGATGTGCCATCCGTGGCGGTCACGTCGTTCCAGCAGCGCGCCGTGCTGGGCGCTCGAACCCACCGCCACGCAGCGCACCGCAGTCGTGCAACTCACCGAGGTGATGGATGCCGACGGTGGGGCGCCGACGGTGGTCAGGGTGCCATTCGCCAGGTTGAGGCTTACCACGGTGTTGCCTTTTTTGGATGGCGTGAGGGCGGTGCAGGCAGTGAGGTAACAGGAGATGCCGGACAGCGGACCCACTGTCGGAGCGATACTCTGCCAGGTCTGGCCACCGTCACTGGTCAATAGGGCGGTCGTCTGCGCGGTGGTGGTCGATTGGACGAGTGCACAGGTCGTTGCCGACGCACAGGCAATGGTGGAATGTGCCGTGGGCGTGACGTGACCCCACGCTGTCCAGGTGCCTCCGCGGTCGGCGGTAGAGAAAAGCGCGGTCGTCCCCGCGAGGGAGGTGGTGACGACGGCGACGCAACTGGCATGGCCGGTACAGCTCACCGACGAAATTCCGGTGCCCGTGAGATGGGAGGATTCGTCTACTTCCTGAGCCGTCGCGGGGTTCACTAACCACACCAAGGGCGCGGGGACGGTGGTGGACTGCGATCCGACGACAAGACAAAAGTCGATGCCGCAACTGATGGCGGTGGGACTCA
Organism: uncultured Actinomycetes bacterium; assembly: GCA_903848885.1. GTDB lineage: Bacteria > Actinomycetota > Acidimicrobiia > Acidimicrobiales > RAAP-2 > RAAP-2. The sequence continues at coordinate 5,418 of CAINHL010000128.1, forward strand.
GGATTCGTGTCGAGTGCGTCACGAGTCCTAAGGATTTCCACGCGTGACCGAGG
>CAINHL010000129.1 GCA_903848885.1 uncultured Actinomycetes bacterium
GCATCACGCATGACGATTTCGCTGAGTCGCGAGCCGATAAAACCGGCGGCCCCCGTGATCACCAGACGCATGCGTTCTCCCCATTTTTTTCTGGATGTTGGACTGTTCTAGGCTAGCAAGATGAAGGGAATTATCTTGGCGGGCGGCAACGGGACGCGACTGCACCCCATTACCAAGGCCACCAGCAAGCAGTTGCTCCCGGTCTACGACAAGCCGATGATTTATTACCCTCTGTCCACCTTGATGCTGGCCGGAATTCGCGAAATTCTTTTCATTACCACCCCACATGATCAGGCAGCCTTTCAACGTCTTTTCGGTGACGGATCTCACTTGGGTCTGCACATTGAGTACGTCATCCAAGACGCGCCCAACGGCCTCGCCCAAGCGTTCATTTTGGGCGAAGAGTTCCTGAATGGCGAGAAGAGCGTCTTGATTCTGGGTGACAACTTGTTCTACGGCGCCGGACTCGGGACTCAACTCGCACAGCACCTCGATATTGAAGGTGCTCTCATCTTCGCCTACCAAGTCACCGACCCCGCCGCCTACGGCGTCGTGGAATTTGATGAGAACGGTCAGGTGATCTCCATCGAGGAAAAGCCCAGCGAACCAAAATCAAATTACGCCGTGCCGGGCATCTACTTCTATGACGAACGGGCTCCTCGTATCGCCAAAACACTGACTCCCAGTGCTCGTGGAGAATTGGAAATCACCGCGCTCAATAACGCCTACCTCGAGCTCGGAGAATTACGTTGTGACGTCTTGCCACGCAGCACTACCTGGCTGGACACGGGAACGCACGAGTCTCTCTACGAAGCCGGTGGCTTGATTCGTACCCTGCAGAGCCGATCGGGCTTGCGCATTGGCGACGTCGAAGAAATCGCTCGCGATCTCGGGCTGATTTAAACCGGCGGAAGAAAACCGACCAATCGCGCCACGTCGCCGTAGACCTGCCTCTTGTGGTACGCGATGATTGCGCGATCCTTGCCGGCCATGGCGGCCGCTACTTCGAGGGCCCGGGGCAACACCGCAGATTCTTCCGCAATTTCCTCCACGATTCCGCGCGCGAGAGCGTCGGTCGCCGAGAAGCGTCGTGCCGTCATGATGGCGTCAATCCAGGTGGCGCGCGGGAGGCGGTTCTTCAACACGGCGTTCATCTCGATGGGAATCACCATGCCGATGTCCAATTCGTTCATGCACCAATACCCACGGTCACTACGCATCACGCGGTAGTCCGTCGTCATCGACAACAAAGCGCCACCGGCGAAGGTGTGTCCGTTGAGTGCGGACACGGTATAGGCCGGGAAGAGAAGGAGGCGACCCATGGTGGCGTCGAAAAGTTTGATGATGGGCTCCATCGACGAAGGATCACGAGCGAAGAGTTCTACGTCCAAGCCGTTGGAAAAGAACTTGCCGGTTCCCGTCCAGACCACGGCGAGAGGGCCTTCCCGTGATTCGAGCTCGTCAAGGATTTCGTTCAACCGACCCAGAGAGTCGAGGTTGATGCGATTTTCATTATCGTTCCACGTAATGACCGCCACGTCACCCGTCATCTCTAGGCGCATTTCCATACCGTCAATCTAGGCAGTGACGACCACTACGCGCGACCAGTCGCAAAAGAGCCAAGGGGTAGATTGTGACTATGGTCAGCTCAGAACCCAACGAAATCGACGTCTCCGCCGAACACCCCATCAGCGATAACTGGGTGTGGGTGGGCGAGCACCGCCCACCGGTTCCGCGGACCCTCTTTGAACACATGACCAGCTCGTGGGGCGATGATCCCTTCGACGACTCGGTGCACCCCGCCGCGGACTATTGCGCTGAACGTCGACGTCGCGTGGGCGAAAAGTTTGTCGATTGCACCTTGGTTATTCCCACCGGCAACTACAAAGTGCGCGCCAACGATACGAATTACCGCTTTCGCCCCGGCACGGACTTTTATTACCTCACCGCGTGTTTTGAGCCCGATGCCGTTCTGGTTATTCGTAACACGGTCAGCACCCTCTACGTTCCCGCTCGGCGCGACAAGAACACGCACGAATTCTTCACCAATGCCCACTACGGCGAATTATGGGTGGGTTATCGACGTGGCATTAGCGAATCCGCGCAGTTCTACGACATCGCCACCGCCCCCATTGAACAACTCGAGAAGGATCTGGTGGGCCTGGATCCCAGCTCCGTTCTCACCGTGCGGGGATTTGACGCTCAGGTGGACTCCTTCATTACCCCCCAGGAACGGGACACTGAACTGCCCACCGCGCTCAGTGAAATGCGCTTGGTGAAAGACGAATTCGAAGTTGCTCAGTTGCAACTGGCCGTTGACTACACCGTCAAGGCCTTCGAAGACGTCGTCCGCGCGCTGCCCGAAGCCGAGGGTCGTGGCGAACGCGTCATCGAGGGAGTTTTCAATTTGCGTGCCCGCGTAGAAGGAAACGACGTGGGTTACGACACCATTGCTGCCAGTGGGGCGCACGCCACCATCTTGCACTGGATTAATAACGACGGCATTGTGCGCCGTGGCGACATGTTGCTACTGGATGCCGGAGTGGAATGCCACAACCTCTACACCGCCGACGTCACCCGCACCATGCCGATTAACGGGACCTTCTCCCCCGAGCAGCGCGTGATGTACGAGTTGGTCTACCGCGCCCAAGAAGCCGGTATTGCCGCGGCCGTGGTGGGAGCAAACTTCATTGCCCCCCACGAGGCCGCCATGAAGGTGCTCGCTCAAGGTCTCTACGACATGGGAATCTTGAAAGTTGAGCCCGAAGAAGCGCTGCGTCGCGACCGGCAGCTGCACCGCCGCTACACCCTCCACGGGGTCAGTCACATGTTGGGCCTTGACGTGCACGACTGCTCCAATGCCCGTAGCGAGCACTACGGCGGCGAACTCTACGAGGGCTACGTCATCACCGTCGAACCGGGTCTCTACTTCCAAGCCAATGACCTCACCGTGCCGGAGAACTATCGCGGCCAGGGCGTGCGGATTGAAGACGACATCTTGATTACCGCCACGGGTCCGAAGAACTTGTCGGCCGGCCTCCCCCGCGCGATCGACGAGGTCGAAGCCTGGATGAAAGGTCTCTGGGCTGACGGCACGACTAACTTGCGGTTACGGTAAGGCCATGGGCATCTTCCGGCGTACCGCCGCCGCCGGAGTCGTGGGTGTCAGTCTTTTTCGAAAGATTCTTCGTTTCTGTAATTACTTGGTAGCCGGAGCTTTGCTGACCGTAGTCATACTCGTTAGCGTCATCTCGCACTGCGTCAATGATCTCGCCGGTAGCCCCGCGCGTCTCTTCGCCACCGCCATCACCCTGGTGCACCACGACCACGTGACGCCGGTGCTCGCCAGTGCCATTATCGACAACGCCTACCAAAATGCCAGCCCTGCCGTCAGCGCGTCCTTGGTGACCCATCACGAGGCCGCCGTCGCGGCCGTCAGTACCGTTCTGCTCTCACCCCGTGCCGAATCGCTGGCGCATCAACTTTTCCTCAGCGCCGACGTCGCCGCGACGAGTGGGCCTGGCATCAACCTGGATACCAACCCGCTCATTAATCTCCTCACCACGGCGGTGCACGGGGTGGACCCGACGGTGCAAGCCACCCCCAGCCATCCGAATAATTTCATCTTGGCCATCAGCCCACAGAACTCGCCACTGAGCTATCTCAACTCCATTTCCCTCGTCAGCAACCTGAGCGTCGTGTTGGCACTCGCCTTGCTCGGCGTCACCACCTTGCTGATTACTCGTCGGCGTCGCTGGGAGCACCTGGCGATCTTCGCCGGTCTTCCATTAATCATTTCGATGGTGGTCGGATTCATGCTGCCGTCATTTTTCCCCATCGGGGAAAGCAACGTGGCCACGCTGGCGAGCCACTACCTCGCGTCGAGCGTGGCCAGCCGAATGGTGTCGACGGCACTGATATGGCTGGTGGTAGTTCTGCTGGTGAGTGCGGGAGGGCGTTGGGCCTCGCGGCGACTTAGTTCACGAGGATTGGCAAGTCCCGCGGACCACGAACCTGGCCCGGAGCCCAGGTCACCGCTGACGGATCAGCCAGCGTAAATTTTGGATAGCGGGCAATAAAAGTCTCAATCGCCACGCGTAGTTCCAGGCGGGCGAGGTTCGAACCTACGCAACGGTGAATGCCCAAACCGAAGGCGGCGTGTCGGTTGACTTCACGGTCGATGATGAACTCATCGGCCCGATCAAAGACCTCAGGGTCGCGGTTCGCCGCTGGGAAACCCAGCAAAATCCAGTCGTCCTTTTTCATCGGGCAACCGTGGAAGTCGTAGTCTTCCTTCACCAAACGGGCCATGGTCACCGGAGCGTAGAAGCGCAAAAATTCCTCTACCGCCACGGGCATGAGCTCGGGTTCGTTGACCAAGCGGGCCAAATCGTCAGGATGGGTGGCCAGGTGCCACAGCGACGAGCCGATGGCGGACCAGGTGGTGTCGATGCCCGCCACCAGAATCAAGACGATGGTTCCCAGAACGTGCCGGTCAGAAAGTTTTTCGCCCATGATCTCGGCATTCATGAGATAGGTGGTCAAGTCATCACGCGGATTCTCGCGGTGATCATCAATCTGCGCTTGGAAATATCCCGATCCCAATTGGCTGCGGGCGATGCGCTCTTCTTGGGGCAGGTCAGCCGACTTCAATACCCGGTCAACAATTTCGCGGAACATCTCTTCGTCGTCCGGCGGGAAGCCCAGCATCTGGGCGATGACCGCAGGAGGAATGGACTGGGCGTAATCAACACCACCGTCGATGACCCGATGTCCCGCTACCCGATCGAGAAGTCGTTCGCAGAGCTCACGTATTTGTGGCTCGAGCGCCGCGATCGGCTTGGGGGCGAAAGCCGGAAGAATAAGTCGCCGGGCGATGTGATGAAAGGGTGGGTCCGACGAAATGGGAGGCGCCACTCCGATGGGCGCGGGAGGCGCATCGGGACCTGGTCGGCCCGAACCCACGACCACGGTGCGTGAGGTGAAGTGCTCGGTGTCGTTGGCAATTTCCGAAACGTATTCGTGCGTCGCGGGGAACCATCCACCTTCGAAGCGCTCGGTGTGCGCCACGGGACAACGCTGCCGGAGGTCTTCCCAAATCGGATAGGGGTCACTGACCCAGGCCGGGTCGGTGTGATCCCAGTCGGTGGCGAAGTCTTCGACCGGGCGCTTTTCCACCACCTGGACTACCGGACTCGAATAGGGAGGTTGCGCGCGCCGCGCACTTGGCCCTGCGACCAAGTCACCACGGAAGGATCATCCAACGTAAAGGTCGGGAAGCGCTTGATAAAGGTCTCAATAGCCACGCGCAATTCCAAGCGCGCCAAGTTCGAACCGGCGCAACGGTGAATACCGAGTCCGAAAGCCAAGTGACGATTCTCCGCCCGATCAATGATGAACTCATCAGCCCGGTCAAAGACCTCGGGGTCGCGGTTCGCGGCGGGAAAGCCCAGCAACAGCCAGTCGTCCTTCTTCATGGGGCAACCGTTGAAGTCAAAGTCTTCTTTGACCAATCGCGCCATGGTCACGGGAGCGTAGAAGCGAAGAAACTCTTCGACGGCCACGGGCATGAGCTCGGGTTCGTTCACCAAACGCGCCAAGTCCGCGGGGTGCGTGGCCAGGTGCCAGATGGATGAGGTAATCGCCGACCAGGTGGTGTCAATGCCGGCAATAAGAATCAACAGCATGGTGCCGAACACGTGCTCGACGGATAACTTTTGACCTTCGAAGATTTCGACGTTCAATAAGTAGCTCGTCAAGTCATCACGCGGGTTCTCGACGTGGTCGTTAATCTGCTTTTCGAAGTAATCCGCAACGGGCTGGAAGGCAATTTCGCGCTTCTCCTGATCCATTTCGTCAATGCCTTCGAGGACAATGTGAACGAACTCACGGAATTGGTCGCCGTCCTCTTCGGGGAAGCCCAACATGTGCGAAATAACGGCGGGTGGAATGAACTGGGCGAAGCCGTGACCGGCGTTCACTACGTCCATGCCCTCCATGTCGTCCAGCAACTTTTCACACAGCGCGCGAATCTGCGGCTCGAGGGCGTTGATGGGCTTTGGTGCGAAAGCCGGAAGAATCAAGCGCCGCGCGATGTGATGGAAGGGTGGGTCCGAAGAAATCGGTGGCACGACGCCGATCGGGGCGGGTGGAGCGTCATCGCCTAAACGGCCGTTCACCACGATGGGCATGCGCGAAGTGAAATTCTCCGTGTCGTTGGCAACCTGGGAGACCAGTTCGTGGGTTGCGGGGAACCAACCGCCGCCGTAGCGCTCAGTGTGCGCGACGGGGCATCGCTGACGAAGGTCTTCCCAAATCGGATAGGGGTCACTGACCCACTGAGGGTCGGTGTGATCCCAGTCAGTGGCAAAATCAAGTACGGGGGGCTTCTCGGAAGTGCTCATTATTATTCCTCGATGTCGATGGCGTGTTCGGGGCAGTTGGCTTGGCACAGGCGAGCGACCTCGATCGTGTCGGCGCTCAAGGTGCCGTCACCGATGACGAAACCATTTCCCAAATCATCACAGTCAAAGAGATTCGGGGCTATTGAAAAGCACCGCCCGTGACCCTGGCACTTCTCGGCGTTGATGGTTACTTTCACCGCTCTCCCCTTCGCTGGCTGTGAGACACTTACGCACCTTATGTCTCACCCTACACGCTGTGCGAAGGGCCGGCAAGGAGGGAAATTATTGAATTGCGCGGTAATTTTCGACGTCGACCTGGCGCAGAAGGCGTCGATAGGACGAGGTCGAACCGGGCCAGTTATTGGTGTTAATCCCACCGTGGGTGTACCAGGACGAGCAACTCGACATCCACGAACTCTTCTCGCTCGCCCGGTCCATCGACGCCACGAATTCAGCCGCCACGTCGGCGTCGATTTCCCGCGGGGCTCCGCCCTGGTCACGAAAGGCGCGCAGCAGGGACCCGATATAGCTGCTTTGGGTTTCCAACATGTAGATGATGGAGTTGCTCCCCAGATTCGTGTTGGGTCCGTAGAGAAAGAAGAAGTTGGGGAATTGCGGCACGCTGACCCCACGGTGTGCGAAGGGACGCGCTCCCCAGAGATCCTTCAAGCCTTGCCCCTCACGCCCCGTGATCTCGAGGTCGCCGGTGAACGACGCCGTTTCGAAACCCGTGGCCCACACCACGACGTCGACGTCGAGGTGGCGACCATCTCTGAGCAGCACACCGCGGGCGTCCAATTTTTCTATGGGGGTGGTCACTAACTCCACGTGGGGTTTATTCAAAGTTGGATACCACTCGGAAGAAAACAGAACCCGCTTGCAACCCAGGGCGTAATCCGGTGTGGTGGCCCGTCGCAACTCGGAATCGGTAATGACCTCGTCGCGATACTTTTGCCAACCACCGGTGAAGGTGGCACGCAGTTTGAGATTCCCCACGATACCGGCGGCAAAAACTTCGCCCAGGATGAAACTGCGCAGTCGCGCCGGCTTCTGCAGCCCGGGCAGCCACTTCTGCGTCCAGCGACGACGGGCAGAATTCGTCGGATCGTTCTTTTCCAAGACGTAGGGCGCGCTGCGCTGAAAGATGGTGAGCGAGGCCACGCGGTCGGCGATAGCCGGCGCTACTTGAATAGCGCTGGCCCCCGTGCCCACAATCGCCACCCGCTTGTCCGTGAGATCGACCGAGTGATCCCAACGAGCGGTGTGAAAACTCGGACCGGCGAAGTCGTCACGACCCGCGATGTCTGCCGTGGCGGGACGGCTGAGCTGACCGATGGCGTCGACCACGTATCGTGCGCGTCGCAGGGTGCCGTCAGCGGTGGTCACGTCCCAGCATCGGCCGCGGTCATTCCACGACAGGGTGGTAACGGTCTGCGAAAAGAGAATGTGCTCACTCACTCCCCGGGTCGTGGCCACGTCGGTGAGATAGGCCAGGATTTCGTGGTGTGGTGGATAGCGGCGCGACCAACTGTGCGGCGCGAAGGAATAGCGATAGAGCGAGGCCGGCACGTCACAGGCCGCTCCGGGATAGGTATTGTCGCGCCAGGTGCCGCCCAAAGACTCGGCTCGTTCCAAAATGAGATAAGAACCCAACGCACGCCGCTGAATTTCCAGAGCCATCGACACCCCGCCGAAGCCCGAGCCGATGATGATGACGTCTGCGTCGAGCTCCTGGCTCATTCGGCTTCAATCTCCTCACGGCTGATGCCGAGGAAATACAAGACCGCGTCGAGGTAGGGCACCGAGATGGCGGCGTCCGCGTGTTCGCGCACGATGGCCTTGGCGTTGAAGGCAATGCCCAGCCCCGCGGTGGTCAGCATGTCGATGTCGTTCGCCCCGTCACCGACGGCCACCGTTTGTTGCAGGGGCACACCGATTTCTTCGGCAAAACGAATCAGCGCCTTGGCTTTGGCGGCGCGGTCCACTACCGCCGAGGCCAAGTAACCGGTGATCACACCGTCTTTGATCTCCAAACGATTGGCTTCGAGCAAATCCACTCCGAGTTCCGTGAGTAGTGGTTCGAGAACTTCGACAAAGCCCCCGCTCACTACCGCGGGGACGTACCCCAGTCGTTGGAGAGTGCGGATTAAGGTGCGCGCTCCCGGAGTGAGTCGCAGTTTGGCGCGCACGTCGTCGATCACTGATTCCGGCAAGCCTTTGAGCAGCGCCACTCGTTGGCGTAGTGATTCGGAGAAATCGATCTCACCGGCCATGGCGGCGGCGGTGATCGCCTCGACTTCCTTGGCGCAACCGCAGGCGTCGGCCAACAGGTCGATCACTTCGTTCTGCAGGAGAGTGGAGTCCGCGTCCATGACCACGAGGTGCTTGCTGCGGCGGTGCAGTCCCGCTCGCTGCACGGCGATATCCAGTCCCACTTCCTTGGCGGCCCGACCAAGATGTTCGCGCAGCAGGGTGGGCTGTGGTCCACGCACCACCAGTTCGTAGCA
>CAINHL010000130.1 GCA_903848885.1 uncultured Actinomycetes bacterium
CAGCTCGATGCTGACCAGCGTGGCGGCGGGGCAGAGCCCCACCGCGATTACGGCCCACCAACCCACCGCCCTCACGAAGGCGGGCTACAGCGTCGTGGCCCAGCCCGCCTGGTCCACGGGATTTATTTCCATCAATACTGCCTCCACGCTCGGAGCGAACGGACACGCCGGCAGCGCCCTCTCGCAGACCTACCTGCGCCAAGCCCTCAACGCGCTCAGTGATCAACGCGGCATGGTGACCACAGCGTTCCAGGGTTACGCCACCCTCACCACGGGGCCTTTACCCACGGCTCCCGGCCAGACGGGAGCAGCGAGCCTCGGTCTCGCCAACCCCTATTCACCGACCGCGGCCAAGGCGCTCCTGCTGGCGCACGGATGGACGCTCGTGAACGGAACCTTGACCTGCACCAAACCAGGACTGGCTGCTGCCCAATGCGGCGCCGGCATTCCTGCGAACACCCCGTTGATTTTTTCGCTTCTCTACCCCTCGACCTCCACGAGCAGCCTGAGCGAAGTGACGCTGCTCCAGAGAGCCGCTGCCAGCATCGGCGTGCAACTTCATCTCAGCGCCGTGGCCAACCCCCAAGCGGTCTTGACGGCCGTGTTCCCCACGTCAACCAGGTGGGACCTCGCCACCTGGGGTGGGCAGTGGAGTTTCGCCCAGCACCCGTGGCCGACTGGAGAAAACCTTTTCGCCACGGGGGCGATCAGTAATACCGGCTCCCTGTCCAATGCCGCGCTCAACCTCAGTATTAACGCGAGCATGAATGGCACGAACACTCTGGCGCATTACGAATCCACCGTCGACGCGCTCGCCCCGGTGATATGGCTCCCCGTGCCGGTCACCTTGATAGAAGTCAAGACCGTCATCAAGAACTTCTCGGCAAACCCCCTGGGAACGTTCACTCCCGAGTACTGGCGCCACTAGACCTTCGCGGGAAGCGACCAACTCACGCGGTGCCATGACGAGGGCCCGTGCGCGCGGAGTGCGGCCAGGTGGCCGGGCGAGCCGTAGCCCTTATTGCCGGACCATTCGTACTGTGGCAGCTCGCCGTGGAGCTGGGTCATCAACGCGTCACGTTCGACTTTGGCCACGATGGCCGCAGCCGCGACCGTACAGCAGCGTTGATCACCCTTGACGACGGTGACGCAGCGCAGTGACGCCGCCGTGAGTGTGGGGGGTGCCGTCACCCCGAAGCCCACGTCCGTCGGTGAGCGCAGCAAGTTGTACGAACCGTCGACGATGGCCACGGTGGGGCGCACTGACAGGGCGTCGATGGCGCGCGTGGCGGCGACGGCCAATGCCAGGCGCAAACCCCAGGCGTCAATTTCGGCCGCGGTGGCCGAGCCGGTGCTCACGGCGGCAGCCCATTGGTAAATGGGCCCGACTAGTCGTTCACGCACGGAGGCTCTGAGTCGCTTGGAGTCGTCGAGACCTGGGGGCGGGGTGCCCGGAAGGATGACGGCTACCGCCCCGACGGTGATGGGCCCGGCGAGGGCACCGCGGCCTACTTCGTCGATGCCCACCACGATCTCTCCGCGCTCGAGGTAGGGCACTTCTAGTTCCATGCTGGGTCGTTGCGTCACGGGCATTACCGCCAAGGGTAGCGAGCACGACCATAAAGTAGGGACATGTCACCTCGCCACATCACGGTTGTACCGCACACTCATTGGGACCGTGAATGGTACGAGCCCTTCCAAACCTTCCGCTTGAAGCTGGTGGATCTCCTCGATCACCTCATCCCGCTTCTCGAGAATGACCCCTCCTACGCCCACTACATGCTCGATGGACAAATGGCCGTCGTCGATGATTATCTCGAGGTACGACCAGAAATGGAAGATCGCCTTCGCCGTTTGGCGGCCTCCGGACGTCTCGCCATGGGTCCGTGGTACATCTTGGTCGACGAGTTCCTCGTCTCCGGCGAAACCATGATTCGCGATTTGCAACTCGGCATCGAAAAGGGTGCGGCCTTCGGTGGCGTGACCAACGTGGGCTATCTGCCGGATATGTTCGGCCACATCGCCCAGATGCCCCAAATTTTGGAGCAAGCCGGCTTCGCTCATACCGTGCTGTGGCGTGGTGTTCCCAGCGCCATCAACAAGACGGGCTTTCGCTGGGTCGCTCCCGACGGATCGTCGGTGCGGGCCGAGTACCTCATCAGCGGCTACGGCAACGCCGCCTCTCTCCCCCACGACGCCAAGGCCTTAGTACGTCGCACCGCGGATTACGTCGCCGACGTTGAAAGCTTTCTCTTCGACGACCTTCTCTACATGAATGGCTCCGATCACCTGTTGCCACAGGAGCATCTCGGTCGCGTCCTCGCCGAAGCCAACGACATCCAAGACGACTTCCACTTTTCCGTGCGTTCTATTGCCGACTATCTCGCCGATGCCCCCACGACCGGGCTGGAGACATGGCAGGGCGAACTACGAAGTGGTTTTCGCTCCAACATCTTGATGGGCGTGCTGTCGAATCGTGTGGACGTCAAAAAGAGTGCGTCGCGCGCGGAAGTAGCCATCGAAAAGCGGGCCGAACCCTACGCGGCTCTGTTCACCCCGGCCGATTCGTACCCCACGTCGCTCCTGGCCATTGCGTGGCGTGAAATTATTCGTAACGCCGCTCACGATTCGATTTGTGCCTGCTCGGTGGACGACACCGTGGACGCCGTCTTGCATCGCTTCAATGAAGCCCGCCACATCGCGACGGGAGTCGCGGCGAAGTCACTCGACACCCTCGGAAAGTCCATCGCGCAGCGCGGCGTGGTCAGCGTCAATGCTCTGGCGTACCCCCGCGGCGGCGTCGTCGAGAGCACCGTGACCGGTGACGAGTTCGACCACGATCTCATGCAGGTGGTGGAAGAACGTGGGGCCCTGCCCGACAGCATGTTGTTGGACGCCGAAGCGATGAAGGCCATGCTCTCGTACATTCAGGACAACCGCGTGGATGAGAACACTTGGGTCCAGTCCGTGGCCATCGGCGACAGTGACGAAGGGGTGACTCTGGACGTGACCTTGGGTGCGCACGAGCGCCTCGGTGTCGACTTGGCCGGAGCTCGCTTGGAATTGCTGAGTCGCCTCGGCGCCGACCCCCGCTTGCACACTCGCGTCAACCTGACCCAGCCCCCTATTCGTCGGGTGCTGTCCTTGGTGTCAGATGTTCCGAGTTACGGCTGGACGCCCCTGGTTCCCACCGCCCCCCTCCATCGCGTCTCCCCCGTCGGCGAGCACGGGCTGGAAAACGGATTGCTGCGCGTCGAGGTGGACACCGACACGGGCACTTTCTCGCTCAACGGACAACCCGGCTTTGGCCGGTTGGTGGACTCCGGCGACCTCGGAGACTCCTACAACTACTCACCCCCCGCCCATGACCTCACCGTCGACGCCCCTCGTGCTGTCGACGTGCAGGTCACCGAGCCGGGACCGCTGCGTGGACGCATGGTCATCACCTCGCGCTACGAGTGGCCCGAGCGTATTGACGAACTCACCCAACAGCGGGTGGGTTCGACCACGACCACCGTGGTGACCACCGTGGAATTACGCGCCAACGATTCTCTCTGTCGCGTCGAGACACGATTCGTCAACAGCGCCCGCGACCACCGTCTCAGGGTCCACCTGCCCGTGGTGACGCCGGCCACCACCTCACTGGCCGAATGCGCCTTCACCGTGGTGGAGCGCGGCCTCGAAGCGGAAGGTCGCGACGAGGAATTTGGTTTGCCCACCTTCCCGTCGCGACGTTTCGTCGTGGCCGGAGGCGTCACCGTGGTGCACGAAGGTCTTCACGAGTACGAGTTGGTCTCGGTCGACGATCGCGGCGCCCACGAAATTGCCTTCACCCTGTTGCGCTCCACGGCCATGTTGAGTCGCTTGGGCATGTCCCTGCGACCATTGCCGGCGGGTCCTTTGACCTACGTCGAGGGTCTGCAGATGGTCGGCAAGGAGATTGTCGCTCGTTACGCGCTCACCACCGCCGCCGTCGACCCCTATCTCGTCGCGGATGACTTCCTCATTCCCTTGGAGGTCATCAGCGCCCCGGGGGGCGGAACGCGACCCTCGCGCGAGAGCACCTTGCAGGTTTCCGGGGCGCAGGTATCAATGATTCGCCGGATCGAAGGGGTCTTGGAGCTTCGCGTCTTCAACCCAACCCCCACCGAGACCATCGTCAGCGTTCCCGGGCATCACGGGTGGTTGGTAGACCTTCGCGGTCGCGGTGAGGGACAATTCGAAGGATCATTCGCTCTCCGGCCTTTTGGAATCGCTACCTTCCGCATTACTGGTCGCTAATGACCGACGCGCTCGCGGTCGTCATCGCTCTCAAAAGTTTCCATTCCGCGAAATCCCGATTACGCGCGTCACTCCCTGACGTCGAGGTCGACACACTCGTGCGTCAACTTGCCGACGACATGGTCAGCGCGGCCGCGGGGTGGCCCACCACTATCGTCAGCAACGACCGCGACGTGAGGGAGTGGGCCGCGGGGCGCTCCTGCGCGGTGCACGCGGGTGGTGTCGGATTGAACGATTCATTGCAACGAGCCGTGGCGGCGGTGCGCGCCACGGCCACTCGTATTGTGATCGCGCACGCGGACGTGTGGTCACCCGGCGCATTCGTCGACTCCGACTTTTCCGCGCAGGTAACCATCTGCACCGATCGTCACGGCACCGGCACCAACGTTTTAGTTATTCCGGCCCACGAGGATTTCACCTTCCGCTTCGGGGCGACGTCCGCTCGCGATCACCACGCCGAAGCCCTGCACCGAGGGCTCACGTGGGAGCGCCGAGAAGTACACCCCTGGTCGCTAGATATCGACGACGAATCGGATTTTCACTTCGCCATGGCCAGGGGCAAAAAGCCTCTTTAAATGCTAAAAGAGGGGGCCGAAGCCCCCTCTTTTGTACAGCAAAAACAGGCAAGTTACTTGCGCTTGGCAGCCTTCTTGACAGTCTTCTTAGCAACCTTCTTAGGGGCAGCCTTCTTAGCGGCCTTCTTAGGGGCAGCCTTCTTGACAGTCTTCTTGGCAGCAGCCTTCTTAGGGGCAGCCTTCTTGACAGTCTTCTTGGCCGCAGCCTTCTTGACAGTCTTCTTAGCAGCAGCCTTCTTGGCCGGAGCCTTCTTAGCAGCAGCCTTCTTGGCCGGAGCCTTCTTGGCAGCAGCCTTCTTGGCCGGAGCCTTCTTCTTCGTAGCAGTAGCCACTTTTCCCTCCTAAGGGACTCAACGTTGAATCAATGCGACTTCTAACTCACCATGATGGCAACTTAAAAACTCACTGACCTTTCATGCACTCGACCGTGTTCCACCCAGCTTCCCGGCTGTGTGGGTACCGCTCGCAGTTCACGATCCATCAACGAAGGAGAATTATGCGAACGCGTGCTTCACAGCACTCCCGCACAACCTTTGCCTCCTCCGCAGAAGGACTCTCTAAGTTCACTAGGTTTTTGCATGCTTGTCAAGCATTCACCGCACGACCTTTGTGGCGAGGTGTCACGGGACGAAATTTTCTTAGGTCTGAGTGCGGGTCACGCGGCCTTCGCGGGATCACAGCGCAGTGTGCTCGCTTTGGGGCCATCACGTTCTGGGAAAACATCATCCCTGATAATTCCTAATATTTTCTTGACTCAACGTGCCGTCGTGGCTACTTCGACCAAGCCGGACGTCATCGCTACCACGGCGGCGGCACGACGTGACGTCGCGACCATCATGTTCGATCCCTCGGGAACAATTTCTCCGCCACCGGGCGTTCGCGGGGTGGGGTTCTCGCCCGTGCGCGCTGCGCGGCGTTGGGACAACGCCGTCTTGATTGCCCAATCACTCGTCGATGGTCATCGTCGCGGTGGCGCAGACGGACCTATCGATCACTGGAATGAACGAGCCGGCGCACTCCTCGCACCGCTCTTGCACGCCGCATCATTGCGCGACGACTCGCTGGGACGTCTCGCCTCACTCGTGGACCGACGTCAAGGTGATGAGAGTCTCGAATTGCTCATTGAGCGCTACGGCGAGTTTCACCCCGCGGCCGGAACCTTGTTCGGAGTCCTTCAGACCGACGAGCGCGAACGCAGCGGAATATGGTCGACCGCGTCGGGGCTCCTCTCGGGACTTCGACTGGAATCCGCTCGACGTGCGAGTCGCGCGGGGCAGCTGGACCTTGATACTTTTTTGCAAGAGGGGCATCATCTTCATATCGTCTCGCCGTCGCGCTACCAAGCGGCCAGCGCACCGCTGGTGGTGGGCCTCCTCGACGAAATAGTGGATGCCGCCTATGCCCGAGGTCCTCACGAACGCGGCCTCTTATTGGCCCTGGACGAAATCGCCAACGTGGCACCCCTGCCGCGTTTGGGTCACATCGTCTCAGAAGGTGGGGGGCAAGGGGTCGTGACCTTGGCGTGTCTGCAGGATCTCTCGCAAGCACGGGC
>CAINHL010000131.1 GCA_903848885.1 uncultured Actinomycetes bacterium
ACCACCGACACGTGGTTGGTTGGTATCGCGACGCCAACTTGTACACCGGCCGGGTCAACGCCATCTACGGCCCGACCACCACCATGATCAGCATCTTGGGACAGGCCATGTTGATCGGTATCGGCGGCAACATGGTGCTGAACGGTGAACTCTCCTACGGCGCCCTCTTCGCCTTCGTGCTCTACCTCAACCGCTTCTTCGGGCCCATTCAGCTCTTAGTGCAGCAGTACACCTCGCTGCAGTCCGGGCGTTCGTCCATCATCAAGTTGCGTGAACTCCTCGCCACTCCCCCGAGCGTGGACGAGACCCCCGACGCCGCCACCCTGCCTATTTTGGCCGGGCGTATCACGTTCGATCACGTGACCTTCGGTTACGACCCCACGAATCCCGTGCTCCACGACGTTTCTATCGATATCGCCCCCGGCGAGTCGGTGGCCTTCGTCGGACCCACCGGTGCGGGCAAGTCCACCATGGCCAAATTGGTCACCCGCTTCTACGACCCGACCTCCGGCGCGGTGCTCCTCGACGGCGTGGATGTCCGCAGCGTGACCTTGCATTCCCTGCGCAGTCAGCTCGGGGTGGTCCCGCAAGAAGCTTTTCTGTTCGCCGGTTCCATCCGCAGCAATTTGGCCTTCCCTCGCGAGGGAATCACCGACGAGGAGATCGAAGAAGCCGTCGACGTGGTGGGACTGCGCGATTTGGTGGACCGACTTCCCGACGGACTCGACACCATCGTTCACGAACGTGGCCAGACCCTCTCGGCCGGCGAACGTCAGCTTCTCGCCCTGGCGCGCGCCTTCCTGGCTCGTCCCCGCGTGCTGGTATTGGACGAGGCCACGTCGTCCTTGGACCTGCGCAGTGAGACCGTGATCGAAAAGGCCCTGGACCGCGTGCTGGAAGGTCGCACCGCGATTTTGATTGCCCACCGTCTCACCACCGCGCAGCGCGCGGACCGCATCGTGGTTATTGATCGTGGTGGCATCGTAGAAAGCGGCACTCCCGCGGAGCTACTCGCCGCCAATGGCGTCTACGCCGGCATGTACCGCGCGTGGTTGGAATCGGGTGGCCGCGACGGCACCCGCGCGCCCTAAGCCTGCAGCGTCACCGCGTCGATTTCGTCGAACACCGCGGACCATAATTCCTGTGGGAGGGAGTGGCCCATACCGGGAAAGACCACGTAGCGACAATGCGCCACCGCGCCGGCGGTGGCTTCGCCGCCCGACGGGGTCACTAAGGGATCAGCGTCGCCGTGCATCACCAGGACGGGCATCGTGAGGGTGGACAGACCCGGACGACGGTCGGGGCTCTGCACGATGGCGGCCATTTGGCGCATCACACCTTCGGGGTTGCGGCCACGCGCCCAGGACAATTCTGCTTGACGACGCACCCACGCGGCGTTCGGCTCGTAGTCCCCCGAGGTTTTTTTCCAGCTCTCCAGTTCTTCTTCCAAGAAGGTCGCGAGGTCCGCGCTGCGCGGGGTCAGCATCATCCCCAAAATTTCGGGCGTGGGCGCACCCACGGACATGGCTGCGGGGGTGCTCATGATGGAGGTGAGGGTGCGCGTCAGGGCCGGGAAGTCAATGGCGAATTGCTGGGCAATCATTCCTCCCATCGAGACACCCACCACGTGAACGGGACCCAACTTCAATCCCTCCACCACGGCGGCGGCGTCCGCTGCCATGTCGGACAAAAGATAGGGGGCGCTTTCGGTGCCGCCGAGAATTCCTTCGGGGGTGGGTAATCCCGCCGCGGTGAACCAGGTCGAGAGGCCCACGTCACGGTTATCCCAGCTGGTCACGAAATATCCACGCGATACCAATGCCTGAATAAAGGCGTCGTCCCAGGTAACTACTTGGGCACCGAGTCCGCACACCAAGATCAGCGCGGGGTCGGCGGGATTGCCCCACTGTTCGTAGAAGATGTCTATTCCGTTGGCGTGAATCGTGGGCACAGCTGCCCCTTTCTGACTACGAGGCGGAGAAGCTCTTCACCTGTTCGATCAAGGACGCGTCGGTCTGGCCGAGTTGCGGCAAAGGATGCACCTGCAAGTGCGTGACGCCCGATTCTTTGAACGCGGCCACGCGCTCGGCGACGTAGCTCGCCGGACCACACAGGGAGGTCAATTCGCAGAACTCGTCCGGCACGGCGGCTTCGGCTTCGCGCTTCTTGCCCGAGAGGTAGAGCTCCTGGATTACCTTGGCTTCTTTTTCGTAACCGTAGCGACAGGCCACGTCGTTGTAGAAGTTGCGACCCACCGCACCCATGCCACCGACGTAGAGAGCAATCATCGAACGCTGCAAGTTGCGTAGTTTGATGATGTCCTCGCCTTCGCCAATGGCCAAGAGTCCGCCGGCGGTGATCATCATGTCACCGAGTCCGGCGTCACGCTTCGCCATGCCGGCGTTGAGTGAATCACCCCAGACGTCCTTGGCCTTTTCGGGGATGTACAAAATAGGAATCCACCCGTTCGCGATCTCCGCGGTGAGTTCCACGTTCTTTTCGCCCAGGGAGGCGACCCAGACGGGGATTTCGTTGCGCACGGGGTGGTTAATCATCTTGAGGGCCTTGCCCAAGCCCGTTCCCTTTTCGGTGGGCAGGGGGAGTTGGTAATAACGACCATCGTGGACCACCGGCGCTTCGCGCTTCCACACCTGGCGACAGATATCAATAATTTCGCGCGTGCGGCCAATGGGGGCGTCGAAGGGAACTCCGTGAAAGCCTTCGATGACCTGTGGACCCGAGGAGCCCAGTCCAAGGTGAAAGCGACCGTCCGAGAGAGCGTCGATGCCGGCCGCGGTCATACCGATCAGGGTGGGGGTGCGGGTGTAAATCGGCATAATGGCCGAACCAATTTCCACCGTGGAGGTGGTGGCGGCCAAGTAGCCCATCATCGAGGGGCTATCGAAGGAGTACAGCTCGGCGACCCAAATCAAATCAAGGCCCGCGGACTCCATGTCGCGGACCGACTGAGCGGTCTGCTTGAAGTTAGACGAGTAACTCAGCATGGTGGAAATCTTCACGAGGGCTCCTTATTCGAGGTGCCAAAGTCTGCCACATTCACCACTTCCGCCGAGGTGAAGGTCACCCCTAGGAGGCGATGGCGCAGCGGTTAGGGCCGTATTCCAAGGCGGCGCCGGCCTCGTGGTCGTAGGCCACTAAGCCCGCGTTGCAACGAACAATTTCTTGATAATTCGGTGGTTGCGGGGTAATGCGACCAATGGCCCACTCCACGAAGTTTTCTTCGCTCATGGACAGCGCCGGGAGACTGCGACGAAGTTCGCCCAGGGTGGCGGTAACGAACTCGTCGGGAGGAATGATGACCGACTGGCCGACGTGGGCGGGCAGAACCAAGAGTTCGTCCGGCAGCACGAGAACGCGTTCGTGCAAACTGCGATACAAGGACCGCGCGAAGGCTTCTGCCTGATCGGCCAAATCCGGTCGCCCCACCGATTCGAGGAACAAGGTGTCACCGGTGAACAGAGCGGCTTCGCCAAGGCGAAAGACGGTGGAACCTTCGGTGTGGCCCGGGGCACTCACCGCCGAGACGGCAAGTTCAATCTCTCCACCGAACGACACCGTCATCCCGTCGCGGACCGGAGTGAACTCGTACGCGAAGGGATCCGCCGGATTCAGAACTAGATCGGCGTGCGCGGCCACGGCTAAACGACGAGCGCCACTGAGGTGGTCGGCGTGGAGGTGGGTGTCGAAGACGTGAGTAATCACCGCCCCCTGGGCGGCCGCGTGGTCGAGATATTGCTCGATGTCGCGTGAGGGGTCAATGACCACCGCCACTGCGTGAGCCGCAATCACGTAACTCAAGCAGCCCTTACCCCGACGGCGAAACTGCGTGACGCTGACGCCGCCAATATCACGGGTGATGGAATCGTAGACCGTCCCCCAGGTGCTCATGCCACCGTCGAGAACATCCGCGTCGATACCCGCGGAACGGAGAATCTCCGCCCCCGACTGCGCACGAGCCCCTTTGGCGCACACCACAACTATCCCGTGCTCGTGTGGCGGCAAGGAGGAAATTGAATCGGCCAGCTCACCCAACGGGAAGTTCACGGCGCCGGGGATCGCCCAGGAAGCAAACTCGTCGGGTTCACGAACATCCAGCAAGAGTGGAGGATGCTCGGCGTCAATACGCCCGAGAAACTCTGTTCCCCCTAGCAAATGAATTTCGCTCACCGCTAGTAGCGTAGGACCGTATTCGCGTTTTATACGCTAGAAAACTTTACGTTCGCATAACAATTTGGAGGTCGCTATGTCACCAGTTCGCACTATTTCCCCCCTCGAAGTAGACGAGCTTCTCGAGCAGGGTGCATTCTTGCTCGACGTTCGTGAGGACGACGAGTGGGCCAGCGGCCGCGACGCCCGTGCCCACCACATTCGTCTGAGTGAGCTCCCTGATCATCTCGGCGAGATTCCGTCCGATACCACCATTGTGTGCGTGTGCCGAGTCGGGGGCCGCTCCCTACGCGCCGCAGAGTTCCTCGACGGTGGGGGTTTTGTGACCTGCAACGTCGAGGGCGGGATGCTGGGTTGGGAAACGCACGGTCTACCCTTGATCGGCGACGACGACATCGTTCGTATTATTTAGTCACGCGCACCACGAAGTGGGTGATCACCCCCTTGTCGCATCACCACACCCTCGCCGCGACGACCACTCGGTACACGAGATCGCCACAATCCTGAACGCGTCGCGGTAAGCCTCGAGGTCTACGCTGGCCCTGAGGGCTCCGGCCCACGACGAAAGGTGACAACGTGGTCACATCACCCCATGACGCAGGCGACGACGCCTTTAACCCGTGGACCCGCGTGGTCGCCTTGATAGAGCAGGCGGGCGAGCTGTTACAACTCGATGCCGGAATGGTGAAAAGAATTGTCACCCCCGAGCGGATTATGGAAGTTGCCGTACCCGTCCGGCTGGATTCGGGTGAGATTGAGATGTACACCGGGTGGCGCATTCACCACGACACCTCACGGGGACCCGGCAAAGGCGGTATCCGTTTTCACCCTTCGGTGAACATGGACGAGATTGCCGCGCTCAGTGCCGACATGTCCATCAAGACCGCCGTCGTCAATATTCCCTACGGCGGGGCCAAAGGCGGCGTGCGGGTGGATCCCAGCACTCTCTCGCGGGGCGAGCTCGAGCGGCTCACCCGACGTTACGCCTTCGATATCGCTTCGATGATCGGGCCCGATCGTGACATCCCGGCGCCCGATATCAATACCGACACCCAAGTCATGGGCTGGATCATGGACACCTTGTCCATGCTGCGTGGCCACAACATGCCCGGCGTGGTGACGGGTAAACCCCTTTCCATCGGGGGAACTCTGGGCCACGCCGGGGCGACGTCCGTCGGCGTGACTATTTGCGCGGCCGCGGTGATGAAACGTCTCGGACGAGAAGTAGAAGGCCAACGCGTGGTCATTCAAGGTTACGGAAAAGTCGGAGCGCCCCTGGTCGGCCTCTTGAGCACGCTGGGGATGAAGGTGGTGGCCGTGGCCGACGTACACGGCGGCGTCTACTGCGATACGGGGATTAACCCCGTGGCGCTCGCGGAGCACTTCGCCCACCACGCCAGCGTGGTGGGACTACCCGGCAGTGACGCCCTGAGCGCCGCGGAATTCTTTTCGGTGAAGAGCGACGTGGCCATCCCCGCCGCCCTCGGTGGTGCCATCACCGCGGACGTCGCTCGTACGATGTCGGCGAGAGTTGTCATCGAGGCGGCCAATGGTCCCACGACCGGAGACGCGGCCGTGATTCTTCGCGATCGTGGGGTCATTACGGTTCCCGACGTGTTGGCCAATTCGGGTGGCGTCATTGCGTCGTACTTCGAGTGGGCCCAAG
>CAINHL010000132.1 GCA_903848885.1 uncultured Actinomycetes bacterium
GTGCTGACCCACCAGGTCTCCCTCGTCGTAGAGCGCACACGCCGTTAGCATGACGGGGTGCACGCCAACCGGAAGCGAGAGTGGATTCTCGGCCTGGTTCAAGGCGTCATCGGCCTCGTGGCGGCCTGTCTCATGGCCGTGGGCCTCGCGGAATTCTTCCAGCAGAACATCGGTCAACACCCCCAGCCCGCCGAATGGTTTTTTGGCGGCCTCGCCCTGCGATGGATATCGCACGTCGTGAATATTGTCCTGCTCGCCCGTTGGCAAAGTGCCACCGAGGCCGAGGTCAGCCACCGCCTCGACGAACTGGCCCTCGGTCCCTCTCCGCACTCCTTGACCGATCTCGAGCGGGGCGGCGAGCACGTCGTCGAGGGCGTAGGGATTAGTGCGGCGCAGTCTGCGGCCTACGCCTCGATGGCCGGAATCGTCCTCCTGGCCGTCACGGGCGGATGGCTCTCGACTCTCATCTATCTCGGCTTGCAAGCGCTGTCGGTGCCCATGTACATCCGTGCGGGCCGACGCAGTGCCGCCTTTTCGATCGAATACGACGAGCGACGACGAGCGCTGCGCGAGCAGCAGCTACGCGTTCTCGAGTCCCTCCCCGAGCTGCGCGGAGTGGGGGCCGTGGACTACGTGGCCGACGGGATTGGTGCCGTGACCGATGCCGAGCATCGCGTCGTTCGACGCGCGGTGCAGGCCACCATTGGTTCGAGTCTGGTCACCGACTTCGTCGGCGGCGTCACCATTGGTCTGGTGGCCATGGTGGTGGGCTTTGCTCTCATGCAATCACGGCTTGGTTTGGATCGCGGCATGGTGGCTCTTTTTGTGACCATCGAGATGGTCACTCGATTTCGCGCCTACGCCTCGGAATTTCACCGACGTGACGACCTCGCGCGTGGCCAGGCATTACTCAATGACCACGCCCTCGTAGCGCGGGTCGTCGCCGCGTCCGCGGTGTGGGAACTCGACGCGGTGACGGCACCCGGCGTGAGCACCCCGACCAACTGGCGCGTGCTGCCCGGTGAGCGCTGGGTCCTTCGCGGGCCCTCGGGGGTCGGCAAGAGCTCCCTCATCGACGTCGCCCTGGGCCTGCGTGCACCGGATACGGGCACGGTCATGGTTCCCTCACAACGAGTTGGCGTGGTGCGGGCGTCTTCTCACTTTCTCACGGGCACGGTGAGAGACAACCTCGCCCTGGGTGAGAATTTCGGTGATGAGGAAATGATCACCCTTTTGAACCATGTCAGTGGACTGCCCGTGGGCCGGGCGTTCTTGGATCAGAAACTTCACGACCTGGGTTCACAACTCAGCGACGGCGAGCGGGTCCGCGTGGCTCTGGCCCGTGCGCTGCTGCATCACGCCGAGGTTCTGGTACTCGACGACGTGGCGGCTCTTTTGGACGAGAGCTCTCGCCGCGCGCTGTCCACCTACCTGCGCCAACGCAGCGACCTCACCATTGTCGAAGCGGGGCATCTCTTCATTGTGCAACAGCCCACCCACGAACTTTCCCTCGCGGCCGTCTCGTGAGTGCCTGGTCCGTTCTGCGGCGCTGGATTCTTCGCAGCGCCCCGCGTGGCTCGGTGATTCTGCGTGCGATCGCGGCCGGCGTGGCCACGCAGGCCGCCTCCACCGCCTTGCTGATCGGTGCTCCCCTGCTTCTCTGTCTGGCCTTTAGCCACCGCTTTCTCAGCGACCCGCTCGTCGGCGTCCTGGCCGTGGGCTTAGCCATTATTGAAATCCTCGCCTTCCTGCGTTCCCCGCTGCGCTACCTCGAGCGCACGGTGGCCCACGAAGCCGGTTTCGAAGCCGTTCGCCACTGGCGGGTGTGGTTGACGCGCAGTGTCGGCCGCTGGCCATTTCGACGTTGGAGCGACGCGGCCACCGGTGACCTCCTCGACCGTGCCTTGAACGACGTCGACGTTCTCCAAGACGTGTGGTTGCGCGCCCTGCTCCCGTGGACCGCCACCCTTCTCGTCACCCTCGCCGTGGACACGCAA
>CAINHL010000133.1 GCA_903848885.1 uncultured Actinomycetes bacterium
AAGGTTTCGATTTCTTCGTGAACGAGGCTTTCGGGGTGTGCCATCGTGAGCACGCGTCTGTGATGATTCCGCCACGCCTTGTCCCGAGCGCGGCAGGGCCTCATCTTGTTGCGGAAGTCTCTGTCATGCTCGGTCTGCTGAACGATCCGCCTCGGCCTTTCGTGGCAATCGTGGGCGGGGCCAAGGTCAAAGACAAACTGGCCATCACCGCGAAACTGACCGAGAAGGCGGACGCTGTGATCGTGGGTGGTGGCATGGCTTTTACTTTTTGGCGAGCCATGGGTAAGCACATCGGAGATTCGCTCGTGGATGAAAGCCATCTTGATCAGTGCAGCGCTTTGTTGGATGGCGGTAAAATTCATCTCCCAATCGACGCAATTGGCCTACCGAGGGGAACCACTTTCGGAGCGCATAGCGGTCCAGAGGCGGCGCAATACTTCGGAGAAGAGATACCGGATGGGTTCATTGGTCTCGACATTGGCCAGCAGAGCATTGATAAATTTGTCGGCACCATCAGCCAAGCGGCGTCGGTGCTCTGGAATGGTCCCATGGGAGTTTTTGAAGACATCCGTTTTGAACACGGCACCCACGCAATAGCTTCGGCAATTGCGGAATCGAGGGCTACGTCCGTCATTGGAGGCGGTGACTCAGCAGCTGCTCTCGCACAATTCGGTCTGAGTGATTGCGTCAGCTACGTCTCTACTGGTGGAGGGGCGTCCCTTGAGCTTCTCGAAATGGGTGATCTGCCGGGCCTTAGGGCACTGCGTGGCGAGAGTAAGTCTAAGAATGGGTAGAGGGATGAATCCTTTAGTAATAGGAAATTGGAAAATGAATCTTGATTATGTCGAGGCAATTCATCTCACGCAACAGATAGGCGTCTCTCTGCGAGCCCTTGGAGCACTGAGCGTGGAGGTGAGCGTGGCACCTCCATTCCTCGATTTCAGGTCCGTGTCCTCAGTTATCGAGGCTGATAAATTGGCAATCTCGCTGTGTGCCCAACACGTCAACCATCGATCTAATGGTGCTCACACGGGTGAAGTATCTATCAGCATGCTCCGTCGTTTCGGAACGAAATACGTACTCGTGGGTCACTCCGAGCGCAGGGCGAACTACGCCATGACCGACGAGGTGGTGGCTCAGACGGCGGCGCGCTGTGCCGAAGAGTCGCTGATTCCCGTCATTTGCATTGGCGAACCGCAAGAGGTTCGAAGTGTGGGTCGGCAGGTTGAATTCCTCCAACAGCAGATCTCAGCGGCTCTCGAAGGATTTCCTGTGACGGGGGAATTTGTGGTTGCCTATGAACCGGTATGGGCTATCGGTTCGGGCCAGGCCGCAACGCCGGACGTAGTCTGCGAAACGGTGTCGCTCATCCAGAAGCATGTCGAAGGGCTAGGTTTCTTGGACAAAACATTCTTATACGGAGGTTCAGTAGCTGCAGAGAACGCCGAATCACTGCTCGTAGACGGTGTGGTGAACGGTTTCTTGGTGGGGGGCGCTAGTTTGCGGTCTGACGCGTTTTTAGAAATTGTCAGCGCTGTAGAGCGGTGCTACGGTAGTTCCTCCAAGCGAAAGGTGTAGTAATGGCAACGATTTTCTTCGTCATCATCGAGATTGTTAGCGCCTTGGCCATCATTTTCCTCGTCCTAATGCATTCCGGCAAAGGGGGGGGAATCTCAGACCTCTTCGGCGGCTCTCTGGGCCAGGTGGCTTCTGGATCGACCGTTGTCGAGCGCAACTTGGATCGCATTACCGTCGCCGTGGTGATAATTTTCGCCCTGACCACATTGACGCTTGACCTCCGACTTCAATAGGTTAAAGTTTCGCCGCTTGCTCGCGCTCGCCGCCACCCTGTGTACCGTGGCGATTCCGACCCTTCGGCTGGCTCCGGCCGGCGGCGCCACGATAGCGAATTCGACGATCGTGGTAAATGTTCCTGACCAATTCGTTGGATGTACCGCTCTCAGCGCAAACATTTCAGCTTCCCTCAAAGGTGTCATCAATCTGACTACCCCTTCGGCTTTTTTACCCACACCGTCAGGCCGGTATCAAGGTTCTTCGAGTGGCCCATTTATTTCCACCGAGCTAGTTTCGCTCGCTCCCAAACAGGTAGTTGTCTATAAATTATCGCGCAATGCCAAATGGTCCGACGGGAGAGCCTTCACAACTGTCGACATGGTCGCTTGGGCTCGAGAGTGGCTAGCAACTTCTGGACTTGAAAGTTATGGTTACTCTCTCGTTTCACAGATGGTTCAGAATCCGTCAAGAACCAAATTAACTGTTACTTTTTCGAAACCTTTCGCGGATTGGCCAATACTTTTTGACAACATCGAGCCAGCCGGTTTTGCACGAGAGTGTGCGATTTCTTCCCTAGCCGCGCGACCAAGTCTCGGGCCGTACGCGATAGTTTCTGCGTCGCCATCCATGGTGGTTTTGCGCCGCAATCCCCTTTGGACGGGAAGCCCGTCAGCCTTTGGTCGCGTGGAGATTCATTCATCATCTACGTCTTCGCTACCGGAGGCTGGTTTTGCCGTTAATTACATGCGAAATTTTAGTTCTACCGATCTCTTGAAAGTTGACAGTTCACCACGAAGTGCGTCCCATCTGGGGGTTACGACCTCTGTCGAGAGTCTTGGATTTAGTCCACGGCGATTCTTGCCGTCGCGCTTGGACATCCGCCAGGCGTTGTCTTGGAGCATAAATCGCAGCCTTCTAATTCCCTCGGTATTCGGTGCAACGCCAGTCGTGTCCCTACCTGCCGATTCGAGTATCTTCGCGCAGGGGGCGAGCAACTACCCCGGGGTTAAGTTACCGATCGTGGCCTCGCCTGGTGCCACAACCACTACCATTTCGAAAAATACACAGATTACGGATCCTTCCCAAGACTGCGCTGTCTGCGCGTTGTCGCTCCTACAGGCTTCGGGTTATCACCGTAGAGGAGCCGCGTTGGTAGACGCTCGGGGGTTCCAACTAGCACTACGCGTCTCGGTAGGACCCTCTGCGGCAGACGTGGCAACCTCCACGGGCGTCATTAACGATTGGAAGCAATTAGGGATTGCTTCTTTTGTGGTGAGCACCAGCTCGGAGTCCTCGGCGCAGATGGCAATTGTTACCGGCAGAGCGGATGTGGCGATCTACACGCGCGAGGTTCCACTCGACACCTTCGCCGCCGCCATTCCCTTCGTCGCTCATTTTTCAGCGACGTCTTCCTATTTAGGCTTTTCAGATCCCGTCGCCTCGAAGAACTTCGCTCGCGCCCAAGGCGTCTTTAATCCAACGCTCAATCAGCCCATCTGGGCGAGCCTCGATCAGCAAGTCTCCGATCTTCTGTACACCCGCCCCCTGTTCGCCCAGCCGTATCTCTTGGCGTGGACTATGAACGTTGGTGGCGTTTTTGGGAGCTCGAGTGAAGAGTCATTCCTCACCGAGATACCAACGTGGCGGATCTACCAGTCGAACCCCGGTTCGTAGTTTTGGTAGTCTGTTCACCCACGTCGAAGTGGTGAAATGGCAGACACGCTAGCTTGAGGGGCTAGTGCTCGAAAGGGCGTGCGGGTTCAAGTCCCGCCTTCGACACCAGTCATAAGAAGTTTTTGAACGGCTAAAAAACGCGTTATGGCGGATACTGTAGGCGAGGGGAGGACATATGGCGGAGGTTCTACTCGTAGCGTTCGAAACCAGGCCCGACGCCACTTCCTTGGCCGATGAAGTCTCGTCGCGCCTACGTTCACAGGGTGTATCCGCTCGGCCTCTCATTCTCGCGGGAGACAACGCGGGCAGAATGGATGCCATCGAAGCAGACTTGGTGGTTTCCCTCGGCGGCGATGGAACTTTCCTGAGGGCCGCGCGTCTGGCCCACGAAAGCAACTCCGACATCTTGGGCGTCAATTTAGGACGAGTCGGGTTTCTCTTACCGGTTGACCCTTCTCGAATTGACGAGGAGATACGCATCGCCTTGAGTGGAGAAGCACACATAGAGTCACGCCTCGCACTTCGTGTTACGTCTCCCGATTTTGACCTAGACAGTTTCGCACTGAACGAGGTAGTCCTCGAGAGAACTCAGGCGGGGCATATGGTCCGCGTGCGAACCTATATCGACGACGACGAGTTCCTCACGTACAGTGCTGATGGAGTGCTTGTGTGTACCCCTACGGGATCTACGGCTTACAACTTTTCGGCGGGAGGTCCAGTAGTGAGTAGCGAGCTCGAGGTCATGGTGCTCACGCCAATTGCACCACACTTCACTATTGACCGATCCGTGGTCGTCAATCAGCGGCAGATCATTTCTCTGCAGGCCACCGACTCGCCTGCGGTCATCGTGACTGACGGAGTTCTCGCGGGGCGGCTGGAAGCTGGACAGCGAATTGTCGTCGAGAATGATCCACGTAGTGTCCGCGTCGTAAATGCGCGCCAACTCGGATTGGGCGCCCGCCTTCGTGGCAGCCTCCGAGAGGGCCATGCTTAAAACTCATCTGGTCGAACTCGAAGTACGCGAGTTGGGCCCCGTTTCGGCGGCCTCTCTGTCGCTGACTGATGGGTTTACGGTTATCACCGGGGAGACGGGAGCCGGCAAGACCATTCTGGTCGAGGCCTTGCAACTAGCGACCGGTAGCTCCGAGGTTAATTACACGCCCACCGACGGCTTGGCCGCCAGCGCTCTCTTCGAAGGTGAGGATGGCGAAGTCCTGCTACGGCGGGAAATGACCGAATCGGGGCGGTTGCGATCGACCATCAATGGCTCCATCGTTAGTGCCGAACAATTACGGTCACGGGCAGAAGGCTTGATCACTATCCACGGTCAACATGACTCAATGCTCCTTAAGAATAAGACAGAGTGTCTCAATCTCATTGACAATTTTGGTTCAATCGCAACTACTCAATATCTCAATCTTCTCGAGCAACTTCGCGTCCATCGCGACCGCCTGCACTCGCTCGGAGGAAGCGTTGAGGATCGCGCTGCAACCCGAGCCAGGATACAAGCGCAAATTGAACTTTACGAGTCAGTAATGCCTTCTGGCCCCAATGAGCTCTTAGATTCTCTGGAGCGTTTGGCGACATTGTCGAATCTCCTGGACCAAGCGGCTTCCATTTCTTTAGCCGCCGAAAAACTCATTGGTGAAGGATCTGCTGCCGACTTGGTGAGCGAGGCCAACCATTTGCTGAAGGTGGTCGACAGTCTCCAGATGTTTCAACACAGGGGGCAGTCGCTTCTGGAAGAACTACGCGACCTCGGCCAAGAATTGTCAGTCATTCACAGAGGAATTGATGCCGACGGCGGAGAAATCGAATCTCTCAGCGATCGAATTTATGTATTGCAGAGTCTCTCTCGACGCTTTGGAGAGCCTCTGTCGGAGTGTATGAAGACCTACAATTCCTTACTCGCCCAACGATCAGAGCTGGACAACGCTCACGAAGTCTCGGTCGAAATCGAAGACCTTATTTCATCGACTGAAAGTGATCTCGAGAAGGAGCGTGCACGGTTGAAGAATCAACGTAGCGAAGCCGCGGGGCGATTCTCCGATCAAGTAGGTCTGAATCTTGCAAGAGTCGCCCTCCCACACGCGCGTTTTCGGGTGGATATTGCTGGGGCCGACGGAAGCGACATTTCCTTCTGGTTCCAAGCGAACCCTGGTCTGAAAGAAGAATTACTGCACCAGACCGCCTCTGGCGGCGAGTTGTCACGAGTGTTGCTAGCCATCTCCTTGATTTCGATTGGTCGCTCTAGTTGTGCTGTTTTTGACGAAATCGACGCAGGAATTGGCGGAGCGGTGGGTGAAAGTATCGGAGACTGCCTATGGGAGTTATCGCGCCATCAGCAAGTCATAGTCGTCACCCACCTAGCTTCGATAGCTGCTAAAGCAGACAGGCATTGGGCTGTGTCGAAACAAGTGCACGAGGGTCGGACCGAGATCTCGGTTCGTCGGGTCGAAGGGCAGGACCGCATCGATGAGATATCTCGAATGCTCTCAGGAATGACCGAGGTGGAGGAGTCCCGCCAATTAGCGCGGAAAATGCTCGAAGAAAGGCTTTCGCAACGCTCCGCACCCTAGATAAATTGGCTAGAATTTTGTTCCGTGGCCGATGACCGAAAAGCACCTAAGTTCATTTTTGTTACTGGTGGAGTGTCTTCCTCTCTCGGCAAGGGACTGACGGCTTCAAGCCTAGGCAGACTTCTGAAATCGCGCGGCTTCAAAGTCACCATGTGCAAGCTCGATCCGTATATCAACGTTGATCCAGGAACAATGAATCCTGGCGAACACGGCGAAGTTTTCGTCACTGATGATGGTGGGGAAACAGACCTCGATCTTGGACATTACGAACGGTTTATCGACGAGCCACTAAACCGAATGTCCAACACGACCACCGGTTCGATTTACTCCCACGTAATCGCCAAGGAACGACACGGTGACTATCTGGGCAAAACCGTCCAAGTAATACCCCACGTAACGGATGAGATCAAAAGCAGAATTCGGCGCTTAGGAACGCAGGGGTCAGACATCGTGATCGTTGAAGTTGGTGGCACGGTGGGGGACATCGAAATTGTTCCCTTTATTGAAGCCATCCGTCAGTATCGTCGTGACGCGGGGAAAGACAACGTCTGTTACATCCACCTGACCTTGGTCCCCTACCTTGCACCATCGGGCGAACAAAAGACTAAGCCGACGCAGCACTCGGTAACCGAGCTACGTAGTCGGGGAATTCAGCCCGACGTCATAGTTTGTCGTAGTGATCAGCCAATTTCCCAAGCTCTAAAAAACAAGATTTCGCTATTATGCGATGTGCCTATTAAGGCCGTGGTGAGTGCGGTAGATGCGCCATCGATTTATGACATTCCCATCACTTTGCACGAAGAGGGGCTTGACACCATCGTGTGTGAAACCCTCAACATCTCTACCGTCGACAATCCCATCGATTTATCCATTTGGAGAAACGTGGTCGAAAGGGTCCACGGCACCAAGAGCGTTCTCAAAATCGGTGTTGTTGGCAAATACGTCACCATGTCGGACGCCTACCTCAGTGTGGCGGAATCGATTCGTCACGCCGGTTTCGCACACAGCGCGAAAACCGAAATCACCTGGATTGATGCCGAAAAGGTTCCCGGAGAGATCGACGCAGAGTACCTCCGCCAGTTTGATGGACTCATTATCCCTGGCGGGTTCGGTGAACGGGGCATCGAAGGAATGATTTCTGCTGCCTACATCGCTCGCACCAATAACATTCCGCTCTTGGGAATCTGCCTGGGAATGCAGATAATGGTGGTTGAATACGCACGGAACGTCCTTAATTTGGCGAGCGCCCATTCAACCGAGTTTGACCAATCAACGTCCCACCCGGTCATCGCTTTGATGGCAGACCAACAGAATGTCTCGGACATGGGTGGCACGATGCGACTCGGGGCTTATCCTGCCATGTTGAATGAAGGCTCAATGGTCGCGAAGCTCTACGGCTCGCTGGTCGTTTCGGAACGCCACCGCCACCGATACGAGTTCAACGCAATGTTTAAAGATCGTTTTGAAGCCGCCGGAATGATGTGTTCAGGAACATCTCCTGATGGTCGTCTTGTTGAGTTTGTGGAATTGCCGAGTCATCCCTATTTTGTAGGAACACAAGCTCACCCCGAGTTCAAAAGTCGACCCGATCGCGCACACCCGCTCTTCGATGGCTTGATAGTTGCAGCGGCGTTCCGATCGGATGGTCGCGAACCCCAGATACTGAAGGTCGGCGACGCCTCGTACATTTAGCGGGGCGCTCGCAATCGGAGATGGCCGGTTCTGCAGCAGCACGAGAATCACTCGATTCCTACCTCCAATGGTTGCTGATCGAGAAGGGGAGAGCGTTGGCCACCCTCGAGGCGTATCAACGGGATGTCGTTCATTACCTTGATTGGTGCGCGCAAGTGGACACAGATGCCTTCTCGGCGCGCGAAAAAACACTGGAGAAGTACCTCGCGGAGCAACGAGGGCACGGTTCTTCACCCGCCACGGTCAACAGAGCGCTATCCGCCATAAAGGGCTGGTACGGCTTCTTGCTTGA
Source organism: uncultured Actinomycetes bacterium (assembly GCA_903848885.1). GTDB lineage: Bacteria > Actinomycetota > Acidimicrobiia > Acidimicrobiales > RAAP-2 > RAAP-2. The sequence goes on from CAINHL010000133.1 coordinate 8,032, forward strand.
TGACGGAATTATCTTGGCGGATCCCGCACAGTCGGTTACATCGCACGGTCGGCGGAAGGGTCTACCCAAGCCCATCACCGAGGAAGCGGTGTCACGCTTCTTGGATATCGCACCAGAAGATGACCTCGACTACCGCGACCAGGCCATCTTTGAATTTCTTTACTCAACAGGATGTAGAGTCAGCGAACTAGTTTCGTGCGATATTTCTGATGTGGACTTCGATGAGGAGCTCATTCGATTAACCGGAAAGGGCTCAAAGCAGCGCCTCGTCCCATTGGGGCGACACGTTGTGCGAGCACTGCAGAGCTATCTCCCTATTCGGGTGCGCTTACTCAAACCGGACCAGTATGCCCTTTTCGTTAATTCCCGCGGTGGCAGGCTCACCCGTCAAGGAATCGACCTCCTGATACACCGACGGGCCTTGCGATCCGGCGTGGATGCCAGCAGCTTGAGCGCGCACGTGTTTCGGCATTCATGCGCTACCCACATGCTCGCGAATGGGGCCGACATCAGAGTTGTCCAAGAGTTACTGGGTCACGCCTCGATATCGACCACACAGGTGTATACCGGTGTATCTATTCGAACGCTTCGCGATACCTACACAGCTGCACATCCACGCGCCCATTCCTAACTGGTAGAACTACAGGGTGACTACGTGGATCATCTTTATCCTGGCCATTGTCCCGTCGATTATTTTCCATGAGGTCTCTCACGGAGTCGTCGCTTATTGGTGCGGGGATCGGACCGCGAAGGACGCCGGCAGGCTGACGCTAAATCCCGTCAGCCACGTTGACCCTGTGGGTTCGCTCCTCTTGCCTGCCATCATGATTTTTTCGGGCCTGCCACCTTTTGGCTGGGCAAAGCCCGTTCCCGTTTCCGTCAATCGACTTCGCCATCCCCGACGTGATTCCTTGTTAGTTTCATTCGCTGGACCGAGCACGAACATTATCTTGAGTCTCATCGCTTGGACTTCCTGCAAACTCGCGAATATTGCTGATCTCATTTACGGTCCGTCTCCCTCTCAGTGGACCATCTGGCTGATTTCCTTCGGTATCGATTTTGGGATCGTCAATCTGACCTTAGCGATATTCAATTTGATTCCGATACCACCCTTGGATGGTTCGGCCTTGCTCGAAGCGTTCGTTCCGCGACACAAACTTGGTCAGTACTTCGCCTTTCGCAATAGGGCTCTTCCCATTGTGATGGTTCTCTTTATCCTCGACTCATTCACTCTGCATTTCACTGGACATGCACTTGGCTGGTTTCAGAATGTCTGGATTAACTCACTGGGCTAACAAACCCATCGCTTCACTCGCGCGGGCGTACGTGGCCTGAGCCACGGGTCGCACCCTTTGTGCACCTTCGTTCAACAGCGAAAGGATCTGCGACGGATCATCGATTAAAACTGCGTAGCGATCTTGAATAGGCCGAAGCATCGCAACGACTGCTTCTGCGGTATCGGCCTTGAGGTCACCGTAGCGGGTGTAGTTCTCGGCAAGCTTTTGGGGTTCAGTTCCCGTTGCGGCAGCTAGTAGGTCGAGAAGGTTCGACAGCCCAGGCTTCTTCTCCCAGTCATAATCAACGACGGAGTCCGTATCGGTCACTGCCTTTTTAATTTTCCTGGAAATTTCCTCTGGCGAATCAAGAATCTCAATCTTCCCGAGAGGGCTAGAGACCGATTTCGACATTTTCCGTGTGGGTTCCTGTAAATCCATCACGCGAGCGCCCACGGAAGGGTAGATGGGCTCCGGAACGACAAAAGTCTGACCGTAGGTGTTATTAAACCTATTAGCGATCTCTCGGGCGAGCTCCAGATGCTGTCGTTGGTCGTCGCCAACTGGTACGTGCGTCGTGCCGTACAACAAGATGTCGGCCGCCATCAGAACGGGGTAGGTGAACAATCCAACGCGGTGCAACTCCTGCTTCTCGCCCTTTTCCTTGAATTGCGTCATGCGGCGCAATTCGCCCACAGACGCCACGCATTCCAGCAACCAGGAAAGCCGCGGATGAAACTCGACGTGGCTTTGCACAAAGAGAGTGCTGCTCTCTTGGTCGAGACCACAGGCGAACAGCGACGCCGCGCACTCTATGGTTTGACGTCGGAGGCTATCCGGTGCAATTTCTTTAGTTATGGCGTGTAGATCGACTACGCAGTACAACGAATCAGGGGTTTGATGATGAACCCACTGTTGGACGGCTCCGAGATAATTTCCGAGATGGGGGACGCCGCTCGGCTGTATTCCGGACAGGATTCGCATAGTCCCACGATACTCGCAGTCAGCTCTTGGGTTCAGGTTGCACTAATGTCGCAGCATGACCTTCGTCGTGACGACGCCGGCGTTTAGCGGCCCAGTTCAAAAGCTTCTGGAACTTATTTCTGGTCACGACATCGATATTTTGGATGTAGAAATTGCACCCCTCGTTGACAGTTTCGTCGCCGTAGTTCACAACGAACAAACAAACGTTTCGATGGACGAACTTTCGGAATTCCTGCTCATTGCCGCAATACTTTTAGAAATGAAGTCAGGCCGTCTGTTGCCTCGGCCAGAAATGGGCGAACCTGACGAAGAATTCGTGGGCTGGGAGGAGCGCGACGTTCTTCTGGCGAGACTCCTAGAACTCAGAACGTACGGCTCGCTGGCACACGTTTTTGTAAGTCTTTTCGATCGGGCCCATCGCTCCCACCCCCGGCTCGTAGGATTCAACGCCGATTTTACAGTCACCGCACCGGATCTTTTGCTGGGTGTAACCCCCGACATGTTGGCCATGGCATTCCTGAAGGGAATCGAGGAGAAACCAATTCCCTTGGTAACTCTGCACCATGTAACTGTCGATTCAGTGACGGTCACAGAGACCGTTCTTTCCCTCGCTGGGCAGTTGCCAACCATGGGGAAGGTTTCCTTCCGTGCACTCATCGCTCACGCGACTACCCGTATTGAAGTTATTGTCCATTTCCTTGCTCTTCTCGAATTGTGCAAACTTGGGCACGTGGCACTCGGGCAGGGCATTACTTTCGGCGACGTAGAGATCGAATGGATATCTGAACGCAGTGACATAGAAATAGAAATGGTTGATGTCTATGAGGGATGAAAATTCACTAGAGCAAATTCTCGAATCGATGCTGTGCGTCGCTCTGGAACCAATTACGGCTGCAGAACTCGCGGACGTCATCGGTGTGGAGACGGAAAGTGTCGAAACGGTGTTGCACCGTTTGCGTCAAGACGCCGTCGACGAGCGAAGGGGCTTCGTTTATGTTCATCTCGCAAGTGGTTGGACCATGCAGAGTTCACCCGATATGGAGGAGATCGTGGGTCGATTTGCGAATCGAGACGTCTCGCATCGACTTTCTTCTGCGGCTTTGGAAACTCTCGCCATCATCGCGTATCGCCAACCAGTTAGTCGGGTGCAGATCTCTGGACTGCGCGGGGTCAATGTAGATGGAGTGGTTCGTCTGTTGGAGCAACGCGGTTACATCGAGTCTCGTGGCGTCGGCGAAGGTCCAGGTCAACCCGTCCTCTACGGAACGACAGAGCTATTCCTTGACCGCCTAGGGCTGTCGCACGTAAGCGAATTACCACCTATCGAGAAATTTCTCACACCGGTAGAGGTGGCCCTCGAGATTGCCGACGACCTCGAGAACCGTAACAACGAGGTAGTTGACGCGTGAACGACGGAGTAGGTGAACGCCTCCAGAAAGTTCTCGCTCGTGCTGGTTTCGGGTCTCGGAGGGCTTGCGAA
>CAINHL010000134.1 GCA_903848885.1 uncultured Actinomycetes bacterium
CCCGCACCGCACTGGCCGGGCCACGTGGTACAGCCGACGACCTGGCCTGTGTGCCGTGTCCTATCTGCCGCGGGGAACGCGTATTTGGGTCCGCGATCTCGCCACGGGGGCGACCATCACCTGCGTGGTTAATGACACCGAGGCTCCCAATCCCCTTAATGCCGTTGATCTTTCGGCCCAGTATTTCCAGACCTTTGCCCCCCTCTGGCGTGGCGTGGTCCCCGTTATTGTGACCTGGTGACACATTCGCGCACCACGGTGGCGGGACTGCTGGCCGAATTCGAATTGCATCCCTCCCGGGCCCTAGGTCAGAACTTTGTGGTCGACCCGAATACCGTTCGGCGTATTGCCCGTTTGGCCGAAGTGGGTCCTGGGGACGTCGTCTTGGAAATCGGTGCCGGACTCGGTTCCTTGACTCTGGCGCTCGTAGAAACCGGCGCCCAGGTTCACGCCATGGAAGTCGACAGATTTCTTTTGGAACCTCTGCGCAACGTGGTCACGCCGCACGGCGTGATAGTGCACCACGCCAACGCCCTGGAGGCGGACTACCAAACGCTGCTCGACGGGCGCGAGATGGTGGTGGTGGCTAATTTGCCGTACAACATCGCCACGCCCGTGGTTTTACACTTGTTGGAAACTGTGCCGCTGGTCACCCGGATGCTGGTCATGGTGCAGTTGGAAGCCGGTGAACGCTTGGCGGCCCACGCAGGGGAAGAGGCCTTCGGGGCCGTCTCGCTGCGGGTGCAGTATTACGCCGACGCACGCATCGTGGGCAAAGTTCCCCCGTCCGTCTTCCTGCCGCGCCCCAAAGTGGACTCTGCGTTGGTCTCCATTACACGTCGCCCCACCGTGGCCATCGACCCCGCGCGGGTCAGCGAGGAGCGACTGTTTGAGGTCATCCGCATGGCGTTCGCACAGCGGAGAAAAATGCTGCGTCGCTCCCTGGTGAGTTGGGCCACGGCGGAGACCTTCGAAACCTCAGGGGTGGATCCCACCCGTCGCCCCGAAGAGCTCACACTCGAGGAGTTCGCCCGATTGGCCGAGGCTCGCTAATGCGCCTGCTGGCTCCCGCCAAGGTCACCTGGAATCTGGAGATCACTGGTCGACGCGATGACGGGTATCACTTACTGCGTAGTGAGATGATGAGCGTGGATCTCTATGACCTCATCGAAGTATCCGAGGGGGAGGGGCTGGAAATCCTGAGCACCTCCCGAGCGTCTACCGAAGCGATGAGCACCGGCGACGACAATCTCATTTCGCGCGCCCTGCGGTTGGCGGGCCGCCGCGCCCATGTGGACGTCGAGAAGAACATTCCTGCGGGCGGTGGACTCGGGGGTGGCTCGTCGGATGCGGCGGCCATTCTCCACTGGGCGGGCGTGACGGATGTGGCGCTCGCGGTGACCCTCGGCGCCGACGTGCCCTTCTGCCTCCACGGCGGACGGGCGGAGGTATCCGGCATCGGTGACGAACTCGTAGAACTCCCCTACGTGGAGAGAAAACTAACTCTGCTGATTCCTTCCTTCGCCATCTCCACGGCTGACTGTTACCGGGCCTACGACGAACTACGGGCGCAGGGAAACTGGGCCTCGGGTCGGAACCATCTGGCTCCGGCGGCGGTGGCGGTGGAGCCTCGGCTCGGAGAACTAATGAGCTGGTGGGTGAGCGAGACGGGCAGAGATGTCGAACTCTGTGGTTCGGGTTCGACCGTTTTCGTTGAAGGTTGGCTGAACTCGACGCCGGCGCGTCAACAGATTGATAGTCCCGTAGGACCAGCGGTAATGGTGGAAGTCACGAGCGTGCCGAAGCGACGCTGAGAGTGCTTATTTACCGGCGGCGCGACGCTGCCAGCGAGTTCGCTTCAGCATCTTCTTGTGCTTCTTTTTACGCATGCGCTTACGGCGCTTCTTAATTAAGGATCCCATGGCTTAGATGACGCTACTAGGTCGGGCAGCGCCGTCGCCACTTCTGGCTATTTCTGGGTCAGACGGGGTGGTGGACACCCACGGCGTCAGGGAGAGTAACGATGAATGCCGCTCCACCGAAATCGTGGCTGGCGCTCACCGCAATGGTGCAATCATGCTCGGCGACCACCTGCGCCACAATCGCCAGTCCGAGTCCCGAGCCGGGTTGTGAGCGCGATGACGGCGAGCGCCAAAAGCGTTCGAACACGAATTCGCGCTCGGCGGGGATGACGCCCGACCCGCTGTCCTCGACGATGAGTCGCGAGGAATCAGTCGAAATGCGTACCTGACCACCGGCGGGAGTGAACTTAATCGCGTTGTTGATGAGATTACTGATGGCGCGCTCCCAACGGTCCTGACGCCCATCGAGGGCGAGCGGATGGAGGTCCGTGGTAAGCGAAATATTGCGTACACGGGCGTGCGTGTTTGCCGTTAAGGCGCATTCGGCGACAATTTCGTCGAGTCGAAGTTGCTCGATATCCCCTTGCGAGTGTTCGCCGCGAGCCAGTTCCACGAGGTCACGGGTAAGCGAAGTGAGCTCATCAACCTGACTCACCACGTCGTCAGTAATTTGGTGCACTTCCTCAGAGTCGAGATCGCTGCGCTGGAGAAGTTCCGCGTTCATGCGCAAGGACGTCAAAGGGGTGCGTAATTCGTGGCTGGCGTCCATCACTAATTGTTGCTGGAGAACTTGGGATTCCTCGACCGTCGACAATAAAGAATTGAAGGTCCTGCGGAGCCGGCCGATTTCGTCGAGCCCCCCTTCTTCCAAACGTAGGGAGAAATTCTTGCGACGGTCAATGCTTTCGATATCGGCGGTGACCCGGACTAAGGGACGGACGGCCGTCCGCGCAGCTCCGACGGCGAGCGCCAAGCCAACCGCGAGCATGACGACGAAGACCACAATCAGGTTTCTATTCAGATCGGTGATTTGTTCTTGCTGGCCGGAAATGTTCAAGCTGAATACCTGAACGGAAGGCATCTCGGTAACGCAGATCACGCGTAATTCGTTTGGGCATTCAATCCTGGTGTTCACGGGGAGCGAAATGAGCAGTTGTCGAAAAGTTTGTGCCCGAAAGTGGATGGTGCGGATCAGTTCGGGCATTCGAGAGGATGCGTGGGCCCGCATGACGGCGTCGACGGGAAGCCCCTTGGTGGGAATGGATGTTCCGTCAGCCATCACTAATTGGAAGAAGACTCCGGTTATTGGTGACTCTTCTCCGAAGGGTTCGGAACCATTGACGTGCGCCGCGGTGACGAGCGAATGGTCCGCCGATTGAACGACCGCACTTCGGGCGTTATATTCCGCCAAAGCGCAGACGGCGAGAACGCTGATGACCACCACCGAGGCGATGGCGGCGATGATACGGCGTTGAAAGGTCACGAGTTGCGCAGGGCGTAACCCACGCCGCGAACGGTGTGCAGCAAGCGGGATTCTCCGCCCTCTTCGAGCTTGCGCCGGAGGTAGCCCACGTACACCGCGAGGGAATTAGTGCCGGAATCGAAGTTGTAACCCCAGACCAGGTCGAGGAGTTGTTCGCGGGTGAGAACTTGGCGAGGGTGCTGCAGGAAGAGTTCGAGCAGCTCGAATTCAATCCGCGTCAAGTGAATTGCGCGTCCACTGCGCTCCACGTCGCGAGTGGAGCGATTGAGGATCAGATCGTCGAAACGTAGCGTGGCGGAGTCGTCGTCGTGGCTACTTGTCCGGCGCAAGAGTGCGCGCAGGCGCGCGGCGAGCTCTTCGAGGTTGAAGGGTTTAACTAAGTAGTCATCGGCTCCGGCATCCAGACCGGCCACGCGGTCATTGACGGCGTTACGCGCGGTCAAAATCAAAATGGGAGTGCTATCACCCGCCGCGCGAATCCGTCGGGTGATTTCCAGACCGTCAATATCCGGAAGCTGGAGATCGAGTATCAGGGCGTCGGGTGAGCGAAGGCCAATGGCGCTCAAGGCACTGGTGCCGTCGGCAAAGGCTTCGACGTGGTAACCGTTGAGTTTGAGCGCTCGCGTCAAGGCGGTGCGAATGGCGTCGTCGTCCTCGACGAGGGCAATGGTGGCGTGGGGGGTAGTGCTCATAGGAAGCCTGAAACTTTCGGGGTGGTCGTGGGCTCTAGTGTGGCAAGGCAGGATGAATACATTTTCGAAGCTTCGTAAGAATCTGAGAAGATTGTGACAGACAGCGATGGCCGGTAGTTCAATTGGCAGAACAACGGACTTTGAATCCGTATGTTGGAGGTTCGAGCCCTCCCCGGCCAGCCATTACTCATCGCACTGCTGCGCAAGCAATCGCGCCAGTTCGACGGGAGCATCGCCCTGGACGGAGTGTCCCGCGCCCGCAACGTGGTGAACGACCACCTGGGGGCAACGGCGACGTAACTCCACCTCGTCGCTGTCATCAACCACCGAGCCCGACGCCATCCCGCGAATCAAGGTGAGGGGCAGGGTCAATCGTTCTAGGACGTCCCAGAGATTTTCGGTGGGGGGCGTCTCGAGCGCCGGGGCGTCGCGGTGACGTTGGTGTCGCCACACCCAACTCCCGTCGGCTTGCTGGACGGCGTTGTGAAGAATTCCTCGACGAAGTGAGGAAACGCTCCGCGTGGGATTAAAGGCGATCGTGCGTTGGAGTAATTCATCAAAATCGGGAAAGGACTGCGGGCCGTTGACGAAATCGGTGATGTGTTTGACCTTGGAACCCGTAACACCCGGGGTGATGTCGATCAAAATCAATTGCGAGACGAGGGCGGGGTATCGATCGGCGATGAGAATCGAGGTCAGGCCCCCGAGGGACATTCCGATGAGGGGAACAGGACCGTCACAGCTCGCGGCGAGCACCGTGGCCACCAGATCGGCGTGAGAGGAAATGGCCGCGGAGCCGTAGGGTCCGCCGTCGCTGTGTCCGTGACCGGGTAAGTCCACGCAGATGAGTGGTCGTTCGAGGGCGAGGGCCACGGTGTCGAAGGTGTGGGCGTTCTGCCCGCCTCCGTGAAGGAGGGCGAGCTCTGGTGCGCGGTCCCCCCAAATCAGAGCACTTAACTCGATACCCTCTGCCACGCGGAAGCGTTTACGGGTGACCGTTGGGATCGCGACGGTGAGATTCCACTCGGAAATGTTGTCCGGTAAGAAACTGAATTCGTCGTACGCAATGGGCTCCACCTCATTCATGGTAGGTCCAACTGATAGAGATGGTGGGGTGAATAGACCCATCTGCGCCGTGATTTTGGCGGCGGGCGAAGGAACCCGAATGGGCTCCTTGCGTCCCAAGCCTCTGCATCTGGTGAACGGCACGCCCATGATCGTTCGGGTAGTAGCGGCCACCGAGTTTGACGCGGTCACGGGTCGGGTGCTGGTGGTGGGACATCAAGCGGCATGGGTCGAGCGTTCGGTTCGTGAAACACTTCCTTCGAGAGTTGACCTTCACTTCGCCACTCAATACGACCAGCTCGGGACGGGGCACGCCGTGCTCGTCGCGATGGACGAAGTGGCCACAGTGCTCGGTGCGAGTGACGGTGACGTACTAATTGTCCCGGGAGATTGCCCCTTGCTGCGAGCCGACTCACTGCGCCGACTCGTGGATCATCACCGAACGTCGGGTGCCGCGCTGACCCTTCTGACGGCCACCTTGGATCAGGCGACCGGATATGGCCGCATCATTCGTGATTCCCAGGGTGACGTGACGGCGATCGTGGAGGAACGTGATGCGTCGGAGGAGCAACGCGAGATTCGCGAAATCAACACCTCGGTGATGATTGTGCGCGCGAGCGTGCTCCGCGAAGCCCTTGAAAAACTCGGTCGGAATAACGCCCAAGGCGAGTACTACCTGACGGACGTGGTGGCAATTCTCCGCGAGGCTGGGTGCGGAGTCGAAGGTATGCCCATTAACGATACGGATGAAGTTCTCGGGGTTAATACACGCGAACAATTGGCCGCCGTGCGTGAGATTGCTCGCCGGCGGACACTGAATGACTGGTCCGCTCGCGGCGTAACTTTTCGTGACGCCAGCACGGTTGTCATTGATGATGCCGTGGAAGTAGCTGCGGGCGTGGTGGTGGGAGCTCGCACGATTCTGCAAGGGAATTGCCAAATCGGTCAGGGGGCCCTGTTGGGCCCGGACGTAAATCTCCGAGATTCACTGGTGGGCGCGCGAGCTCGGGTGGAGGGGTCGTGGGGCGCGCTGCTCCGCATCGCACCGGGAAGCAGTGTGGTCGCGCGTGGCCATCTCGCTCCCGGCGAACACTTGACCTAGGGCGCGCGAGCCAGCAATATTTTGTGCAGGGAGCAGGGTACGCTCATGGATGTGGAATCCCTTTCAAAACGTCGCCTCGTTATTAGTTCAGGTCGTTCGCACCCCGAACTTGCCGCCGCCATTGCTGCGCAGCTCGGTCTGGTATTAACCGAGCCCAACTTGCGCGAATTTGCGAATGGTGAGATTCACTGTCGATTTGATGATTCCATCCGCGGGAGTGATGTCTTCATCGTGCAGACACATTGTCGCCCCGTCAACGACACCGTGATGGAACAACTCATCATGATTGACGCCGCCAAGCGCGCCTCCGCCAAGCGCATTACCGCGGTGATCCCGAATTACGGATACGCGCGTCAAGACCGTAAGTCGGCCGGACGTGAGCCCATCACCGCTAAATTGCTCGCCGACATCATGCAGACCGCGGGCGTCGATCGCGTGTTGAGCGTGGACTTTCACTCGGGTCAAATTCAAGGCTTCTTCGACGTCCCGGTGGACCATTTGGTGGCGGCCCCCGTGCTGGAGGAATATCTCAAGACGAACACCGACCCGCATGAATTGGTGGTGGTCGCACCGGACGCGGGACGGGTGAAAGTAGCCGAACGCTACAGCCAACACCTTGGTTGCGACCTAGCGCTGGTGCACAAGACACGACCGCGTGGTCAAATGAACGTCTCCGAAGCCCGCCACATCGTGGGTGACGTTGAGGGACGCCACTGCGTGGTCATTGACGACATGATTGACACCGCCGGCACCATCGTGGCTGCGTGCGATCTGCTCAAGTCGCGAGGGGCGGCGGAGATTTGGGTCATGGCGACCCATGCCGTCTTCTCCGATCCGGCCACGGAACGCCTCCAAAATGCGCCCGTCAGCCGGGTCATCGTGACCGACACCATTCCCATCTCGCCGAGTCGTCGATTCGAAAAGCTGGAGATTCTTAGTGTGGCCCCCATCATTGCCAATGCCATCGCGGCCATTTTCGACGACTCGTCGGTCTCGGAAATCTTCAACGGAGAGAACCTTCTCTAGCGCCTCCGGGAGTCCTTCTCTCCTTCGGCTAGACTGGTTTTCCTGTGCGCCACCCGCGGTGCGTCACATTTACTGAGGAGAATTACCCATGTCGCAGGCCACTCTGAGCGCCAAAACCAATCGTGAAATCGGCAGTGCCCCCATGCGTCGTCTGCGTCGCGAGGGACACATCCCGGCCGTGGTCTACGGCGAAGGCGTACAGCCCCTGCCCGTTGCGGTGAACGCCAAGGAATTCCGCACCGCCGTGTCCGGTGACCAAGGTCTCAACACCCTGATTACCCTCGATGCTGACGGAGCGGTCTTCACCGTCATGGCGCGTGAAATTCAGCGCCACCCCGTTCGTGGCACCGTCGCGCACATCGACTTTCAGGTCGTTGACCCCAACAAGGGCGTCACGGTGGAGGTTGCCCTGCACATGATCGGTGACGCCGTCGAAGTCCGTCACGCTGACTGGGAAGTTGACCAGCAGTTGTTCTCGATCCTTTTGATTGCTCGCCCCGACCAGATTCCGACGCACATTGACGTTGACGTATCGCACCTGACGCCCGGTGACGCCATTCGTATTGAAGACGTTCTTCTGCCGGCCGGTGTCCAAGCAGCTCAGGATCACGCTTTGTCGGTCGTGACGACTCGCGCGGGACGCGCGGCGACCACGGCCAAGGCGCCCGGCGCCCCGGAATAGTTCAACGTGGCGCTTCGGCGTCCCCGTCGCTCAAGTGATCGGCGCGGCGCACCCAGCGATTTTCTCATCGTGGGTCTCGCGAACCCCGGCAGTGAATACGAAGGTTCGCGTCACAACGTCGGTGGAGATGCGGTTCGTCGCTTAGCCCAGGCTCACGGAGCGCAACTGAAGGTGGAAAGCCGGCAACGTTGTGCCACCGCCACCATCACCACCCCAATTGGTCGGGTCACCTTGGCAGTTCCCACCACCTACATGAACGAATCCGGCGCGGCCATGAACCCACTCCTCGAGCGCGTATCCCTTGCGGGGATGGACCGAGTGGTGATCGCCCATGACGAACTGGACCTCGAGCCGGGGCGCCTGCAACTGAAGGTGGGAGGCGGTCTCGCGGGGCATAACGGTTTAAAGTCCATCGCCGGATCGACCGGAACCCAAGATTTCCTCCGACTGCGTATCGGCGTCGGCAAACCCCCCACGAAAGAACAGGGCGCCTCCTGGGTCTTATCCAAAATGACTGGTGCGCGTCGCGCAACGTACGAACAAATGGTGGCCGACGCGAGTGATGCGCTCGATATCTTTCTCAACGAAACCAGCGTGGAAGCCGCTCAGCGCCGCATCAACGCCATGTCTCGTGACTAAGGGGGTTCTCGCTCCGCTCTGTGAGCGAGTCGCCACGAGTTGGCCTTCACTGAGTGGCCACGGTGAAATTGTGGTTCCCCATTTTGCTGCGGCCATGGTCGCGGCCATCGTGGCACGCGGCCACGACCGCAGCGTCATCATTACTTCCACCTCCTCGGAAGCCGAGCAACTCGCTTTGGCGCTGGAAGCTTTTCTGGGTGACGAGGTGGGGGTCTGGCCGGCCTGGGATATTCACTCGCTGGAACGTGTCAGTCCCGACGTATCGGTGATGGGCCGGCGCAGCGAATTGCGATGGCGCATCACGCAGGGCCGCGCTCCGTTGATCGTCGTGGCCTCCGTCCACGCCGTGACCCAGGTGACTCCCGTGGGCGCTGTCGCCGCCCCGATCGCAGTCGAACGAGGGGGCGAGATTGACAGAGACGAGTTGTTGCTGCGACTCGTGACTCTCGGCTATCGCCGCGAGCCGACCGTCGAACACCGCGGCGAGTTCGCGGTGCGTGGAGGGATTGTTGATCTCTGGCCCTCGCAGATGGACGAGCCCGTCCGCATCGATCTGTTCGGTGACGAAGTGGAGCGTCTGACGATTTTTGACGTGGCGGATCAGCGCTCCCTCCGCGACGTGGACCGCATTGAAGTATTTGCTGCCCGCGAATGGGCTTTGGACGACGCCCAGCGGAGACGGGCCACCACGCTGGCGGACTCGCAACCCTGGGGCCGTAACATTTTCCAGCGATTGGCCGACGGCGAAGTTTTTGACGGCATGGAAGCGTGGCTGCCGTGGTTTGCCACCGAAGGGCGCAGCGTCATCGACGATTTCCCCGAGACCCCATTCGTGATGGTCGTCGACGGTGAACGGGTACACGAGCGCGCGCGAGAGATTCTTCGCGAAGAAGGCGACCTTGCGAGGGCCGTGGGGGCGACCTGGGGAGCCACTGATGACATTCCCCTCTTTTTCTGGCAACGCGACGTGGAGGATTTACCGTCGCTCTGGAAGCTGTCACTGTCCGGTGCGCCCCATCACGCCAGTTCACCCTTGGTGGAATTTACTTCGCCACCTCCGCTAGCGGGCGACGTCACTCGGGTAGCGGACATTGCCGCCACGTGGTCGCCATCGCAGCGAGGGGTCATCGTTACCACCTCGACGCAGACGGCGAACTATCTCATCGAAGCCCTGCGCTCGCGTGGCCTGGAGGTCTCGGACAATCCCGATGACGTGGGTGAGGTGAAAATGTGCGTGGTCGTGGGCGGTCTCCCGCAGGGATTCGTCTCACCCGACGGGGAGTTCACGGTATGGAGCGACACGGACGTGTCGGGTCGTCGCAGCGTCCACCGAGCTCCGCGAAGTCGTGCGCGCAACGTGGCGGGGTTCTTCGATGGCCTGAGCGTGGGGAGCTACGTGGTGCACCGTCAACACGGGGTAGCGCGTTACGCCGGATCCACCTCGCGCGAAATGAATGGTGCTCTGCGGGACTATCTCATTTTGGAATTTAAAGATGGTCGCAGTTATTGGCCCAGCAACCAAATTGATGCGCTCACTCCCTACAGTGGGGGAGAGGCCCCGACTTTGGCCCGCATGGGTTCCGAGCAGTGGCAAAAAACGCGGGCTAAAGCTCGTGTGGCGGCCATGCTGGTGGCGCAAGATTTGGTGGATCTTTATCGAGAGCGCATTGCGGTGACGGGTCACGCCTTTAGTCCAGACACCCCCTGGCAATTCGACATGGAGTCTCTCTTTCCCTACGCCCTTACCGTGGACCAGGAACGCGCCATCGAAGAGGTGAAGTCCGACATGGAGTCGCCGAAGCCGATGGATCGATTGGTCTGCGCCGACGTGGGGTTCGGCAAAACCGAAATTGCCGTCCGCGCGATTTTCAAAGCGGTGCAGGACAATAAACAGGCGGCTTTCCTCGTTCCCACGACCCTCTTGGCCAGCCAGCACCTGGCCACTCTGTTGGAGAGGTTCTCTGGCTTCCCCGTGCGGGTGGCCATGCTCAGTCGTTTCGTGGACGAGAAGGAAACCAAAAAAACTTTGGCCGGTTTAAAGGATGGCTCCGTCGACGTGGTGGTGGGAACGCATCGGCTCCTCGACGCCAACATCACTTTCAAGGACCTGGGACTATTGGTGGTTGACGAAGAACAACGTTTCGGCGTGGATCACAAAGAAGCAATTAAGAAGAGGGCGGTAGGGGTGGACGTTCTCACCCTGAGCGCAAGCCCCATTCCGCGCACCCTGGAGATGGCCTTCGTCGGTATTCGCGAACTGTCGATGGTGCAAACTCCTCCGGCAGAACGGCGACCAATTCTCACCTACGTTGGCGAATACAACGAAGCCGCCGTCGTGGAGGCCCTGCGTCGAGAACTCCTGCGTGAAGGTCAGGCTTTCTTTGTTCACAATCGCGTGGCCGACATCGACCTGGTGGCCGAGCGGATTCGTCAGCTCGTTCCCGAAGCGCGCGTCGCTGTCGCTCACGGTCAAATGGACGAAGGAACCTTGGAGCGAGTGGTGGTGGACTTCTGGGAGCGAAAGTACGATGTCTTAATCTGCACCACCATCGTGGAATCCGGTATCGATATGCCGAGCGTGAACACTTTGATTGTGGATCGAGCGGACCGCCTAGGGCTGGGTCAATTGCATCAATTACGTGGCCGGGTCGGCCGTGGCGGAGCGAGGGCCTACGCCTATCTTTTCCACCCTGCCGATCACGTTTTAACGGAAACCGCCTTTGAGCGCCTGCGCACCATTGGTGACAATACGGCACTCGGTGCTGGTTTTAAAATTGCCATGAGGGACCTCGAAATTCGTGGCGCGGGAAACTTACTGGGTCATCATCAATCGGGTCCCGTGGCGGCGGTGGGGTACGACCTCTATATGCAGCTCGTCGCCGAAGCGGTGGCCGAAGCCAAGGGCGAGGTGGTGGTCGTCCCGAACGCAGTGTCCATTGATATCAGCGGTGACGCGAGTATTCCGGTGACCTATATGCCAGCCGATGACGATCGGCTCGAGGCTTATCGGCGTCTTTCCCTGGTCACGACGCACGAGCAACTTACGGATATCCGCGATGAATGGCTCGACCGCTATGGCGCCGTGCCGGCAGAGGCCGAAGGCCTTTTGGCCGTATGCGAACTCCGGGTGGAGTGTCTAGGAATGGGTATCACCGAAGCGGCAATTTTGCCCGCCAAAGCAGGTATTCGATCGCGCCCGTGGGGGCGACTATCACCCGTCACGCTGAGCGAAGCACAGCAACTTTGGTGCCGAAAGAACTTCGACGACGTGACGTATACCGATGCCTCGCACCAATTACGACTCGAAATGTCACCGGGCGCTCACGCCCGCGATTTGAGTGACGTGATCAAGTTTCTTCGTACGTAGCCCGTTGGCGAGACAGTCCTTACTAACATGACTTCCATGCGCCGCGTCTTTCTACCCCTTGCTCTTATTTTTACTTTGGCCGCCGGTGCGTGGTTCGGGAGCGCGACGGGATCCGCTGCCGTGACCGTGAACGGACACTCCGCGCACCGCGCACAAATTCTCCGTGACGTGGCGGCAATCCAACAATCGCCGTCGTTCTCGTGTTACTTCGCCGCCCTGTACCAAGTCCCCGTGACGTCGTCGCTGAATCCGAACGCTCCCAGCACGGCGGCCGTGGCCAGCTGGACTAATTTCATTATTCAGTCCTACACCATTGAAAACTACGAAGCACACTTCGGCTTCCAGATGACGAAGGCTCAATACGCCGACGCGGCGACATCTTTAGAAGCCTCCTTAACATCCACCGTTTCTAAAACGGGGAGGACCTGTCCCGACACCGCGGCGGTGGCGATAGGGAGTTTGCCGCAGAGACTTCAAGAAGAACTGGTGGTCGCGCACGCCGCCAGTATGGCGATATCGAATTACTCCACGACTTCGGTCAATCCCACCGCGGCTAACTTGCTGGCCTTTTATCAAGCCAACGCGACGCAGTATCAAATACTCTGCGTGAGCGACGCGGTGGTACCACTGGCCAATCAATCCAGTTTCCAAAATGCGGTAGCGTCCGGCGAAAGTCCCGCGGCGGCAATTCGCCAGTATTCCATCACCCCCAACGCGGCAACGGGGGGCTCTCTCGGATGCTTCGGCCCCAGTTCGCCGTATTACGCCAGCGCCCGATCCGCCGTGGCGGGAACCACTCCGGGGCGCTTCGGCAATCCCGTGTCTGCCACCAGCGGCACTACGCAAGTAGCGGTGTTTTTCATCTTGACTTCCGCGACGCAGGCGACTTTTGCTCAATCAAAAGCACAAGTGGCGAACGATATTTCTACCCATAATGAATCGGTGGGTCAGGGAACTCTGAGCGCCCTGATAAAAAGCGCTCGGGTAGAACTCGATAGTTCCTTGGGTATGTGGGGTGACAGCAACGGAGTGATGGGCGTGTTCCCTCCGACGAGCCCTGCAGCCACCTTGGTACCGGCACCTTTGGGATCTGCCGAATAGATGAGCCCCGCACGGATCGTCGTCGTCGGCCTCGGTCCCGGTGATGAGGCCTACCTCACCGAGCGAACGCGAGATCTCATTAGTACCGCACCTACGGTGCGATTTCGCACGGCACGACACCCCGCGGTGGCGGCTTTCGGTGATGTCGAGAGCTACGACCACCTGTACGAGGCCGGCGAATCCTTTGATGAGGTGTATCAGGCCATCGCGGAGAATCTGGTCTCCTTGGCGCAGGGGTCGGATGACCCCGTCGTATACGTCGTGCCCGGCTCGCCCGTAGTGGCAGAGCGCAGTGTCGAAATATTGCGGGCACGAAGCGACGTCGAGGTCTCGCTCGAACCCGCCATTTCCGTCATTGAAGTTGTCCTCTGCGCCTTGGGGCGTGATCCCATGTCCGTGGGGCTGCGCATTGAAGACGCCCTCGGGGACAGTCCCTCCATCCGAGGTCCAGGACCCATTCTGGTTCTCCAGACCTTTTCCCCCGCGGTGATGTCTCTTCTGAGTGATCGTATTCCTCGGGGAACTCTGGTGCAGGTGCTCCACCACGTGGGCCTACCGGACGAGAAAATTGTTGATCTCCCTGCGGAACGACTAGGAAGTTTCGAAGAAGCCGATCACCTCACGTCGGTGTGGATTAACGAAGTACGCACCCCCGGTGTGGCGATGGACGACCTGGCAGAGTTGATGGAAACCTTGCGTCGGGAGTGCCTCTGGGATCAAGAGCAAACGCACGCGTCCTTGACGCGCCACCTCATTGAAGAGGCCTACGAGGCTCTCGACGCGCTGGACTATTACGTCGACCACGACTCCCCGGACGCGGCCGCTCACGTGGAAGAAGAGCTCGGCGACCTGCTCTTCCAAATCGTCTTCCACGCCGAACTCGGTCGAGAAGACGGCCGTTTCCACCTCGCTTCCATTGCCGACCGAGTGCGGGACAAGTTGGTTTATCGCCACCCGCATGTCTTCGGCGATGTCGACGTCACCGATTCCGATGATGTGGCCGCACGTTGGGAAGTTCTCAAGCGAGACGAGAAGCAGCGTGAGAGCGTGACCGACGGAATCGCCACCCAGCTGCCCGCGTTGACCCTGTACGCCAAATTGCGGCGCAAGGCGCACATGATGGACGGCGCACCCGCGCAAGGAGAGCTTCTTCGCTCTCGTGCCATCTCGGTGTTGAAGGGACTGTCGCTTCCCGACGATGTGGCGGCGGACGCCGTCGTAGACGCCGAGTCGTCGATGGCGTGGGGAGAATTACTGGCCGTGGTGAGCGATATTGCGCGCGAGGCGGGAGTTGACCTCGAAGCGGCTTTGCGACACCAAGCGCTACGCCTTCGTGATGAGATTCGGTCCCGTGAGGGGCTCTCCGCCGCTCCGCCAGAGGCGAACGGGTAGCGTAAGGGGTAGTTTTTCGTCGCAGGAGGCGCTCATGAGTACCATCACGCAGGTTGTCGGACGGATGATCTTGGACTCTCGGGGAAACCCCACCGTCGAGGCCGACGTCACTCTCTCGTCGGGTGCCCGCGGCCGCGCCGCATCTCCCTCTGGCGCATCGACCGGGGCCCGTGAAGCCGTGGAACTCCGTGATGGTGGCAGCGCGTGGATGGGTAAGGGCGTGAGTAACGCCGTCGCTCACGTCAACGGAGAAATTCGTTCACGGGTTCTGGGCTGGGATGCACACGATCAGCGTGGCCTCGACCAGGCCCTCATCGATCTCGATGGCACTGAGAATAAGTCACGCTTAGGTGCGAATGCCCTTCTGGCGGTGTCATTGGCGGTAGCGAAGGCGGCGGCGGTGGAGAGCGGATTGTCTCTCTACGTGTCGCTAGGAGGAGTTAACGCAACCACGCTTCCGGTCCCCATGCTGAACGTCATCAACGGCGGTGCCCACGCCAAAAATTCCATTGACTTCCAAGAATTCATGTTGATGCCCGTGGGCGCGTCGAGCTTCTCCGAAGCCCTCCGTTGGGGAACTGAGGGCTATCACGCCTTGAAGAAAGTATTGGACGAGCGTGGTTTAGCCACCGCGGTGGGCGACGAAGGTGGTTTCGCGCCCAACCTGCCGGATAACGAGACGGCGGTGAAAGTGTTGATGGAAGCCATTGAGCGCACGGGGAAAACTCCCGGACGCGATATTGCCATTGCCTTGGATCCCGCCACCAGCGAGATTTATCGAGACGGTGCGTATCACCTTGACGGTGAAGGGCGTACCTTGAGCTCCGCTGGTCTCGTGGACTACTGGGCCGAACTCTGCGAAAAATATCCCATCGTGTCGATTGAAGACGGAATGGCCGAGGACGACTGGGATGGATGGGCCCTTCTCACGCAGCGTGTAGGAGACCAAATTCAATTGGTGGGCGACGATCTTTTCGTCACCAACGTGGCAATTTTGCAGCGGGGGATCACCGACCACGTGGCTAATTCAATTTTGATCAAGTTGAATCAAATCGGCACCTTGTCGGAGACTTTCGACGCCATCGATCTGGCCCGAAAGGCTGGCTACAGCGCGGTGATTTCCCATCGATCGGGCGAAACCGAGGATGTGACCATCGCTGATCTCGCGGTGGCCACCAACGCAGGACAAATCAAGACCGGTGCACCAGCGCGTAGCGATCGGGTGGCAAAATACAATCAGTTACTTCGAATAGAAGAAGAGCTCGGCGAACGGGCTACATTCTTAGGTGGACGTGCTTTGTCGGGAGCTGCAAATGGCCACATACAGTAAATTTCCGTTCCATTGGAACAACGACACGATGCTGGTCCCGCTCGTCAGTGTTGTGTCGCTCGCCGTGCTGACCTTCTCCTTCCCGGCGACCACCATGCTCCACCAGAACTCGGAAATCGCCAACGCCACGCAGCAAATCAATGCCATGCGTATGGCGCAACAAACCCTGATTGCCGAAACCAAGGCCGTGAGCACCCCGGAGCAAATGGCCCTCTTGGCACGCGA
>CAINHL010000135.1 GCA_903848885.1 uncultured Actinomycetes bacterium
AATCAGGCTGAGTTCGGGCGCCAGGGCCAGGTAGTCAATGGACGGGATGGTGAGTTTCATTGGTTCACTCCCTTGGCATCAGTGTGAGCGATCACGCTGTGCACCGAAGGTTCAATGCGAGCGGTAGCCATCGTGGGATACACACCGAGAACCACGATGAGTGCCACCAAGGGGGCGAGCAACCAGCGTTCGCGCACTGAGGCATCGGACACGCCGGCGTTCTCCGCCGTCGCGGGACCGTGAAAAATCTGTTGGTAGGCCCACAGGAGATACACCGCAGAGAGCACCACACCCAAGGACGCCACCACCGCCCACCAAGGATGCGTGGCGAAGGTCCCGATCAGCACCAAGTACTCCGACACGAAACCCGACAGTCCGGGAAGCCCGATCGACGCCAACATGACCACGGTGAACAATCCCGCCAAGATCGGCGCCGGACCTTGGAGACCCCGCAGGTCGGCAAGCATGAAGGTGCCGCGACGCTTTTCGACGAAACCAATAATCAAGAAGAAGGCGGCGGTAATGACACCGTGGTTGAACATCAATAAGACCGCACCGGTGGTAGCGATCTGTGATCCGGACATCACGCCCACGATGATGAAGCCCACTTGGGCCAGTGACGAATAGGCCACCAAGGTCTTCATGTCCTTAGAGACCGCGGCCAGCCCCGAGCCGTAGACAATGCCGATGACGGCCAACGTCAGCACGACGGGTCGCATGGTGGGCAGCGCCGTGGGCAGCAAAAACACCGCGAAGCGCAAGAAGCCGTAGGTCCCCAACTTCGCCAAGAGGGCGGAGAGCACCATGGAACCACCGATGGGAGCTTCACGGTAGGCCAGCGGGCTCCAGGTGTGGAAGGGCCACAGAGGTGACTTCACGGCGAAGGCGATGGCGAAGGCGGCAAAAACCCACACCGCGGTCGCGTGGGGCAAAGTGACGCGCGAGAGAGCGGAGATCGCGAAGGTGACGTTGCCACCGAACTCCACCACGTGGACGTAGCCCAAGTAGATCAGTCCGACCAGCAAGAATCCCGAACCCAGCAAGGTGTAAATGAAGAACTTGATGGCCGCGCGTGAACGCTCCGCCCCACCCCACTGGGCGATGAGGAAGTAACTCGGAATAAGAGTCAACTCGAAGAACAAGAAGAACTCCAAGAGGTCGCGACTGACGAAACTACCGATGGTGGCGGTGGTGACGAGCAACATCCATGCCGCGTAACTCGTCGTTGCCCGCTCGGGACGCGCCCCCACCAGGGCGAGCAGAACCACGAGGGAAGTCAGCAGCACCAGCAGGAGAGAAATTCCGTCAATACCTACGTCGTAGGCCACTCCCAGTGGGGCAGCCAGTACGGAACGATGGGCGAAGTCCACCACGCCCGAGGAGTGCCAGTTATAGAGAGCCGTGACGACGGCGCTGAGAATCAGCTCCGCGCTGGCGAAGCTCACGGCCACGCGGTAGGCGGTCGTAGCGTGCGCGCGCAAACTCACGGTGAGCGCGACGCCGACGAGGGGCAACAGAAGCAGGGCGTTAATCAACCAAAAACTGTGCACGCTTACCAGGTCCTCATCAGTAGGTAGATCACCGCGACGGAAAGACCCGCCGTCACCGCCACGGCGTAGTGACGCAAGAAGCCAGACTGCAGACCGCGGAGACGTTCGCCACCGCGATTCGCCAGACCCACGACACCGCGTACGGCCCCGTCAAGGACTGCCGGCTCGATGAAATCCGCGCCCACGTGGGCCATCGCAGTGGCCGGTCGCCCCAGAAGGGTGTCGTAGGCGTCATCCCAACGCCACACGTTTTCGAGGAAGGATGATTCGAACTTGCTCGGCCAGGGCGTGGTGCTCTTCCAGATAGTAAAGGCCGCCAGCAGGCCAATAACGGCGGCGGCGAAATCGACACCCGCCAAGACGAACTGTGCGGTGGCCGAACTTTCTCCGACCATCGGGAGCATGCCGAAGGAGGGGTTGATGAAACTGGCCAACGAGTTGTGGTGCATCCACGGAAGATTCAACGCCCCACCGAGAACCGACAGCACGGCGAGCACTAGCAGCGGCAGGGTCATGACCCACGGGGACTCGTGCGGGTCGTGACCATTGGTGACCTCGCGGAATCGTTCGTTGCCACGGAAGGTAAGAACAAAGAGACGGCTCATGTAATACGCCGTCAGGACTGCCGTCACGATTCCCAGGACCCACAATGGCTTGGAGTAGGCGTAGACGTTGGTGAGGACGTCGCCCTTAGCCCAGAATCCGGCGAAGGGGGGAATACCCGAAATCGCCAACCAGCCAATCAAAAAGGTCGGGAAGGTGAGCGGCAGGAATTTCTGCAGGGCGCCCATTTTGCGGAGATCTTGCTCGCCGTTGAGTGAGTGGATTACCGATCCCGAACCCAGGAAGAGCAAGGCCTTGAAGAAGGCGTGCGACACCATGAGGAAGATGGCGGCGGAGTACGCGCCCGCGCCGACGGCCAACATCATGAAACCAATCTGCGAGACGGTGGAAAAGGCCAACACCTTCTTGATGTCTTTTTGCGAGGTGGCGATGGTGGCCGCTACAAAAGCCGTGGCCCCACCGACGATGGCGATGGTCAGTCGACCCGACGACGACAGGGATACCACCGGCGACATCCGACACAAGAGGTAGACCCCGGCGGTCACCATGGTGGCCGCGTGGATCAGAGCCGACACCGGCGTGGGGCCTTCCATGGCGTCGGGTAGCCAGTTGAACAGGGGTATCTGTGCGGACTTGCCCGCCGCGGCCAAGAGCAGCGAGAGAACGACCAGGGTCGTCACCGTGGGCGACAAAGTTCCCACGCGCGCGAAAACGTCGAGGTAGTTCACGGTGTGGAGGTTCGTGAAGAGTAGGAACATCGCGAACATTAAGCCCAGGTCACCGACACGGTTATAGATGAAGGCCTTCTTGCCCGCCGAGGCAGCCGCATCACGATCGAAGTAGTAACTCACGAGCCAGTAGGAGCACACTCCCACGCCTTCCCAACCCACGAAAGTGAGCACCATGTTGTTGGCCAGAACCAGGACCAACATCGAAAAGACGAAGGCGTTGAGGTACAAGAAGAACTTGCGAAAGTCTTTTTCTCCGTGCATGTAGCCAATGGAGTACAGGTGAATCAAGGTCGAGATACCCGTGACAAAGAGACACATGGTGATGGACAAGGGATCCACGAGAAGAGCGGCCGCGGCGTGGAATTGACCCACCGACAGCCAACTAAAGAGATTCACCGTGATTTCGCGTTGCCCCTCGTGCAGGAGGAGAACAAAAGTGGTCACGGTGGCCACGAACGAGGCACCCACCGCGGAAGTGGCTAACCAACCGGCGCTGGGCTCACTGGCCTGACGCCCCAACACCAGCAAGCTGACAAAACCCACCAGAGGAAAGAGCGGAATTAAAAAGGCGACGTGACCCATCTCAACCCTTCAGTTCTGACAACTCGTCGACGGACACGGAGTGACGTCGTCGGAACACCGCCACCACGATTCCCAGACCCACCGTTACTTCGGCGGCCGCGACGACCAGGATAAAAAAGACGGCTGCTTGGCCGCCGATGTCCTGCAGGCTGCGCGCGAAGGTGACAAAAGTGAGGTTGACGGCGTTCAGCATCAGCTCCACGCACATGAACATAATGAGCGCGCTGCGACGTGTGAGTAAGCCAAAGGCGCCAATGCCGAAGAGAACGGCGGCGACGATTAAGAACCACGAAGCAGGAATGGTCATGCGATTTCCTCGTCGTTCTCACGGGGGCGATCGCTGCGCGCGAGCACCACGGCACCCACGACGGCGATGATTAACAACGCGGCCGTGGCTTCGAAGGCGTAGATGTAGGTGGTGAAGATGGCGGTACCGAGATCGTTGACGTTGGAATACCCTCCGCCCAAGCTGTGGCCACGATTTGAGAGAGCGCTCACGCCGGTCACCCAGCCTGCGTGGGCCATCATGGTAATGACACCGGCCACCGTGACGCCCACACCGAGCACGGCCAATGACCGCTGCCCTACCAAGGGTTCACCAACCACGTCGTCACGGTCGACGCCGAGGAACATGATGACGAAGAGGAACAAGACGACAATCGCGCCGGCGTACACAATGATTTCCACCGCGGCCAGAAATTGAGCATCCATCTCGACGAAGGCAATCGCCACCCCGAAGAAGGTCATAATCAAACTGAGGGCCGAGTGCACGGGGTTCTTGGCGACGATGACGCTGACGGCTCCCACCATCATGAGAGCACTCGCCACCACGAAGGTGATGACGTCAGGAAGTGAATGCACGCTAGCAATCATCGCAGTAAGCGTTTCTTTAATGCGGGAGGCATCTTGGCTTCGAGCTTGCGACGTGCTCCCGCGACGCCGCGGTGACTGGCCGGAACATCTTCGGGGAGAAGGTGCGCCGAGAAGACATCGCGCAACTGCTTGGAGCCCGTAGCGGAGTCGTCACGACCATCGCTCTGCCCGGCTTCGGGAATGCGCACTCCCACGCCTAAATCACCGGACCATTGGATCACACCTTCGTAGGCGGCCGATCCCGAAGGACTCGTGGCGCGCATCCAGCCCGAGGTCATGTCCTCCTCGCCGTCGCGCCAGTCTTCCCACGGCAGTCGCTGGGGCATGCCCATGTCGTCGACAACTAATTCGGCCTTGGTGTAAATAGCGTCGGCGCGGTTGCTAAAGGAGAATTCGAACATTTTGGATTCGGTAATGGCCTGGGTGGGGCAGGCTTCGACACACAAGTCGCAGTGAATACAGCGGAGGTAGTTGATTTCGTAGATGTAGCCGTAACGCTCACCCGGGCTGACGGGGTGGTCGGCGGGATTGTCGAGACCACGAACGTGGATGCAATCCGCCGGGCAGACACCCGCACACAGCTCGCACCCGATGCACTTCTCCATGCCGTCTTCGTAACGATTCAACACGTGACGACCATGCTGACGCGGCTGCTTGGGTCGCTTTTCCTGTGGGTAGCTAATCGTGACGTTGGTCCGCGTCAGGTGGCGGAAGGTCAAATTGAACCCACCGAAGAAAGTCTTCCAATGCGCAGCCATTAGTTGTCCTCTCCATCGCTGAGGGCCCGAATCACGTGGCCGGGAATGGGGCGCTCGCCCACCTTCGGCAGAACTTCGTTACGAGATTCTTGATCGCTACCAATTTCAAACGAACGCCCCAGCATCACCGAGGAGAACAGCACCACGCCGGTGACGCCGAAACCCCAGGATGGCGACAGGATAAATCCAGCCACGATCAACATCCAGCCCAGCGACAGCGGGATCAAGCGCTTCCAACCGAGCTCCATCAATTGGTCGTAGCGGTACCGCGGGAGGGCGGCGCGGAACCAGATGTAGCACGCGGCGAAGATGGTGGTCTTCAGCAAGAACCACACGATGGGGAAGACCCACTGAACGTGAGGAATCGGTGGCACGTAGCCCGCGGGGCCACCGAAGAAGAGGGTCACCATGATGGCCGACATGGTGAGAACATTCATGAATTCGGCCAGGAAGAAAATCGCGAATCGAATGGAGGAATATTCCGTGTGAAATCCACCCACCAATTCGCTTTCCGCTTCCACCACGTCGAAGGGGGGACGGTTGAGTTCGGCGGTGATGGCAATCAAGAACACGACGAAGGGAACAACACCGAGGTGAATCACGTTCCAGTGCCAGATGCCGCCACGCTGTGCGTCCACGATGGTGCGCGTGGACAAGGAGCCGCTGGACAGGACAATGGTCACGATGGTCATGCCCAAAGCCGCTTCGTAACTGATCATCTGCGCGCTGGCACGGACCGAAGAAATCAAGGGGTATTTCGAACCCGAGGACCAGCCGGCCAACATCACGCCGTAGACGGAAATTCCGGACATGGCCAACAAAAGCAAGATGCCGATGGGTGGGTCCGATACCTGCAACGAGAAGGTGTGGCCCGCGACGGTGACCACTCCACCCACCGGGACGATGGCAAAGGTGATGAGCGCAGGCAGGAGCGTCAGATACGGCGCCAGCTTGAAGACGAAGCGATCCGCCTGGGCCGGCACGAGGTCTTCTTTAAAGAACAGCTTGATGCCGTCAGCCAAGGTCTGCAAGATACCGAAGGGTCCCCAGCGTTGTGGTCCGATACGACTTTGCATGTCCGAAATCAACTTGCGCTCGAACCAGATCATCAAGGTAACGGATCCCATGAGACCACCGAAGGCCACCAGCACCTTCAGCGCCACAATCAACACGACAATCCAGCTCACTCCATGGTCGAAGAGCGGATCACCGGCAGCGAAGATCGAGTTCATCGTGATTCCAGTCGTAGCTCGATAACGGCTTCATTCATCGCCAAGGCACGGCCCACGATGTCCCGGCCGTCGTCGGCGAGAGTGTTGGCGACGAATTCCAGCACGCCGCGTGGAACGAGAGCGTTGACTACTACTTCAATATCGAACGAGCCCAGGGTGCCCACGGCGCGGACCACGTCGCCCGTCGATACACCGAGGCGATCAAGGTCGTAGGGGTTAGCCATTCCCACCGTGTGCGGAATCAAATCCGCCAAAGCCGGCGAACCCAACACGGCGGCGGACTGATCGTAGAGCCGGCGGCTCACCACCACCTGAAGGGCGTAGGCGTCCGCGAGGGCCGTGGACGGCACGGACTGAATCTGCACGTCGCGAGTTTCGACAGCGGGCACGCTGGCGGTGGGGACATCGCCACGAGCGGTGACGTCGCCGGCACGCGGCGAGAGTCCTACCAGTTCGGCCGAGCGCAGTCCCGGGTTCGCCATGGGGTCTTCCGTACCCGCAGCCGTGGTCGTGTGGTCGCGACCAACCACGATGCCGTCACTGGCGCCCGCAGCCATGACGCTGGCGGCGGGATAACCCACACTGTCTTCGATCGTCTGCGAGGTGTGCTCGGGAGAATCCAGACCCAAGCTCTGGCCCAACATCTCTGCCAATTCAGAGGCAATGGCAACATCGCTCCACGCCGAACCGGGAGCCACGATCTTCGGGAAGACCGCGCTCACGCGACCTTCGAGGTTGGTCACGGTCCCGGAGCGTTCGTGCGACACGCTGCTCGGCAAGATGACGTCGGCGTAGGCCAAGGAGGCGCTGCCGTGTCCGGTCACCGCAATGACTGCGGCGGCGCCCAGCGCAGCTTCGGCGAGGCCGCGCTGCAAAGTATTAGAAATCACGCAACCGCCGAGGAGCAGGAGGGCGCTTTGGGTTCCGTCCCGCAGGGCGTGGAGTTGCTCGATGGTGCCGCGACCGGTGGCGTCAGCCGCGACGCCCAATGCCCGCGCCATGGCGACGGCGCTGGAACGACCGGGGCGCAGACCGGGGCTAAGACCCATGTCGAGGGCCCCGAACACGTTGGAGCGACGCAGTGCCGGCAGGAAACGAGCCTTCGGGAATTGTCGGGCGAATATCGCCACGGCGTTTTCCACGATGGCGGAGTCTTCGGCCAAGTTGCTGCGACCGACCACGAAGACCACGCCCGCACCGTCGGTACCGATGAGTCGACGTGCTTCGGCGAGTTCGTATTCGGAAAAACCTGCGCCCTGCGAGTGCAGACCGAGAGACGCCAATGCGGAATCATCGCCGGCGACAGCGCCCGCGACGTGGTGCGCTTCTCCCGGGCGTGTGGGCAGGCTGACTCGTGCCAGCGAACGGACTGCCGAACTACCCGTGACCAGCTCCACTACGTTCGTGCGACCCTTCGTGACACTGTCACGAAGTCGCAAGAAGGCAATGGGAAGTTCTTCGCGGAGATCGCCGCTGAGTACCACCACGGTGCAGGCCTCGGCCATGTCGTTCAAGGTCGCCCGAGGAAGTGACTGCAGCAAGGCCGCGTCAAGTCCGTCTCCGTATTGCGCGTCGATGTTGTCAGTGTGCACGACGCCACGTAAGAAACGCTCCCAAGCGAAGGCCCCTTCGTTCGTGAGCGCCGCTCCCCCGATAGCCCCGAAGGATGAGGCACGGGACGCGCGCACAATCGTGGACGCCGCATCAAGAGCTTCACTCCAACTGGTCACGACCAATTCGCCGTTGCGACGGACCATGGGTTCGGTGATGCGCGTGCGTGGGTCCGTGACCGAGGTCGAGGTCTCGTCGCCGTCAATGGCGTCGATCGCGAAACGCCCCTTGTCACACAGCCAGCCGTGGTTCACCGCGTCGGAGTCGATACCCAAGACGCGCGTTAAACGACCCTGCGAGGATTGGACGGCCACGCGACAACCCACCGAGCAGGTGGTGCAGGTGCTCTCGACTTGTTCCAAGTCCCACGGTCGCGCGGTAAAGCGATAGGGCTTCGCGGTCAAGGCACCCACCGGGCAGATTTGCACGGTGTTGCCGGAGTAGATGGAGTCGAAGGGTTCCGTCGGGAAGGGTGCGACTTCAATGGATTCCCCGCGACCGGCAAAGTCGATCTGCGCGTCGCCGGCTACTTCGCTGGCGAAACGGGTGCAGCGCGAGCACTGAATGCAACGTTCGCGGTCCAACAGAACCAATTCACCAATTTCGATGGGCTTGGCGAAGTGTCGCTTCTCTTCGATGAAGCGGGTTTCACCCGAACCGTGGGCCAAGGTCTGGTCCTGCAGCGGACATTCGCCACCCTTGTCGCAGACGGGGCAGTCCAGCGGGTGGTTCGCCAAGAGGAATTCGAGAACGCCGTCTTGAGCCTTCTTGACCTTTTCGGAATCCGTGGTCACCGACATGCCGTCGCTCACGCGCAGGTAGCAGGCCGGCTGCAAAGTGGCGCCACGCGGGCCATCAACTTCGACCAAGCACATGCGGCATACGCCCACTGGCTCCATGCGTGGGTGATAACAGAAACGGGGAACGTAGGTTCCGGCGCGCTCGGCCGCGGTGATGATGAGTTCGTTGGCTTCGGCTTCTATGGCGCGGCCGTTAATGGTGATGGAGACGGTGGTGCGGGTGGTATCAGTCATGGGGACATCCATCGTGAGTGACGTGTGCGTAGAACTCGTCGCGGAACATGTTGATCGCCGAGGTAATCGACGAGGGGATGGAAGAACCAAGGACGCAAATGGTGGTTTGCTGCGGCGGCCAGCCCAAGCCAGGCGCGATGTTGTCGCAGAGGTCCATCAACAAGTCGAGGTCCTCCATGCGCCCGCCACCGTGCTCGAGACGGAACATGATGCGCTCCAACCAACCGGAACCTTCACGACACGGGGTGCACTGTCCGCAGGATTCGCGTGAGAAAAACTTGGTGATGCGCCACGCCGCGCGGACGGCGCAGGTGGTCTGGTCCATCACCACGATGGAACCCGAGCCCAGCATGGTGGCTTTCGCCCCGACTTCGTCTTGGCCCAAGGGCGTGTCGAGATCGTCGGGTCCGAGCCACGGGGCGGAGACGCCACCGGGGATAAAGGCCTTGACCTGACCGTTGTTGATGATGCCACCACCCAGAGCGGGATCAAAAATAATGTCGCGGAAAGTGTTCTTCGCCATTTCCAGCTCGAACATCCCGGGATTGTTCACCCGACCCGATAGTGCAAAAAGACGCGTGCCGGTACTGCGACCCAGACCCAGCGCGGCGAAGGCCGCACCACCGTGGGAAACGATCCAGGGCAAGTTAGCCATGGTCTCGACGTTGTTGACCACGGTGGGTTGACCGTAGAGACCAATCGCCGCGGGAAAGAAGGGGGGCTTGATGCGGGGGAAGCCGCGCTTGCCCTCGAGCGCCTCGATGAGAGACGTCTCTTCACCGCAGATGTACGCACCGGCGCCGGGATGCACCACGATGTCCAAGCTAAAACCCGATCCGAAAATATTGCTACCTAAAGCACCCTGTTCGTAGGCGTCGTTGATGGCTTGTTGCACGCGCTCAAGACCGAGGGCGAATTCACCGCGGAGAAAGATGAAGGCTTGCGTGACTTGTAACGCGTACGCGGCAATAGTCACGCCCTCGATGAGCTGGTGTGGCTCACGTTCAACGAGGTAGTGGTCTTTGAACGTTGCCGGCTCTGATTCGTCACCGTTAATGACCAAGTAGGACACGGGGGCTTTGCGGAGCATGGACCACTTACGACCGGCGGGAAAGCCCGCACCGCCGCGACCCAACAAACTGGCCGTATCGACTTCGGCAGCTACCGCTTCGGGATACATGGTGAGCGCTCGGCGCAACCCTTCAAATCCACCGGTGGCTAAGAAGCGCGTCAGGGTATGACTATCAGCAAACTCGCTGCGCGAAGAAACGATTTTGGGCGCCGTGAACACTGCCATTACTTCTTCTCCTGGGCGGCACGCTCTTCGCGGGCACGGTGAGCCACCGCACGCTCATTGGCGACCTGATCGGCGGGTGCGCGCAGACCGCCCGAACGACGTACGCGAATCAAAGTGCCGTGCGCGGGAATTTCCTCGTCGCGTCGGCCATTGCGCAGGTCATCAACCAGCGCATCCAGCGCGTCGGGAGTGGTGGTGCGCACGAAGCGGTGGTTCACCTGCACGCAGGGCGCGATATTGCAATCCGCCAGACATTCCGTCTCTTCCAAAGTGAACATGCCATCCGCCGAGGTCGAACCGACGGCGCAGCCCAAGGTGCTCGCCGCGTGATCCAGCATCTCCTGGCCGCCGGCCAAAAGGCAGGCAATGTTGGTGCAGACTCCGACGACGTACGTGCCGACCGGCTCGAGGTGGAACATGTCGTAGAACGACGCGGTGCCACGAACTTCCGCCGGGCTGGTTCCCGTGAGTTCGGCGACTTCCGCCATTCCTTCCGGAGTGAGGTAGCCGTCGTGTTCTTGCGCGAGGTGCAACAGGGGCAGCATGGCTGAGCGCTTCTGCGGGTAGAGCGCGACGACTTCTTGGGCCCGCAGGCGAATGTCCTGACGAAAATAGGTCATCGGTCCACCTCACCCATCACCGGGTCCACCGTAGAAATAACGGTGATGGTGTCGGACATGAGTCCTCCGCGCATCAAGAGAGGGACCGCTTGCAAGTTCACGAAAGAAGGTGCGCGCACGTGAATGCGATAGGGCTTCGGTCCACCGTCGGAGACGATGTAGCAACCCAACTCGCCACGGGGCGATTCAATCGCCGAGTAAACCTCACCGATGGGCACGTGGAAGCCTTCGGTGAAGAGCTTGAAGTGGTGGATCAACGCTTCCATCGACTCGTCGATTCGCGCACGTGGCGGCGGGGTGACCTTGGAGTCCTGCGTGCGATAGTCACCGCGGGGCATCATGTCGAGGCATTGACGCACGATCTTGACGGACTCGCGGATTTCGTTCAAGCGAATGGAGTAACGGTCAAAGTTGTCGCCGTAGGTACCAACAATGACGTCGAAGTCCACCTGGTCGTAGGCCAAATACGGCATGGTGCGGCGTAAGTCCCACGGCACGCCCGTGGAGCGCAGGAGTGGTCCGGTCACGCCCAAGGCGAGGGCCTCTTCGGCCGTAATGGGGGCGACGCCCTCCATGCGGTTGCGGAAGATGGCTTGGCCGGTCAGCAACTGGTCGTACTCGTAGGTACGCGCTTCGATGGTGTCGCAAATAACTTGCACGTCGTCGTGCCATCCATCGGGAAGATCGGCGGCCACGCCACCGGGGCGCACGTAATTCAAGTTCAGTCGCAGACCGGCAACTTTTTCGAAGAAGGCCAACACCAATTCGCGCTCGCGCAATCCGTAAATCATCATCGAGGTCGAACCGAGGTCCATGCCATTGGTGGCCATCCACACCAGGTGCGACGAGATGCGGTTGAGTTCCCCCATCATCATCCGAATCCACGTGGCGCGCTCGGGAACCTCAATGCCCAGCAACTTCTCTACAGCCAGGCAGTAGGAGATTTCGTTGTTCACTGGACTGAGATAGTCCATGCGGGTCACGTTGGTGCCCCCTTGGACGTAGCTCAGTTCTTCACCGGTCTTTTCCATTCCGGTATGGAGGTAACCAATGACCGACTTCGTTCGCAATACGACCTCACCATCGAGTTCGAGCATCAAGCGCAAAACGCCGTGCGTCGAAGGGTGCGAAGGACCCATGTTGATGATCATGGTTTCGTCGTCCTGACGTTCCACGTCGATCGAATCCGAGCTCAGCACGCGACCGTCAAGTCGCAGAACCGCTCCGACTTCGCGGTTGAGTTCTTCGTTGGCGGTGAACTCGCGTTGGCGTAATTCCTGTGCCCCTTCGGAGGTTTCGACTGTCAAAGTGTCAGGACGCTCCACCGTGCGGAAAGTATCGGTCATCGCGGCCCCGGAGTTTGCTTGAACTGCACCGGGACGCGACCGAGTCCGTAGTCCTTGCGCAGCGGGTGACCTTCCCAATCCTCCGGCATCAAGATGCGCGAGAGGTCGGGGTGTCCGGTGAAGAGAACGCCGTAGAGGTCGAAGGCCTCACGCTCCATGGCTTCGGTACCGGGGTAGAGAGAAAAGAGTGAATCGACTTCGGGTCGATCGGCGTTGGCCTGCACGCGAATGCGCACGCGGCGTCGTTGCGACAAACTCAGCAGGTTCACGACAACTTCGAAACGTTCGCCCACCACGCCCTCGGGGAGTTCACGACCGGGGTGCGTGAGATAGTCCACACCGCACAGGTCGACACACATTTCAAATCCTTCGTCACGACAGGCCTGCACCACCGCGACGTACTGCTCACGCGTCGGGAAATATGAAATGTCTGCGTTCAGTCCGGGGGCGCTGGCCACCGTGCCGAGAGCGGCCGGAAAGTTAATCACTTCGGCGTGCCCAATCGAACGGCGACCGGTACGTCGGGAGTCCACGCGGTCGGCGCGTGCGATAACTCGATGGGGCGACCTTCTGCACGACGCTTCATGATGTCGCCCGTGCGAATTTGCTCGTGCAGGGTCAAAATTGCGTGCATCAAAGTTTCGGGGCTCGGAGGGCAGCCCGGGGCGTAGACGTCGACCGGAATAATTTGGTCCACTCCCTGCACAATGGCGTAGTTATTGAACATTCCCCCCGTGGAAGCGCATACACCCATGGAAATAACCCACTTGGGCTCCATCATCTGGTCGTAGACCTGACGCAGCACTGGGGCCATTTTGTTCGACACGCGTCCGGCCACGATCATCAAGTCGGCCTGACGGGGCGAGTTGCGAAACACTTCCATTCCGAAACGCGCGAGGTCAAAGTCCGCACCACCCGCTGCCATCATTTCGATGGCGCAGCAGGCCAGACCAAACGACGCCGGCCACACCGACGCCCGGCGCGCCCAACGAACGAGGTCTTCGATTTGGCCCGTCAAAAAATTGTGCTGAAGGTCTTCGATTCCCATCACGCCACCTTGTCCGCGCTGATGCGCGTGATCGTCGATTCGCTGGTACGCGCGGGCGCTCCGCGCGTCAGTCGCTTGACCGGGCCCCACGAGAGGGCTCCCTCGCTCACGAGGAAAATCAAGGCGCCGAACACCACGACAGAAAACAGCAGCACTTCGACCAGACCGAAGTTACCTAGTTGACGAAACACCACGGCGAAGGGGTACATGAAAACGATTTCGATGTCGAAAATGACGAAGATCATGGCCACCAAGTAAAAGCGAACGGGGAACCGAGCGGGCGGTTCGTATTCGGGGACAATGCCACATTCGTAGGGTGCCAGCTTGGCGTCCGAGGACCGCTTACGCGGCGCGAGTAAACCCGACGCGATGAACGACCCCGACGCAAACAACACCCCGAGAATGAACAGTCCCAGTAGGGGGAGGTACTGGTCCACGGCTATTAGTTCTAGCAGCAATAGAACACTTTTCGTGCGTTTATCGGCACAGTTCATCGCCGTGCGCCGTAATCTTGGAGAGTGACTTCCCCCGCGTCGAAAATCGAAATGAACAAAACATTTGATGTCGTCATTGTCGGAGGTGGGCCGAGTGGCTCCGCCTGCGCGTATTGGCTCGCTCGTGCCGGGTGGGACGTATGCCTCGTTGAAAAGAAAACCTTCCCCCGCGAAAAGACCTGCGGTGATGGCTTGACCCCTCGATCGGTACGCCAAATTATTGATATGGGTCTCGAGTCCGAGGTCGCGGCGCACGGGCACAAGTATTCGGGCCTGCGCGCCTTCGGTTTTGGTGCCGGCGTCGAGATGAAGTGGCCAGAACACCCCGATTTCCCCAATTATGGCTACACAATTACCCGTTTTTCCCTCGATGGGCTGGTTGCCGAGGAGGCTGCTCGCCAGGGGGCAACTGTTCTCACGGGCACGGAAGCCGTAGAACTGCTGGAAATGACCGAAGCTGCCCCCGGTGAGCTCCGCGGAGCTGGTGGAATTATGGCTAAAAACAAGGGAAATGGGGATATTTACCCCATTCGAGCCAAATTCGTGGTCGTCGCTGACGGTCAAAATAGCCGTTTGGGCCGTGAATTAGGCACTTCTCGTCGCCGCGACTGGCCCATGGGCATGGCCTTGCGGGGTTATTACACCTCCGACCGCCACGACGAGCCGTGGATTGACTCACATTTGGACATTCGGGACCCATCCGGCAAGGTTGTCCCCGGATACGGCTGGATTTTCCCCCTCGGAGACGGTCGCGTCAACGTCGGCGTGGGCCTTTTGTCGACGGATCACGCCTGGAAAGGCGTCAATACCACCAAATTGCAGGAGTATTTTGTTGCCCAGACCTCGAAAGAGTGGGGTTTGTCCGAAGCAACCTGCCTTGGACCCGCCACCGGCGGTCGTTTGCCCATGGGCATGTCCGTGGGACCGCATTTCGGACCGAACACCCTTACCATCGGTGACGCTGCCGGAACCATTAACCCTTTTAACGGTGAGGGAATCGCCTACGGCTACGAAACAGGTCGACTCGCTGCGGGGACTCTTGGCACGGCGTTACTGAACGATGATGCCGGTGTCCTATCGCACTACGACACCTCGCTCGATGAGTACTACGGCGAGTACTACAAAGTGGCGCGCGCCTTCGTCCGTATCATCTCAGAGCCAACAATTTTGGCTGCCTGCGTTGGCGTCGGGATGCGGGTGAAGCCCCTGATGACCCAGCTACTGCCCATCATGGCGAACCTTATGGAGCCCAATCGGTCCACCCCCGCCACCCTCGGGTACCGAGCCCTGAGCCGCCTAGTAGACGTTCTGCCCGAACGAGCCTACGAATTACTCGTCACTCGTGGTGACGATAAAAACTCGTAAAACTATTTCTGCCGGCCCGTCACGCGATCGACAAGACGCCAGGCTGAGGGTAGGCCGACGCCGGCGAAGCCCAGTTTGAGGCATTCGCCAATCACGAATGGGGTAAGGCCATCTTTGATAGCTGTTTGCGCCGAGACGTGCAGGCTATTGCCGAGCCAGGTGACGCCAAAGGCAAAAATGATGACTTCGCCCACGAAAATCGAACCGAGGGCGCTCACGAGTGAGCGATCGTTTCCACGTTCGGCCAGTAGCCCTAGGACAAACGACGCCGCCACAAAGCCCAATAAATAACCGAAGGTGGCACTGGGGTAGCCACTCGTATGCTCGGCGAACCATGGCATTCCGACCAATCCAGCCGCCACGTAGAGAGTCATGGACGAGACTGCTCGTCGCCAACCCAAAGCGGTTCCCACTATCGCCACGCCCAAAGTTTGACCCGTAATGGGCACGGGCGTGAAGCCAAGGGGAATTGAAATTTGGGCCAAGAGCCCGACGAGTCCGGCACCGCCGACGACAAGAATCAAATTTGCCATGAGGGACGACGGCGCATAATCCGCGAGAACGCGACGAGGAGCAATACCAATGGTGGAAGTGGTTATAAATCAAGAATAATACGTTGGGCGCGACGAATGACGAACCGTGCACCACGCAATTTCGACCACCAATGTAGTGACAACAGTCATGTTGCGCTGGAGCGACCGCATCGACACGAAGACAAAGATCACGTTACAACGAGTAGTTTTAAAGCGTCATGCTCCCC
>CAINHL010000136.1 GCA_903848885.1 uncultured Actinomycetes bacterium
CGCCTTCGCGGCGTAGGCCGCCGCGGCGGCGGAGGTATTACCGGTGGATCCGCAGATGACCGTTCGCGCACCCGCAGCCTTGGCTTTGGTGACGGCCATGGTCATACCACGATCCTTAAACGAACCCGTGGGGTTCAGACCTTCGAATTTGATCCAGACTTCGGCACCGACGCGCTCGGAAATTCTCTCAGCCAAGAGCATCGGGGTATTGCCTTCGTGGAGGGTGACGATTTCGTCGATGCCCTCAATATCCAGCCAGGGGCCGAACTCGTGCAGAAGCCCGCGCCACTGGCTCATCCGTCAACTCCGATGAGGCGAATGCACGATCCAATCTCTTCCACCACCTCGAGTTTGGCGAGGTCGACCAAGGTCGCCGACACGTCACTTTCGAAGGCGATATGCGTGACGAACATCAAGTGGGCTTCATCTCCGAAGCCGGACTGCTCCATGGAACGAATCGACACGTCGTGGTCACCAAAGACACTGGTAACGGCCGAGAGAACTCCGGGGCGGTCGATAACGTTCAGGGTGATGTAGAAGGCACTCTGTAATTCCCCCATCGGGAAAGTACCCAAAGTTGTATCAACCGAGAAAGGCACATCAAAGCGCTTGGTGACCTTGTTCCGGGCGGCGGCCACGACGTCACCCAGCACCGCGGCGGCGGTGGGTGCGCCACCAGCTCCTTGGCCCAGCCACATCAAGGGCCCCGAGGATGCGCCCTCGACGAAGACAGCATTAAAGGCTCCCGCGACCGACGCCAAGGGGTGACCCTTGGCCACCATGGCGGGGTGCACCCGCTGCGAAATTGCCGAGGCACCGACTCGCTCGGAGATGCCGAGCAACTTGATGACGTAGCCGTTACGTGTGGCGAATTCCACGTCGGCTAAACGAATCTTGGTAATGCCTTCACGATAAATTGCGGAGCCGTCGAGAGCGGTGCCGAAGGCTAGGGAGCTCAAAATGGTGACCTTGGCGGCGGCATCGAATCCTTCGACGTCGGCGGTGGGATCGCTTTCGGCGTATCCCAGCGACTGCGCTTCGCTCAACACCGAGGCGTACTCACTTCCTTCCGAAGTCATCTTGGACAAAATAAAATTGGTTGTCCCGTTAACGATGCCCATCACGCGATTGATGCGTTCGCCGGCGAGCGAGGTTCGCAGAGCGCGCAAAATCGGAATTCCTCCCCCGACCGCACCTTCGTAGAAAAGGTCGGTGGCGTTGTCGCGCGCTAGGGCGCTGAGTGCGGTTCCCGAGAGAGCCAAGAGCGCCTTGTTCGCAGTCACCACCGAGGCACCTCGTTGTAAGGCGGTGGTGATGAGTTCGTGCGCCACACTCGTCCCGCCCATGAGTTCCACCACCACGTCAATGGTCGGGTCGCTGGCAATCTTTTCCGCCGAATCAACGAGCAGGTGGGCGGGGATATGGCTGCGTACCCGCGTGGTGTCGCGTATCGCGACCGCCACTAATTCGAGTCGCGATCCAGCAGCGTCAATCAACGCGTCCACCCGCGAAGTGTCGCTGAGTAGATCAATAAGGGCAGCACCAACCGTACCGGCGCCAATGATGCCAACCCTCACGACGGGAGTTTCCATTCATTCAGGCTAATCGGCGCGCTAGATGAAAGAAAATTTAGACATCAAGACGTGCGAGATCATCGAGCGTCTCACGACGCACGACGAGTCGCGCCACACCATTTCGCACAAAAACCACTGCCGGCTTCGGTACACGATTGTAATTAGACGCCATGGAGTAACCGTAGGCACCGGTTACGGGAGTGGCGATGAGATCACCCGCGGCCGTCGCGGCTGGAAGCCACGCCTCATCAATAATCACGTCGCCGCTTTCGCAGTGTTTGCCCACGATACGAAAACACCCGTCCCGCGTGGCCTCGGGCTGCTGCACCCGAACCGCCTCGTAACGCGCACCGTAGAGGATGGGCCGAGGGTTGTCACTCATTCCACCATCAACCGCAAGATAGGTCCGCGCGTCGACATCCTTGCGTGCACCC
This sequence comes from uncultured Actinomycetes bacterium, assembly GCA_903848885.1. Lineage (GTDB taxonomy): Bacteria > Actinomycetota > Acidimicrobiia > Acidimicrobiales > RAAP-2 > RAAP-2. Next base: position 2,009 of record CAINHL010000136.1, read on the forward strand.
ACCCGATACAGGGTGAGGCCGGCGGTCGCCGTAATGGCCCTCCCCGGCTCCGCAGTGATGACTACCGACTCGCCGAGAACTTCCCGCGCGGCCGCGCGCACGCGCTCGCCCCACTCGCGTAGTGAGGGGGCGATCTCGTCGGCGTGGTAGGCCACGCCCAGCCCGCCACCGATGCAGACTTCGTCGAGCTCATGGCGGGCGACAAAAGTTCGGATGATCTCCAAGGACTTCACGAAGGATTCGACGTCCAGAATTTGCGAACCAATGTGTACGTGCACCCCACGCACTTTCACTCCCGCGATGAGACTCAATTGCGCCATGGCCTCATCAGCATCACCGCGTGACAGTGAGAGTCCAAATTTTGAATCTTCCTGACCGGTTTGTATGTACTCGTGGGTGTGCGCTTCGACGCCAGGAATCACCCGCAGCATCACGTCCAACGGACGAGTGAGCGACACCAACTCAGCCAAGTTCTTTATTTCATCAAAATTGTCCACGATGAGCCGGCGGACCTTGATGTCGACAGCTCTTTCGAGTTCCTCGCGCGACTTGTTGTTTCCGTGGACGATGATGCGATCGGCAGGAACCCCGGCGCGCAGAACGATATCGAGCTCCCCCGCCGTTGACACGTCGATGCACAAACCCTCTTCCACGGCGAGCCGGGCCATGGCAATGCATAAAAAGGACTTGGAGGCAAAGGCGGTGCCCTCGTCAAAGACGGCGGCGGCCTCGGCGGCACGAGCGCGGAGGGTTTCTTCGTCATAGACGAATACCGGTGTTCCGTAGGTATCCGCAATTTCGACGAGCGACACACCACCTACGAAGATGTCGTCACTGGTCACTCGGGAAGTATCCGGAAGTAATCGTCGCTCCAGCGGCGGTTTGCTCATAGAGAAACATTAGGGCAGACGCACCGTCGTGATTCTCACCGGGCGAAATCCACCGACGGGTAGGCTGGTACCTCTTGCCCCCGTAGCTCAGATGGATAGAGTGTCGCCCTCCGAAGGCGGAAGCGCAGGTTCGAGTCCTGCCGGGGGCACCAAGGACTGCCGTTCACGTCTACGATTCGAGACGACGAAGGGAACACATGGCCGACCGTACAGATCTCCCACTCAAGATTGGTGGCGGCTTCGGTTCTCCGTATTCGCTCAA
>CAINHL010000137.1 GCA_903848885.1 uncultured Actinomycetes bacterium
GACTTGAGGGGCTAAGTCCCGATTTATTGACTTCCGCCCTGCAGAAGTCGGCCGACGTGAAATCTCGAGCGTACACCTTCGAAGCGTTGCGACTCTTCTAGGAATTAAAGAGTCAGTAAGTCGCGCGCGCCCGTGTCGCTCGATGGGTGGCGCAACTTGCTCATGGCCCGCGCTTCAATTTGACGAATGCGCTCCCGGGTCAAGTTCAGCTCTTCACCGACATCTTCGAGAGTTCGCGCAGCGCCCGCGCCGTCGAGGCCGTAGCGCATGCGAAGAATCTTCTTCTCGCGATCGTCCAAAGGCAAGAGCAACTTGTCGATGGCTTCGGGCATCATCTTCACGGCTGCCACATCGAAGGGCGACTCCGCCGAGCGGTCTTCCACCACGTCACCGAGTTCGGCATCGCCGTCCTCGCGTAGTGGCTCCGAGAGGGACATGGGCTCGGAGCGAAAACGCAGGGCTTCGATGAGCTTGTCTTCGGGCATTTCGCACTCTTCGCAGAGTTCCTTGATGGTCGGTGGACGTCCGAACTTCAGCTCCAAACGCGACTGGGCCTTTTGCACGCGCGCCAGGGTGTCGCCGGCGTGCACGGGGAGACGGATAGTGCGTCCCGTGTTCGCGATTCCGCGAGTAATGGCCTGACGGATCCACCAGGTGGCGTAGGTCGAGAATTTGAAACCCTTGCGCCAGTCAAACTTCTCCACGGCGTGAATGAGGCCCAAGTTGCCCTCTTGGATGAGGTCCAACAGGGGAAGGCCGCTGGCCTGGTACTTCTTGGCAATCGAAACTACGAGGCGAAGGTTGGACTGGACGAAATCCTCGCTGGCCTTTTCCCCACGCAGAACTTGGCGCTTCAGCGCCATCTTCTTCGCCGGGGTCAGCTTGATTTTGGTGTCGGCCTCCGCGGCGTCCATCTCAGTCTTGGCTTCGCGGCCCTCTTCAATGGTCTGGGCCAGGCGAACTTCGTCGTCCTTAGTGAGCAACGTGTATTGACCGATGTCGGAGAGATAGAGCCGTACAAGGTCTTCTTCATCACGATCAATACGGTCTTTGGCCACGGCACTCCTTGGTTGTTTCAGAAAAGGGGGTAGAGAGACTCTACGGTGAAGTTATACGCGGGGTGTCAACCTGGGCGCGAAAGTCCGAAACTTTCGGCGAATCCGGCCTCTACACACGCATTTTCGAGAGAAAATGCCGCGGCAATCCAGTCGTCATCTTCAATAGGTCCGTGGGGCCGAGTGAGATCCGCAATGCGGCGAATAGCCCGCACCAGAACGTCGGGAGCCCCTTCGAGCGCAGCCAGAGCCACCGAGTCATCTTTTTCGCGCCATTCGATGGTGGCGTCACGCATGGAAATCAAGAGACGAGGTCCCACCACGGAACTGAGAACGTAGAGAACCAGGTTCCCTTCGGGGTCAGCCGCAACGGCCCGCGACAACACCTCACCAATCACCGCACAGGAATCACGTTCCGACGGCTCCGCCAATTTGTGCGCCACCGCTCCGGCC
>CAINHL010000138.1 GCA_903848885.1 uncultured Actinomycetes bacterium
ACCGCGCACGGTGGTAATCACCGCGGGCGCCTTAGGGTCAGTTTCGATCAACGACCGGAGTCGTTTGATGTGGACATCCAGCGTTTTGGTGTCACCGACATAATCAGATCCCCATACGTCATTGATCAAGTGCTCGCGCGTGATCACGCGACCGGGGTGACTCAAAAAGAGTCGGAGCATCGCGAATTCTTTCTTACGAACTTTGACTTCGACGCCGTTGACGAAGCAGCGTCGCGCGTCTATTTCCAAACGCAGTGGGCCGTTCTCTAAAACGTCGTCGGCGACGGTCGCGGTGCCCGCGACGTCACGCCGTCGGAGGACCGCACGAATGCGTGCGGTCAGTTCACGAAGGCGATACGGCTTGGTGACGTAGTCGTCGGCCCCAATTTCTAGCATGAGCACCATGTCGAGCTCCTCGCCCTTGGCGCTCACGATGATGATGGGGACGTCACTGGTGGTGCGAATAGTGCGGCACACTTCCAAACCCGACACCTTGGGCAGCATCAAGTCCAATAACACCAAATCAAAAGTGTGGGCCGCGAAAATGCTCAGTGCTTCTTGCCCGTCGCGAGCTACCCGCAGATCGAAGCCTTCGCGGTCGAGCCCAATGGTGAGGGCATCGATAAACGACTCCTCGTCTTCCACCAGGAGAATTCGTGGTCGTTGGGTGCTGTCGGTCATTGGCCCGCGAGCGGTAGATCGAGGGTAAAGACCGACCCTTCACCTTCACGCGAACTCACGTTGACGATGCCCCCGTGGTTCTGCGACACGTGGCGAACAATGGAGAGCCCCAGACCGGTACCTCCGGTGTGACGGGCTCGGCCCGGATCCACGCGGTAGAAGCGCTCGAAGATGCGGTCCAGGTCTTTGGCGGGAATACCCACACCGTTATCGCTGACCGTGATTCTGGCCATCGAACTGGAATCGGCCTCACCTTCGAATGACACTTCGACCCGCTCGAGCCCCACGGTGATGGCGCCGTTTTCCGAAGAGTAGGTGACGGCGTTTTCGAGCAGGGCGTGCATGGCGGAGGTGAGTTGGCGACGATCACCGACGGTGACCAGGGGATTTTCCGGTTCGGTGAAAGTCACGACAATATGGCGTTGCTCCGCGGCGACGCGAATACGTTCGATGGCCTCAGCCACGAAGAGCCCGACCGGTACCGGTTCGCGGACCGGTGCACCTTCGCTTTCGAGACGCGACAGATCCAGCAAATCCTCAATAATGCGGTTGACGCGGAAGGACTCGGAGTGAATACGTTCGGCAAGACGCTGCGCGACGATGGGATCGCGCTCGTACTGCAGAGTTTCGGCCAAGAGACCCATCGCACCCATGGGCGTTTTGAGCTCGTGACTGACGTTGGCGATGAAGTCGCGGCGAATTTCTTCCAAACGACGACGCTCGGAGGTGTCTTCAATCGTGGCGAGGACTCCCAAGGGGCGATGACCGTCATCGATGAGCGTGGCCCGGATGTTCAAAGTTTTTCGCGGGGGCCCGTAAAGGTCGATGGTGCGTTCGGCGAAGCCCACCCGCCACCCCTCATCCAATAGCTCGGTGACAGCTTGGGCGGCGATGGCGTCGCCGTAACGATTGGTCATGAGGTTCTCCGCTTGGGTGTTGCGGTAAATCACGTTGCCGACCTCATCACAAATAACGAGACCCAAAGGAAGTGTGTCGAGAGAGCGACGCAGTCGCACGGCGTCCGCGCTGGATTCACTGACGGCGTGGGTCGCATCGCCGGCGGCGTCTTCGAGGTACGCCAGGGCCTTTTCGACCTTGCCGTCGTCATCGGGCTGTTCTATTCCCAGCCGGGTGCCGAGAGCGGTAAGGCGCTGGGCAATCGAACGGTGGCCTTGACGTCGGCCCCAGAGCATGCCGAGCAGTAGTGCCACCAGGACAATTCCGGCGAGAGCGCCGTAGATGGCGAGTGGGGCCCACGCGGAGAAGGGATTGGTCACGACGATCTGCACGGCACCATTCTCGCAGACAAAACAACATCAGGGTTGCCGCGACCGTTGGGATTTTTTCTCGAAGGGAGATCTATGTTGTTCGCTGACGTTCGGGTATCACCGAGTCCGTCGTCCCTACCGGGTTCGGCGGCGTTGCAGACCCTCGTCAACGGTATTGCTGGCTGGGCATTGATATTGACTTTGGCAGCGCTCATTATCGGCGCCGTGGTGTGGGCTGTGGGAAGCCATACCCAAAATATGCACCACTCGATGGCTGGGCGCCGTGCGGTAGTGACCTCGTTGGCGGCAGCGATTGTGATTGGAGCTGCTCCTTCCTTAGTGAATTTCTTCTTTCACACGGGACTTTCGGTGCACTGATGAGTGTGCTGAGTTGCGTCACGAATCCCGTGGCCTGTAGCACCGATGCAGCGTCCAGTGCCTTTTTCAACACCTTGGCGCAATGGGTGGCGGGATCGGTGTCGTGGGTGGTCTCTGGGGTTGGCCAGGCCATGAATTCCACCGACAGCCCCCGCCTCGTGATGAGTACGAGCGCAGCCGAGTCGTCGATTGTTACCAGCGTGGTGCCGACCTGCGCCGTAGTGGCCCTGCTGATTTCTACCGTGGTGGCGCTGCGACGAATAGACACTAACTACTTAGCGGCGTCGATAGGAGGCGGACTCCCATTAGTCGCGCTGGGCGTGGGCTTCGTGCGTCCCGTGGCGCACGTGCTCCTCGTTGCCGGCGATCAACTTTCGCAATGGGTTGGTCCCCATGACGGCGCGCTCATTGGGCAGTGGAGTGCGCGCGTGGTCTCGCTGCCCGGAGGCCTCCCGGGAGCAGCCGTGCTGTTGATCAGCACCTTGATTGTGGTGACAGCTTTTCTCCTCTGGTGTGAGCTGACCCTTCGCACCGTGGCTCTCTCCCTTCTCCTCGTCGTTGCTCCCATCGTCTTTGCGGCTGCGCCGTGGCCACCCGCACGACGCTGGGTGCTGCGGTGGGTGGAGACTTTCATCGGGCTGACGCTCGCCAAAGTCCTTATTGCCATCACTATTGCTGCTGGTTTGGCTGATCTCTCCACAAATTCGGTCTCGTCGGACATTGTGGGTGCAGCAACTCTCGGTTTGGCGGCGTGGAGCCCCTTTCTGATTTTGCGGCTTCTCCCGCTCTTGGAAAATTCGGCCCTCCACTCACTCGATGGGGTACGGCGACGAACCGTCGGCGCAGCCGTAGGTGGCGCGCGTTCGGCCGTGAGTATGGCTTCGGGAATTTTGCCTGCGGTCGAGCCACCGATGCACCTACCCAGCCCTGATTTTGGTATTGGCGAATGGCCGCATACCGGCGACGTCGATGCGGCGCCCGCGGCGGCGCGTGACGTCGCAGCTCCGGTAAGTTCGCCCGAGATCCCTTCGGGGCGCCACGTCGTGGGAGAAGACCGGATGGGTCCCGTTGTGCTCTGGCACGCCGATGACTAGTCACTCTCTCGTCGATACCGCCATGCCAGGAGTGTCCCTGGGGCGTTGGTGTCCCGCCGTTCTTGCGGCCGGTCTGGTCCCTGTCGCTTTTTCGCATCCATGGTGGTGGCTAGCCACCATTCCCTGCGCCGCCCTCTCGGGTGAATTTGCGGGGAGGGTGGTGATGGAGGAAATGGTCACCCTCGTGAAGTTTTTCAGTCGATCCCACTTTGTGCCGACGGCGCCGCGCGATACCGACCAGGATATTTCGCATCACGAACTCACCTACCTCGGACAACCCGCTCTCGTTCGTGATCACGGTGCCATTGGTCACGCAGTGTCGAGCTGGTGTGACGCCTTGGCGACGAGGTCTGACGTCTCGGAATTCTCTGTGCGGTGGGTCGGCGCGACCAGCGGTCCTCGGATTCTTCTTCACGCACACCCAGGAATCGGCGTGCCGGCGCAGCTGAACTTGCTGGCGGCTGCGCCATCTCGCGGACGATCCCCGGGGTGGATGCTCGAGCGGTCCGACTACGTGCGCACCAATGACCACGTGACGCGAGTATTTCGGGTGAGTTCCGCGAGGGGCGCTTCGTGTCTAGAACCCCTGCTGCGCAATGAGGTGGCGTGGGTGCATATTCGGATTCGGGTACATCCGAATCACAAAGCGCATCGGCGTATCAACCGTATGACGCATCGCGTCGAGGTGGAGGAGACCTGGCATCGGCGGGGAGGATTTCGGGTGTCGCCACGTCGAGAACGTTTGCGCGCACGCTGGTCGTACGTTGCCGCGCAATTGGCCGAGGGCCACGCCGTCATGGAAGTAGTGATGTCGGTGGTGGTGGCCGGCGTGACCAAAGAGGAATGCGATCATCGCTCTCGACAGGTCGTTGCGGTCGCGCGACAAGCGGGCATCAGCCTCGATCGGGGTCGATTCCAACAAGCCTCATGGTGTCATGAGGCTGCGGAGCCCTGGTGACGCGCACCACGCATTGGCTGCTGAGCACGGAGACCGATCGTTGGAAAGTGTGGACGAAGGATAGGGGGACACAATTGCCGGGGAGTCCCTTGGGTCGCTTGCGGGGAGGGGGAGATTTTGTCTTCGACCCCTTCGACGCCTACCAGGCGGGTTTGGTGACCAGCCCGAACGTGGTGATTCTGGGAGCAATCGGCACCGGCAAGTCGACCCTGGTGAAGATGTTGGTTGCCCGAGGTCACGCGCGAGGCCATCGCAGCGTGGTGATTGATCCGAAGGGCGAATACGGTGCCGTGGCACGGGCCTGCGGGGGAGAAGTCCTTACTCTGCGGCCGGGTGGTCCTACGTGGTGCAATCCTTTCGGATCAGGACTCGCGGACAATGTGGAACTGACGGTGACCTTGGTGGAAATTGTGCTCGAACGATCACTCTCTCCTGAAGAGCGCCACTGGGTGGACGACGCGTGGCGCAGCGTCCCGCCGGCGTCGCTGCGGCCGCTGAGAGACGTGGCGGGCTTCGCGGGAGGGATGCATCCACACGTGACCGCGGCCTTGATGGCGCGTACCGTGCAGCGCTTCGTCAGCGGTGACCTTGCGGGAATGTTTGATGGCGACAGCGAGGAGTCGCGCCTGGACGCCACGGTGAACGTCATTGACGTCTCGGCGTTGTGGCAGCATCGCTATTTCGCCGTGGCCGCGGTCGCACTCATGGCCGTGGCCCAGCGAAACGGTCTAGGTCAGGGCTACGTCGTGGTCGATGAGGCGTGGGCGGTGTTGGCTGACCCGGCGGCGATCCGCTGGCTGCACGGCGAATGGAAACTTGCTCGGCACCGTGGGACCAGCCACATCTTGGTTTTGCATCGGTGGAGCGATATTGACGGGGTATCGGATGACCGCTCGCGGCAACGAGCGTGGGTGAACTCCATGATGAGGGATTGCGATACGGCCTTTCTCTTCCGCCACGCCGCCACAGATGTCGATCTCCTTCATCGAGTGATTGACCTCAGCGCCACGGAACGCTCATGGTTGCCCCAATTATCTCGAGGAAGCTGCGTGGCGCGTTTTGGCCGCGGTCGCAGTGTGGTGTCGCTCACCGTCTCCGCGAACGAAATCGCCATGACCGATACCGACGAGCGCATGAGAGGAAAGAGTTGAAAGAGCGAGCGCCCTTGGGTCGTCCGGATTGGCACGGAATACCCACGGGTCGTCCGCGACAGCTCCCCGAGCAGCACTCTCTTTTGGTGGTGGGGGCTACCCAATCGGGGAAAACCTCATCGGTGGTCATCCCCGCCGTGCTGCGCTGGCCGGGGCCCCTGGTGGTGGCCAGCGTCAAACGTGACATTTACGACACGACAGTTGGCTGGCGTTCCCACGCCGGTGACGTACGCGTCATCGAACCGGGTTCGAGGACGGGTTCTACGTGGAACCCGCTCGAGGGTATTTCCGAAGCCCATCAGGCCTTATCGACGGCGCGCGAGTTGACCAATGCGGTGTCGACTCGTACGGGAGCGGACGGAGAATTCTGGAATTCACTGGCTAGTCGATTGCTCGCGGGACTCTTTCTTCGGGCGAAGGAAGAACGTCAATCGATAAGCGACGTTGTTCGCCAACTCGATGATCGAAGTTTTCTCGATGCGTATCGTCTCGATATCGCCACGTCCCTTCTCGAGCCTTTTTATCGACAGGAAGCGCGGACTCTCGACTCGGTCGTCACGACCGCCCAGGTCGCCTTGCGACCGTGGTTGGTGAGTCAGCCAACGTGTGACGTTCAGCCGGTGGTGCGTGGACGTCACAGTCTGTATCTGCTGGGAAGCCGCTACGACCACGTGCACCACGAGGGCCTCTTTCGAGGAGCGGTTCGTTCCGTTATCGCGGCGCACGACGCGATGTGGCGAGAAGGTTCGCGGGCGCGGCTGCTGCTGGTTTTTGACGAAGCCGCATCGGTAGCCGCACTGGATGACCTCGACCAACTCGCCGCTACCGGTCAAGGCCTCGGGATTGAATTAGTGACCGTGGTGCAAGACTTTTCGCAAATCCGGCACCGCTGGGGAGACGTCGCAGGTTCCTTAGTGAATAACCACTCCACGCGGATGATTTTTGGAGGGCTGAGCGACCCTGCGGCGTCTCAGTTTGTCCCCGAACTAGAGGGGATCAATCGTGGTCGACCCCTCCGACAGTGGCCGCGCCACAGCGTGGCTGTGGTGTCGGGTCGCGATCAACCCCGGATACACCGGGTGCATCCATGGTGGCGCCACGGTGAGTTTCGTCGCCGAGTGGAAGGTGACTGACTACTGTGACCACGTGACCTTTTACGACCCCCGCGACCCCCGCTGGTCCGTCAATCCCGGACCCATGTTTGACGAAATACGTGAGAAAGCCCCGATTCACCGATCGCCGAACAATCACTGGGTGATTTCTCGGCACGCGGATTCGTTAGCGGTGTTGCGGTCGTCGGTAGCGTCAGCGGACTCTTTGCACGTCGAGCCCGGGAAAGAACCTTTAAGTTTTGATGATCGTCGTCGCGAGAAACGCCAACAGATGATTGCTTCGGGCGAAAATAATCGCCCCTTTCTCTTTCGTGATGCCCCCGACCACACCCGGCTGCGGGGCTTGGTTCAAAAAGCCTTCACGCCACGACGCGTCAATGAAATGGAAGGCTTCGTCACTAACGCGGCCCGCGGCATGATTCGTCGCCATCTTGATGGCGGCACCTTCGATGCGGTGCACGAATTGGCCTGGTCTCTTCCCGTCGCCGTGATTTGCGAAATGCTGGATATCCCGGCATCCGATCACGAATCTTTCCAGAATCAATCGGCACTACTGGCTCGTGGACTGGACCCAGATTTTCTTTTGTCGGCGGAAGAAAAAAGAGACCGTGACGCCGCAGTGGAGCACTTCATCGTGTATTTCCACCAATTGTTTGAGGAGCGTCGCCGTGCCCCGGGAAGCGATCTGCTGTCCGCGTTGGTGGCGGCGCACGACGGTGGGGACGCCTTAACCCACGGCGAACTAATCTCCACCGCAATCTTGTTGCTCGTCGCCGGACATGAAACCACAATGAATTTGATTTCGGGTTCCCTCTTGGCTCTCGCGCGCGATCAAGAGGCGCAGCAGGTGCTGCGAGCGGAGGGGGTCACTCGGACGGCAGTGGATGAATTATTACGCTTCGTGTCACCCGTGCAGTTAACGGGTCGAACAATGCTGGACGATATCGAAATTGGTGATGGCATCACTTTGGATAAGGGCTCGTGGACCATGGTTCTCCTCGGTGCAGCCAACCGCGACCCCGCAGTCTTCGACGACCCGACGCGTCTCAACCTGCGGCGGGAACCGAACCCCCAGCTCGGTTTTGGTTTTGGAATGCACCACTGTCTGGGCGCACCACTGGCCCGACTCGAAGTCCAAGTCGTCCTGCGAGAACTTTTGGCGGTGAGCACCGACTGGAACATCATGACGGAAGAAATCCGCTATCGCCCCAACATCGTTCTGCGGGGCATGGAGAGTCTCCCGTTGTCTCTTATCCCCTCGTGACCCAGCGAGTCCTGGTGATCGATGCGGGGGCAACGACCATCAAGAGCGCTCTGAGCGAAAAGGGCGAGCTGGCCAGCAGCGTCCATCGACGCCCCACCCCGTTCCCCTGCAGCCCCGATGTCTTTTTGCAGGTCCTCGATGCGACTCTGAAACGCCACGACCAGGTGGACGCGCTTGCGGTGGGCTTCCCCGGTGATGTGAGCGCAGGAATCATCCTGGATGCGGCGAATCTCAGTCGTGTTGCCGGTGCGGGTAGCCCCGTCAGCGATGAGTTGGTGGCGGCGTGGCATCGTTTCGATTTACAAGGAGAAGTGACGACGCGTTCGGGGCTTCCCGCGCGAGTAATTAACGACGCGGAAATGGCCCTGCGGGGATGTTGCCTCGGCCGTGGTCGTGAACTGATGGTTACCTTGGGCACCGGCTGCGGGGTAGCGCTGGTAGAGGAGGGCACGGTGCAAGTGATTGATGATGTAGGTGGCGCGTCCTTTGATGGGATTCGCAGTTTCGACGACGCGCTCGGTGAGCGCGGCCGCCGAATAGACGAAGCGCAATGGACTATGGACGTGGTGGAATCTCTGAATCGACTGGTGGGGGAGTTCCGGGCGGACCGACTCCATCTGGCGGGTGGCAATTCCCGTCGACTCTCGCACCTGCTCTTACGGCAGGTGAACACGCCCTGCACCATAGAAAGAGGCGAGCCCGTATTTCACGGAGGCTTTTCGCTCTTCGTGGAGTTCTAAGGTGGCATCGTCAAGGAGGCCGACATGATTGTGACGGAACGAATTAATTCCATCGGGGTGGTTCGACTTCACCGCCCGGACTCCCGCAACGCCCTGACCGGGGAGATGCTGCGTGAATTGACGACGGCCATGTTGAATTTTGATCGTGACCCCGACATTCGTGTGATCGTCCTCACGGGCTCGGACCCTGCATTTTGCGCGGGACTGGACCTTCGCGACCTGGCGAATATTTACAACGGTGCCGTGGCCGACCCCGAGACCCCACCGGTGGCGATGCGAAGTTTGATGCCGCTGACCGTGACGCCGATTATTGGGGCGATTAATGGTGCAGCGGTGACCGGAGGGCTAGAGCTTGCCCTAGGTTGCGATTTTCTGATTGCCTCGGAACGGGCCACCTTTGCCGACACCCACGCCCGCGTCGGCATCATGCCGGCGGGAGGCATGACAATTCGATTACCACAGTTAGTAGGAGTGAATCGAGCACGACAGATGTCGTTGACGGGAAACTTTATTTCGGCGACCACCGCCAACGAATGGGGCTTGGTTAATGAAGTCGTGGACCACGGGAATTTAATGACTCGCGTGGTGGAGGTGGCGACGGCCATTGCCGAATGCGATCCGGCAGCGGTGACGTATTTGCGTTCGATGTATGCGGATTTAGCCCATCGTTCGGACCCCGAGGTCTATCGCGACGAGGCCCGCAGGAGCAGGACATGGATGAAGGAGAAGTTCAGCTCGGAACATCTTGACGCGCAACGCGAGCAAATCATTCAACGCGGTCGTTCCCAGCAGTAGGGAGTGGTGGTGCTCCCGGTCTCGCCCTTGGATGGTCGAGACTTTCGGCATTCCATGGGCTTGCGCGGTCTGGATGTGGCGGACTGGATTCTGTGGGGTGACGACGTAGAGGAACAACTCCGTCGCAAGGATGCATTGTTGTTCTCGCAGCCTGCCGACGTCGTGGCCATTCGCGAGGAGTCGCGACCTGCCTGTGACGAACTACTGGAATTGGTGATGGCGGCGGTTCGTGATGCGGGGCGCAATGCCGATGTGAACGCGGACGAGCAGTCACTCGTCTCCGCCGCGCGACTCACGCCCGATGATTGGTGCATCGTCGAACACGATACGTCGTGGCGATTGACCGCGGCCGTGGTGTGCTTTCCCTCACGTTGGCGGCTAGCGGACAAGGTAGGAAGTTCGCTCGATGGGATTCACCAACCCGTTCCCGGCTACGACGACGAGTTGTCGCAACCCACGAACGCCTTCTTCGATCGCTTGTCACCCTCGAAGTCATTTTGGCGACTCAACTGGACGCTGCTCGGCAACGAGGAGCTGTTCCAGCCGCAGTCTCTTCGGGAAGCCGACGAGCTCGACGTGCGGAATTGGACTTTTCGCGTAGAGCGACAAACATTACGCAGTCTGCCCGTCACGGGAGCCGTGGCCTTCGGCATTCGCACCTTTCGCGTGCCCGCACATCGCATGAGCGAGCATGATCCTGAGTTTGCAGTCAAGGTTGACCGTATTTTGGCCACGGCCCCGGGTGACACCTTGCAATACAAAGGTTGGGTGGGCCTACAGGAGCGCTGGCGAGAAGCATTTCTTGACTGATTGTGACCCAGGAGATGGTCGGCTAAACTTATCTTCCGCTGTCTCAACCACAGCTATGCGGGCGTAGCTCAACGGATTAGAGCATTTGACTACGGATCAAAAGGTTGGGGGTTCGAATCCCTCCGCCCGCACCACATGCGCTGAATCTCATTTGGGGCTTCAGTTGCGTTTCGGCGTCGATGTAATCAGAAGTAGCGATGCGCTCCCTGAGCAAAACGTAAATAACTAGATACCGGCTACTTGTAGCGAATGCAACAGCAGCGGAGCGATCGTGAGCATGTACGCGGTTGAAATGTGATCTTGGTCTACGTAGACAAGGTATTTGCCAATAATCCCGGGGCAATGGGCAGTGCCAGAAGCAATTGACTGGCAGAACCACTGGGCGGTACTAATTAGTTTGGCGTGCGCCACCGAGGCGGCAATTTGGTCGCGGTGAAGGTACCGCTGGTAGCTCCACGGCGTGTTCTTCCCGATGACATACGACGGCGAGCACGGGAGAATGTCGGTGGGATGCCTCGCGATACAGGCAGGGATATCTATCACCTTGCCCGTTCCCTTTGAGGGACCGTCATTGGGCGTGGTACCTAAGATCACTCGCTTTGTTACCGTTCTTCCCTGGCTCAGAAGATTGAACGTGTAATTCCAGTCGCGACCATATGCATTCCAATCCTGTGGTCCAGAACCCCCACCATCCATACCTACGCGAGCGGAAACGAGAACGGTGGGGTGCAGACTTTGTACAGCTTTGGCTAGGTGCCGGTGATACACATTGCATTGCTTCAAAACACTCGCAGATGCGCCAAGTGTTGTCGTAGTGACAGATTGCGGAGATTGTATTTGCGACGAGCATCCGAGAAAAATGAATACGTCGAGGCGGAAATGTAATTTTTTCGCGGCGTAGTTGATTGCTGGCGTCCAGCTAGCGGCGTTGGAGTCACCAAAAAGAACCATCACCTTTGAGGAGTTGGTATCACCCATGAGGCAGGGAATCGGTTTGGTTAGTTGGCCAGGGTTACCAGCGGGATTGCAGCGAGCAACCAGTGAAGCTCCTTGGACCGTCCACGCGGTGTCGGCCGAAGCCACGCTCGCCAAGGTAGGGGTTAAAACCCGAGGAACGCGATGAACGGCCACGGCTGTATTTATTACATCGGAAATTGTCTGGCCGTCTGCTGCCGATACCACTGGTGGCATGCAGAAAGTAGACGTGAGATAGAGCAAAACAGTAATCACGAGTACGGAGAGTGATGTGCGACGCATTTGTTGGTCCTAGCTGGTGCCGTGAGGGAAAATTCGGAAGAGCAGATCGTGAGAAACTGCATCTACGCTAATTGAATATTCGGTCAGCAATGTACGCGTCATGAGGCAGGCGACAAAGTTGCCGACAACTTGCTGGAAAGTAACCAGTACTTCTGTGTGACCACTTATTCACGGTAGTCTCTCGACGTGACGGCTATCACTCTGAGTGTTGATCAGTTAACGCGGCCTCAGCCAGGTGGAATTGCTACGTACGTGCGAGGCTTAATTCAAGGATTAGCTGATGTTGACCCGAAGCTTGAACTGGTTGGAGTGGGACCTTGGTCCACGCCTCGCGTTGATGGATTGACAAAATTACGGCGATTGCCACTGCCCATATCGGCGTTGACGTTGCTATGGTCACGAATGGACTGTGGAATTTCTGGGTCGGATATTGCTCACGCCACTTCGCTTACCGGTCCATTTGGTAATAGTGATGTTGGTTCTCGTTCCGCCATCATCCAGGACCTGCTGTGGCGGGATTTCCCGGAGTACTTTACGAATCGTGGCCGGAGTTTTCACGAACGAGCATTTCAAAAAGTACTTATGCATGAGGAATTGAAAATAGTAGTGACTTCGAAGGGCATGCGCTCAAGATTGCTGGGTGAGGGCGTAGCCGCGGAGCGTGTTTCTATCGTGCGACTCGGGACGTCCTCGGGTTCGGTGAAAGATGACGCCTCCATGAATCAGGTCCTGGCCGCCGCCGGTGTTTCTGGCCCATTTATTTTGACGGTAGGAACAATTGAACCGAGGAAAAACCTGAATCGTCTGGCCGAGGCGTATCGTTCCGTACCCGACATTCCGCCGCTGTTGGTGGTGGGGGCGACGGGGTGGGGAGTCGTGGACACCCGCGGGCTGACGCTCTTAGGAGTTCAGAGCAACACGGTTCTCGCGGCATTACGGGAGAAAGCGCAGGCGCACGTCTTCGTTCCGATCGCCGAAGGTTGGGGTTTGCCGGCTGTAGAAGCACTAGCGGTGGGAAAACCATTATTGGTGAGTTCGTCGGTGCCCAGTTCGCAAGGTCGGAGTGACGCCATTGTGGTGAACCCGGAAAGCGTTGAAGATATCGCCGAGGGCCTCACGAGAGTCTTGTCGCTGAGCGATGACGAAGAATCCCGACGTGAAAGAATTCGATCAGTCACCGATCTCACATGGAAACAATGTGCGCAGGATCATTTATCGGCGTGGGGGATTCCCTTCGCCGCAGCATTTTGATTCGGAGATAACCACGAGCCCGTGTGCTGCGTCGCGTCAGTCGTGAGTCGAAGCAATGTAACTTGTGGCCGCAGGTTCGTCGGGAGAAGAATCCACAACGAGTGAGCTCTAGAGTCACCAGCCGCTTAGCGAAGTTTCCAAAAAATGACGGTGCCGCCATCGCGCGAGCTACCGGGTCCGAAAGCTGCCGTAACGTAGTTCTCCGCAAGTCGATAATTACCGAAATCGTTCAGAACGATTGTGTCCACGTGCCAACGGTCGACGAAAACCCTCAATGCAGTAGCCCCGTCCTTGAGTGAAGGCAGTGGGAGGAGCCTGTAATTGATGCCTTCACGCAAACGTCGAGTGGGGTCACCGGTAGTCGGCGCGTTCGCGTGGAAAAAGATACTTGGCACTACTGAGGGCGGAAGGATGGGAATACCACTGTTGACGCCAGTCCCCGATTGCCCGAAAAGTGCCTGACCGCCGATGATGTTGAAACGTAAGTCCGCTACTGCTTGATCCAACATCGCTCGATTATCTATGAAAGTGGGGTAAGGATAAAACAACACAACTCCCGCGGAAGGTATCACGCGTTGCGCCTCAGAGGATGTGAGCCAGCTAGGAACATTGGTTGATTCATTAGGAATGCTGTGGCGAGGGGCTATGGAGATAATGCCGAGCAGAACCACGACCAGACTAAGCACGCGACCGATATTCGGACGAGTAGTCCGAAAGGGGAGCAATTCACTAATGACATATCCCACGACGAAGGCAATCGCCAACCAGGCGTAGGTCATATAACGCACCGGCAAAATATTGGAGAAAAAAGGCAAAGTGGCGATGAAAGTGTAGGGCGAGTGAAATCGCGTTGACGCTCCCCGGTAACTGAGTACGGTTCCACACGACATCCCAATGAGGACCAGGGCACTTGCCGACATCCAGACCACGTGGCGGTGCTTGCGCATGTACCAGAAGGTTGCGACGACAACTACTAGGAGTAACGGGCCAACGTACGATCCGTTCTCCCACGGAGATATCGAGAGGATGCGGATAAAAGTCCGGTGACCCAGAAACGGCGCGATGGCGAACTGTTGAGGGAAAATGATGGATAGAAGATCGGAGTGGTAACTCTGAATCCAGGGGTGCGAGGCACCTCTGACGGCGTAGGGGCCACTCAGAATTTCGAAGAGAGGCAAAGCGAGCACCACGGTAATCGTCCCCGCACACCACACCATGGCACGGCATATCCGACGAACCATCTCGTACGTGAGGTTTCGCCACGTAAAGGGAAGGGCAAGGATTGCTACGACAGGAATGACGACCAGCGTTATCGCGGCACGTTCAGCAGAAATCAAGAAATCTGCTGCCCACAGTAGGCCAAGTGACAGTCCTGCGTGACGCGAATTCATGTGGCCACTGATGAGTCGCCAGATCACCAAAAAGATCAAGGGTGGCAAGGCTGCGAAGGTGAGAAACAGGTGACCATACGAGGCCACTGTTTGCATCGTGGAGAATCCGTACACCAACCCGGCAAAAAATGCGCCGACGCGATTTATTCCAATGCGGCGCGCTACCCACACCACAGCGAGAGCGGACGAAACGAGTCCGAGGTGAAGAAGGAAATTGAATGCTGCTACTGGGCCAAAGATCCAGGTCACCGGCGCGAAAAAGATTCCGAGAAGTGGCATGGAGGTATTGGCCATCAAGTTAATACCGTGTGGAACGTTCATTGCGTGGGTGATGAATGGATTTTGTAGGTGAGCTACCGCGTGCGCAAACCATGACAGAAACCAAATTTCTTGCGCACCATCAGCGAACGGTTGACCCGTCACGTCGTTACTAAGTGGGTTTGCCCAATCAAACAAGGCAACAGAGCAGAGCGAATAAATGAGCGTGACGGCCATTCCGTATGACCAAAAAATTCTCGAAATAGCGCGCAACGAGAACCGGCGGGTGAGTGAGTACGACACTTCCTTAAGTATTACAGTCGGGTAAGTAGCGAGCACGCTGCGACCCACGAATTATGCTGGGAATGCTGGGAATGAAAGGCTACGTGTGAGAAAAATGAGGGAACTCGTACGAGTCGGGATTGTTGGGCTTCGCTTTCTTCTGCACCCAGTCGATTTCCTTCACCTTTATGAGCGTGAAGCGGCCTTGGCAAACTCGGCTCACGCGTATACCTTGGAACGCATGCGCAATGATCTACGTGACGTAGTGACTCGATTTGACGCTGAGATTGAATCATTGCGCCAGCGATTACCGGATGCCTAAGCCGCTAGTACGCGTTGGATATTGGTGTCCGCCAGAACCACAAGCCTCCGGTATTGCCGCTTACGGCAGCGACCTCCTACGCTCCCTCTCTTCGCTTGTGGAGGCGACGCATGTTCATCCGAAATTGCCCGGGTCGGTGCGCATTAATGGAACAAAATTTGCGGAGGTTCATGAGGCCTCCGTTGTGGGGTTTGATGGACCGCAGGTCAATATCTTTCATGTGGGGAATCATGCGGCGTATCACGCCTGGATGTTGCCAGCCGTGCTGCGATTGGGTGGCATCGTCGTTCTCCATGAACTCAGTCTGTTTGATCTCTACTACGCTCTCTTTCGCCGTTTCCCGGAGGAGTGGCAGACCACGCTGGAACGTAACAACGTTTCTCAGGATTTTGTAGTCCGGTATCCGATAAGTCTCGAGGACAGAATGTCCCATCACTGTCTCTCGGACATCGTGAATGCTGCGAACGTAGTGATTGTGCATACACAATGGGCGAAGGCGCGCGTGTTGGAATTATTCCCCTCGGCTGACGTACGGACGATACCGCTCGCATCAAGAGTCATTGAGAGCGAGGATCCAGAGGGGACCTCCGTGGTAACCGTATTGGGCGGTATTGGTCGCCATAAAGGAACTGGATTGGTCCTGGACGCAATCGTTGAACTCGTCCGAGAGCTACCTACAGTTGAAATACGCATTGTCGGTCGAGCCGATGATCGCGTGGAGTTAAAGAATCTGCGCCGTCGAATCCGTGATGAAGGTCTTCGTTCGAGGGTCACCATTCTGACTGACGTTGACGAGGTGGCCTTCGATGAAGAGTTACGTCGTGCCAGTGTGATTGTGACTCTGCGCCCAGGTACCGTGGGCGAAATGAGCAGTGTACTGACGCGTGCGTGGGGGGCTGGTCGTGTGACAATTACCTCTGACCAACCACAGTTTCGAGAATTTCCGGAAGAGTTTTGTCGTCGAGTGCCCATTAAAGATGATGTGTCGGGTGCACTCGTTTCGACGATAAGTGGGCTCCTCTCGGACCGCGATGCACTGCAGCGAGCAAGCGCGGCGGCTCGTGAATTCGCCGAAAAGAATTCCTTCGATCATGTAGCTGCACAGTACGCAGAACTCGCCCAGGAGGTAGCGGATCGGGTCGAGAGACCAGACGTGAACGTGATTGCAGCCTGGGGTTCGCCGACTGGTCTCGCGGAGAATGCTCGTCGTTTAGCCGTCGGTATCACACCGTATCTTGAGTGGACCGCGCCATATTCTTTCATCATTCGAGGTCATAATCCCGCGCTGGTTCCTCGGGAAGTAATCGGAAGATCGCAGGCGGCGACAGCACCCATCAACGTATGGACAAGCAATATCAACGAAATCAATCTGGTGGATCTGAAGTTACTCGGGACGAAGGCAACGGGCTCCTACAACGTCGGTTTATGGTTTTACGAATTTCCCGTGCTACCCAAATTTTTCCGCCATGGTATTTCTCTAATGGATGAGGTATGGGCCGGTTCAAATTTTGTGGCCGATGCCTTTCGGCGCGCAGGAGCGACGCGCGTCACGGTGATACCTGGTGCAATCACTTTGCGCTCGAGCGCGCGTTCGCGGGATTCCATCCGTGAATCGTGGGGGGCCGGTCCCGACACTCTCGTGGTGATGTTTTCGTTCGATTACACCAGTGGGTGGGCGCGCAAGAACCCGCTCGGCTTAGTGAAAGCTTTTCGTAGCGCCTTCGAAGGAGAAGATGCACTTCTCTTATTAAAGACCTCTGGGCTACCCGATGAGAAGTTTCGTGCCCTCACGGCAGCAGTGGGCTCATCCAGGTTACGAATCATCAATGAGCATCTTTCCGATGAAGATGTTTCCGATCTTTTTCATGCCACCGACGTGTACGCCTCCCTGCACCGTGCCGAGGGCTTTGGTTTGGGTATGGCGGAAGCGATGGCGATGGGTAAAACGGTGATCGCAACGAGGTACTCGGGCAACCTCGATTTTATGAACGATGACAACTCGCTCTTAGTTGATGCAAGCATGACGGGGGTCACCAAGGCGGATATGAAGCACAACCCGGGTATGAAGCACGTCGTCAGCGTGGGCATGGCTTGGGCCGAGCCGAGCCATGCCCACGCGGTCACGCAATTACGCGCATCTCGTGACTCTGTGCTTCGTTCTCGACTCGGTTCGGCCGCGGCGGTGACGATACGTGACGGGTTCTCGCTCGATGCTGTCAGCCAACGCGTGACGGCGCGTATTCGTGAAATTCAGAAATATTCGGGTAAGTTGCCGGACAGGTCCTAGTTCTTGGGTGTGGTGCCTCGAAATCACTTAAAAATCTGCCTGTGGATAAACTTTATTACCCCTCTATTTACTGGGAAAACCCCGTTTTGGGCTAACAAGTGGCCATGTTTGACTCCTCGGGTACCCTAAAATCTTCTAGGTAGAGCACCACGCTCACCGGCTGCAATGGTCTGACTGGTCCACCTGGATCTCGGAACTGTGTGTAGTCGAGCTCCGTTCATTCGGGGCGTGCAGTACTTCTGGCCCACACGGTCAGGAAGGCCATCCGTTCAAATCGACCTCTCCTTGCCGTATGGAGAAGTGGGTGAGCGGAGAACCGGAAAGGAGTACCCATG
>CAINHL010000139.1 GCA_903848885.1 uncultured Actinomycetes bacterium
ACAAGTCGTTCGCAAGCAGCCCTTTGCAGGCGTAGTACTTAGGCTGTAAGTAACTTCGAAGTGCAGTAAATATAGATAAAAAACTTAGCATTGGAGTTCCGCCACCTCCAAGGATGCTCAGGGGAAACCGTGAGCCTCGTTGGAGGTGGATACCGATCCTCGATACTGGCGCGGTCACCGTGGGTTCCCCCGCGCCTGCGAACCATGGCACCAGGGGTCTACGTCGCTTAGCTCACCTCGACGTCGAGGGTGATGCTCACCGGACAGTGATCACTGCCCATCGTGCCGTCGTGAATTTCCGCCGCCAACACTTTCGGGGCCAGCTCTTCGGAGACCAAGAAGTAATCAATGCGCCAGCCCACGTTCCCGGCGCGTGCTCCCCCGCGATACGACCACCAGGTGTAATGACCGTTGCCCTGGGTGAACATCCGGAAGGTATCCACAAAACCCGCCTTCAGCATGGCTCCAAAACCTTCACGTTCTTCGTCGGTGAATCCCGCCTTGCCCACGTTGGGCTTGGGGCGTGCGAGATCCTCTTCGGTGTGCGCCACGTTCAAGTCTCCGCAAAAGGCCACCGGCTTCTTCTTCGCCAGGGCCGTGACGTGCGCCAAGAACGCGGGGTCCCACTTCTGGTGGCGCAGTTGCAATCGTCCGAGATCATCCTTGGCGTTCGGGGTGTAACAGGTCACTAAAAAGAACTCGTCGAACTCGGCCGTCAAGACACGACCTTCGGTATTGGTGTTGCCGAATTCGTCGTCGTGCAGTCCGTGCTTGGTTTCGAGACGCTTCGGCAAGCCCTCGACAACGGTCAAGGGCTTGATCTTGGAAAAAATGGCGGTGCCGGAATACCCCGGCTTGTCCGCAGAATTCCAGTACTCGTGGTAACCGGAGAGTTCTAAGGGTGATTGTTCCTGTTGGGCCTTAATTTCCTGCAGGCAAATAATGTCGGGCTGCACCTCGTTCAAAAAAACGTCGAAGAGGCCCTTGGAGTGAACCGCCCGAATTCCGTTGACGTTCCACGAGACGAGTTTTAAGGGCATGGGTTCAGCCTAGAAGAGTGTGTTCCTTTTTTCGTCACTCACCCACGAGGAATACCTCATCACCTAGCATCGCCACGTCGACCATTCGCGTCGTCGCGCAAGGAGCCACCATGACCGTCATCTTGTTGCACGGCAACCCCGAGACCCCCGCCGTGTGGGGACCACTGATGGACGCCTGGCAAGGTCGCGACGTCATTGCCCCCGCGCTGCCGGGATTTGGCTGCCCGCGTCCCGATGGTTTCGGCGCCACCGCCGAGGACTATCTGGCCTGGCTGATTGATCTGGTGGAATCCTGTGACGATCCCGTACACCTGATTGGTCATGACTGGGGTGGGATTTTGACGGCCCGCTTGGCCATCGTGCGACCTGATCTCTTGGCCTCCTGGGCCTCGGATGCCGTGGGCGCCTTGCACCCGAAATACGTCTGGCACGACGCGGCGCAGGGTTGGCAGACGCCCGTGGTCGGCGAAAAAATGATGGAAGCCATGATGACGCCGCCCGCGTCCGAACGCGCCGCCATTTTGGAAACCCTCGGCCTCTCCCCGACCATCGCCGCCATCGTGGCCGGTCCCATGGACGCCACCATGGGTGAATGCTCCCTCGTGCTCTATCGCTCCGCGGCCCAACCGGCAATGATCGAATGGGGTCGGAATCCAGAACGAGCGCGCGCCGCTCGTGGAGCCTTTCTCCACGCCACCGACGACCCTTTTGTGGGTGCCGCCATCGGCACCAAGGGTCTCGCCGAGGACATGGGGGCCCGCACCGTGCTCCTCGAGGGACGAGGACACTGGTGGATGCTCGAAGAGCCCGCCATGGCCGCCCGTGTGCTGGAGACCTGGGTCACGAACGAGAGTTAGGCGCGGCGAGCGGCGCCGAAAATACCTTCCTTTGCGCTCGGCTACGCATCACTGCCGAGGGCGTAGCCCAGAGCTATGTCTAACTGTCGACTCCTCAGCGAGTCGAGCGAGCCCACCGGTGATTCCTGGAGCTCGGAATGAGAGACCAAAATGAGATTGTCGCACGAGATGGTGCTCCAGTCGGGAAGCCCTTCGCAAGGGCCCACTACTACTTCCGATCGAATACCGCGAATGCGACGAGTAATGGGAGCACACATCACTGAATAAAGCGACGCAATGGCTGCCGTTCGCGTCACCACGCACACCTGCCGACGGCCGAAGGGCTCCTCCAGAGTCGCCCA
>CAINHL010000140.1 GCA_903848885.1 uncultured Actinomycetes bacterium
CCCTTGGCAGAAATCCACCGCAGGAACACCACCGATGATGCGTTCGCAGGGGAATTCCAGCCAAGACGTACGGTGGCAACTTCATTGGCTGAACCAAAGAACCTCAATAGACGACCTTCATTAGGCATCGCGGTAGCGCAGTTTGCGGCCGCCGTATGCGCCATGACCCAAGTGGAAATAGCAACGACCGAAAGCCGTAATTGTGCAAAACGGCCGGCGGCTAGTTGACAAGGATCCAGAGAAAAACGAGGGTGTGTTCCCGTGATGTCGGAGTACTGACCTTGTACCAGCGAACCGTATCCTTGTACCGAATGCACTCCGGTGAAGACATTCAGATTAGTACCGCCCAAATTCAGGATCTGCGACCACGTGTGTTGCGTCGGGTCGACGAGAGCTACTCGCCCCGTCGTTCCCAATACGGCCTGGGCGGTGGCCGCGGGAGGCTCAGGATTTACGGTGGCTTGCACGAAACCGGTAGAGCACAGAAGCACAAACAACAGCGAGTCAATGGCCACAAGGGTGAGTAGCCACCGGCGAATTTCTGTCGCGCGCACGCGGAACAAGGTGTACAGCAACACGAGTGCGAGCGCGAGATGGAGCGCCATTGGCCAATCCTGCAGGTTTGCTCGCAAACCGGGTGACGTTACTCCGAGGAATTCCACGGTCGCCGTGGGCCCCACCAGCATGGCAACCGTCGCCACAATTACCACCATGCTTGGCAACGCGATCACCCATCGTCGCCAGGTGGTCCGTAGATGATTGGTCAATCGCCCCTCGGTCAGTCCGTGCATCCACCACGCCAGCAACACCGAGCAGCCGAGGTCGAAGAGGACAATGTTGCGACTCTGGAGACGCGTCGAACCGAACAGCGGCAGCGCATGCAACAAATAGCCCGACCAGAGATTGCTACCGAAGGCGGACGCGAGACCTACTCCTGCGAGGACTGCGTACACCACGAAGGGACGATCCGCATTCGTCCAACCACCGCGAACACGTCGGACCAGAAAAGCGACCAGCGCCGTGACAGCAACAACTCCGACGTAGCCGGTGAGCTCGCTTAGGTCGTACTGACCAAAGAACGTCGCCGTTCCCGCCAGTCCATTACCGCCAAAAATATCCGGAACCAATTCCATCAGACTCTTAGGAAAGGGCATTGATCCGGATCCGAAGAACCAGTAGTTCAGGCCCGAACGCTCGCTCTGCGATATGAAGGCCCAACCCACCACTAGCTGAACCATGGCCAGACCAATACCCCAGGTAGCGCCCACCGCGTTCGCAATGACCACACTCAGACGACCCCGCCAGGTCACGCGATCCACCCCGGGGTGCACAATTAATTCCACCACCATCACGACGAGACCAAGAAGTTCCATCTCCGCGATAGCTCGTGGTTCACCCGTGAGACAACCGAGTCCGCACAATACGGCCAGACCTACGACGCCGGGGAAGGCCTTGCGAACATGCTGCCGCCAACCAGCGTGGTCACCCAGCCCTAAAAGCCCCCGCGACAGAATCAATTGCGACAGCACCATCCAGGGCAACAGTGCGAAGCCCTGTATCACCGCAATGTGCACCATTTGATCCATCATGGCGCCGGTGAAGCTAAATACCATTGCCCCAACGAATGCGGCACTCGGACGCAAGGAGTGCCAGCGTAGGAGTGAGTACATCCCCACGGTCGCGGTGACGTACACCGCGATCAAGTTGAGCACCCAGGCGGCAATGGCGGGAAGAAAGACAAAAAGCAGCGAGGTTGGGAAAAAGGAACCGCTATTCATTCCCCCCAAGAGGGGTGTGCCGGAATTACTCAGCAGGTTATAGAGAGGTAAGTGTCCACTACGAATCTGTTGTCCCGAGAGAACTCGGAGAGGAAAGTTTTGCAGAAGATTGTCCTGCACGATGGCCGGGTGACCCAGGAGGGCAGGAAGGGCAAACAGGAGTACGGGAAGAAGAACAAAGGTAGCCAGCGCTCGTCGATCGCTCTGCCCCAGCGGACGCCACCAACCAGGTCCCGATGGCGAAGACGAAAGGTTCACAGTGAAACTAGATTACGCAGACGCAGACGCCCCCGCCACCATTCGCCGAAACGAAGGATGACGGGGGCGTTAACGATGAATTAACGACGGCGAGGACGTGGTCCGCGGCGCTCGCCACGGTCATCCGACAAACCAGCGCTTCGCGGACCCAGGTCCCCCAGCTCATTGGCCAGTTCGGCTTCGAAACTGTCTTCGAACGACGAGCTTGTAGGCGCGGCGTTGCTGCGAGGAGCAGCGTCACGGGGGGCACGCTCGCGAGGGGCCGCGTCGCGGCTCTCACGGGCAGGCTGCTCGTCCGAGGACGTCACCATGTCGGCGTATTCACCGGCGAGGGAGAGAGAGACCTTGCCCTGAGGGTCAATGTCATCCACCTTCACCGAGATGGCTTGGCCCAGTTGGAGAACGTCTTCGACGGCTCCAATACGCTTACCACCGTTGAGCGGCGACATCTTGGAGATGTGCAAGAGACCGTCGCGCCCAGGAAGAATCGACACGAAAGCGCCGAACTTGGTGGTGTTGACGACCTTGCCTTCGTAGACAGCGCCCACATCGGCGGTCGGCGGATCGAGAATCATCTCGATGCGACGCTTGGCTTCCGCAACGGCACGGCCATCCTTGGCGCCGATGGTCACGGTACCTACAACGCCGTCATCATCAACGGCAATGTCGGCACCAGTTTCCTGCTGCAGCATGTTAATGACCTTGCCCTTGGGTCCGATGACCTCACCAATCTTGTCAATCGGGATTTCAATCGACACAATCTTTGGGGCCACTTCTGCCACGTTGCCACGCGGCTCGGCAATGGCAGCGGTCAACACGTCCAAAATGGTCAAACGAGCCTGCTTGGCCTGCAATAGTGCCTGGCCAAGAACTTCGGACGGCAGACCGTCAATCTTGGTGTCCAACTGCAACGCCGTCACGGCGTCCTTGGAACCAGCGACCTTGAAGTCCATGTCGCCAAAGGCATCTTCTGCTCCCAGAATGTCCGTCAGCGTGGTGTACTTTCCGTTTTCGTAGACCAGTCCCATGGCGATTCCGGCAATGGGAGCCTTAATCGGCACACCGGCCGCCATCAGTGAAAGAGTCGAACCACAGACCGAGCCCATGGAAGTAGAGCCGTTGGACATCAGAACATCCGAGACCACACGCAAGGTGTACGGGAAGTCAGCTTCACTAGGCAGTACGGGAATCAAGGCGCGCTCGGCCAACATACCGTGGCCGATTTCGCGGCGTTTCGGCATACCCACACGACCAGACTCGCCCACTGAGTAGGGAGGGAAGTTGTAGTGGTGCATGTAGCGACGCCACTCGTCAGGGGTGATGCTGTCAATCTGCTGACGCATGCGGGGCATGCCCAGAGTGGTGACGTTGACGACCTGGGTCTCGCCACGTTGGAACAGGGCAGAGCCATGGGTCATGGGGAAGAGATCGACTTCAGCCGACAGAGCGCGGATGTCCGCGGTACCACGGCCGTCAATACGCATACCTTCTTCGGTGATGCGACGACGAACGATTTTCTTGGTCAAGTCCTTGACGGCGGCCTTGATTTGCGTGGCTCGTCCTTCAAACTCGCTGCTCAACGTCTCCAGGATCACCTTGGTCGCAGCGTCGAGCGCAGTCGCACGAACCTGCTTCGTCGTGAACTTGTTAGCTTCGGTGATGGCGGCTTCACCAATGGCCACGACACGGTCGTAGATGTCATCGGTGTAGTCAGTGAAGAGTTGGTACGGAATGGTCTCGATGGGTCCGTGCACCGCGGTGTAGGCCTTGACCAATTCGCGCTGCAGGTTGATGGACTCACGAATCCAGAGCTTCGACTTCTCGAGGCCTTCGGCGAGCACTTCTTCGGTCACCTTGGGAGCGCCATCGGCGTACTTCTCAAAGGAGCCTTCGGTGCCTCCGGCCTCGACCATCATGATGGCAATGTCGGTTTCCACAGAATCGCTCAGAGCACGACCAGCGACAACGAGTTCAAATACCGCAGCGTCGCCTTCCTGGAAGGTCGGATGCGGAGCCCATTCACCATCGGTGGTGTAGGCCAAGCGAACGGCGCCAATGGGTCCGTCAAAGGGGATTCCCGACAACATCAAAGCAGCCGAAGCGGCGTTGATGGCCAGGATGTCGTGCGGGTTTTCCTGGTCAGCCGAAAAGATGGTGCCGACGACCTGAACTTCGTTGCGGAAGCCTTCCGGGAAGCTAGGGCGTAGTGGGCGGTCAATCAAACGGCAGATCAAAACGGCGTTGTCCGACGGCTTACCTTCGCGACGAAAGTAGGCGCCAGGAATCTTTCCGGCGGCGTAGGCGCGCTCTTCGATGTCCACCGTGAGAGGGAAGAAGTCGGTGCCTTCGCGGACGTTGCGTGCGGCAACAGCCGTCGCCAACAAAACCGTGTCACCGATTTGAGCCAGAACGGCACCATCGGCAAGCAAAGCTAGTTTTCCCGTCTCCATGGAGAGGGTTTTTTCGGTACCCGTGATGGGTGAACTTACGCGGATTGCGTCAGTCATAATTGCTCCTTATGTAGTTCGGAGCGCACCTATTCGAATCCCAGTGGGCAGCTTCCGCTTGTAAGCGGCAACTCTCCACTGGCCTCGAATCGTCTGATGCGATCCTGTATCTCGACGGCGCCGAGATACGCGGTCTTAGCGACGAATGCCGAGACGGCCAATCAATTCGCGGTAGTGCTCCACGTTGCTCTTCTGGACGTAGTCCAGGAGACGACGGCGTCGACCGATCATCTTCATCAGTCCACGGCGCGTGTGATGATCGCCCTTGTGAACCTTGAGGTGCTCGGTGAGATGCGAGATGCGGTCCGTCAACAACGCAATCTGGACGTCGGAAGATCCGACGTCAGTTCCGTGCTTCTGGTAGTCCGTAATAATCTGCAGCTTCTCGGCCATGGAGGTATCGCCTTATTTGTTCGGTGTCTCGTTGCGTGTCGCCAACGTGACGACCCACACAGTCAGCGTCGCTGACCGAAAGGAAATGCTAGCAGAGTTTCCTCCGAAGGGGAAAATTCCTCGAAAATAAGGGTCGCCTGGCCCACGTCACGGCTCATTTGTTCGACAAGTTCATCCACAGAAGGAAAAGTCATCTCACCACGCAAGCGCTCAAGGAACACCGTCCGCAACTCTTCGCCGTAGAGATTCCCAGAGAAATTCACTACAAACACTTCCACGAGGAGTTCTCCCCCATCGTAGAACTGCGGGCGCGTGCCTACCGAAATGGCACTGGCCATCCACTCGCCTGATGGCAGGCAGCTTGCACCCGCATAGATGCCCGTTCCCGGAATTATTTGTGTCGATGCGAGTTCCAAATTGGCCGTAGGGAAGCCGAGTTCTGCCCCACCGCGAGCATCTCCGTGAATAACGCTCCCCTCCAGAACAACCGCGTGGCCAAGGATTCGTTCAGCTTCGGCGATGTCCCCTCTGCTCAGGGCTGCGCGGACTGCCGTTGAGGAGAATCGCTCGCCGTCTCCGACCAAGCTCACCGACTCCACCGAAAAACCACGTTCGCCACCCCATTGAGTTAGTCGACGTACGTCGCCGAAACGCTCACGCCCAAAACGGAAGTCTTCTCCGATAACCACGTGAGCCGAACGTAAAAGATTGACGAGAACACGATCGACGAAATCTACGGCTTCCTCCTGTGACGCGGTGACATCGAACGGGAGGACCAGTACTTCATCCACTCCTAGGTAGCGAAGATGCTCGCAGCGTTGACGAACCGTTTCAATTAATTGCGGAGCTGCGTGCGGGGCCAGCACGGTCGCGGGATGCGGATCAAAGGTGACGACCACGCTACGGATATTTCGCGCACGAGCTGCTTCGACCAATTTCGAGATCAGCATTTGATGACCACGATGGACACCATCGAACACCCCGATGGCTACGACGGAAGGTTCCGGGGTGTGATTTTTTAACACGTCATGACTCACGGGCTCAAACTACCGTTTCGTCCGAAGCGGGCATCACTACGTCCGGTTGATAGCTGTCGTCACGACGCTTCACCGTAGCGACCAAATCGCCGACCGCATCAACGACCACGCCTTCATCCGCCGCGGCCAGTTCCGGGAGCGCAAGGCGTTGGCCGTGACGAATTCTCTGCGCAATGGTGTCGTCCACCACCACTCGTGGCAAATGGGCCACCATCGATAGCGGCGTCCGCAAAACTTCGACGCCGTCACCGAGCGCCGCCTCCAAGCTCTCCAGGGTCCACCCCGTCGCAGCGAGATGAGCTCCACTACTTTCACGACGCAGTTCGCAGAGGTGACCCACGGTGCCGATCTGTTCGGCCCAATCACTCGCCAACACCCGAATGTATGTCCCCACCGAGCACTCGATGCGAAAACTCCAGACCGCGAGGTCATCGGTCGGCGCAACGGAAAAGTCAGCTACGTGGACGGGGCGCGATTTTCTCTCAACCTCTATACCTTCGCGCGCCAAGTCGTAGAGACGTCGTCCGCCTTGTTGAATGGCCGACACCATGGGCGGGGTTTGCATGATGTCCCCCGACAATTCCTTCGCGGCTGCGAGAGCCGTGGACTCGGATAGGTCGGGGACGGGAGAGTTCCCCACTACCGCTCCGTCAGCGTCGAGCGAATCAGTCGCTATCCCCAACTGAATTCGGCCGGTGTAGACCTTCGTTTGTGCCTGCGAGTAGCGCAAAAGTCGCGTCGCCGGACCGACGGCGACCACGAGCAGGCCGGTAGCCATGGGGTCAAGCGTCCCGGCATGACCGACACGTCGTTCCCCCATCAACCGACGGACTCGCGCCACTACGTCGTGGCTAGTCCAGCCACGCGGTTTATCAATAAGAAGGCAGCCGTTAGGCGTCGTGTTCATCACGGAGTCGTCTGATGATCTCTTCAACTGCCTCGCCGCTGGACACGGCGGGGTCTACGCGGAACGTCAACTTGGGCGTCCGCTTTAGGTCGGTTTGAGCGTTCACCATGGCCTGTATCTGGGTTCGGCGAGCTTCGAGTGCCTCTTTCACTTCGGGGGTCAGCGAATCGAAAAACACCGTCGCCTGACGGAGATCCGGAGAGGTTTCCACTCCCGTCACCGTGAGAAGCGTGAGCTGGTCGTCGATATCGCTCAAACGCACCACGGTGTCCGATATGACTTCGCGAAGAATTTGATTGACGCGGGCGGAACGTGGATAGGGGCGAGCACCGCCCTTGTCGTGCGCCATGACCTACGCGGTCCGAGGAATCTCGCGCTCCTCGAAGGTTTCGATAATGTCGCCCGGCTTGAGGTCTTGGTAGTCGGACAAGCCCACACCGCACTCGAAGCCCGACTGCACTTCACGGGCGTCATCTTTGAATCGACGCAGCGAAGTAACCGAACCCTTCCAGATGATGGTGCCATCACGGAGAAAGCGAACTTTTGATCCTCGCGTAATAACTCCATCGCGCACGAAGCAACCCGCGATCGCTCCGATTTTGGGCACACGGAAGACTTCCCGCACTTCCGCTTCGCCGGTGACAACTTCTTCGAACTCGGGCGCCAAGAGACCTAGCATGGCTGCCTGAATTTCTTCGATGAGCTTGTAGATAATTTCGTAGGTGCGAACTTCCACGCCCTCGGTCTCGGCCAAGTCGCGACTGCGCTTATCCGGACGAACGTTGAAGCCAATAATTGTGGCGTTGGAAGCGTTCGCAAGCGTGACGTCATTCTCGGTAATTCCACCGACACCGCGGTGAACCAAGGCCAATTTCACGTCATCACGTTCGAGCTTGCGTAAGGACTCGCTAACGGCTTCGAGTGAGCCCTGTACGTCGGCCTTAAGGACCACGTTCAGCGTTGCGGTTTCGCCACGCTGGATCTGCTCAAACAAGTCCTCGAGGCGAGCACCGCCACCTGATACTGCCGGCTGGTGTCCGGTGAGACGCTGGCGCTGCGAACGCGCCTCAGCCAGGGTGCGCGCATTCGCGAGGTCCTTAGCCACACGTAGCTCGTCACCGGCAAAGGGTGGCTCGGAGAGACCCAATATTTGAACGGGGGTGGAGGGTCCTGCAACCTTGATTTGCTTACCCGAATCATCTATTAAGGCCTTGACCTTGCCCCAGCCAGCACCGGCGACCACGGGGTCGCCCACGCGGAGCTCGCCCTTTTGAATCATGACCGTAGCCACGGGACCGCGACCTGGTTCGAGCTTGGCTTCTAAAACCGTTCCGACTGCTCTACCAGTCGGGCGCGATACGAGCTCTTCGAGTTCGGCCACCAGCACAACCTGCTCTAACAACTCATCAATTCCGGTGCCCTGCAAAGCGGAGATCTCAACAACGATCGTGTCGCCACCCCACTTTTCGGGAACCAGTCCGTATTCCGAAACCTGCTGCAGGATCCGATCGGGATTGGCATCGGGTCGGTCCATTTTGTTGACTGCCACAATCAGAGGAACACCCGCAGCTTTGGAGTGGTTGATCGCTTCAATCGTCTGCGGCATGACGCCGTCATCGGCGGCGACGACCAAAATCACAATGTCCGTCACGCCGGCTCCTCGAGCACGCATGGCCGTGAAGGCTTCGTGACCCGGAGTGTCCAAGAAGGCAATGGGTCGGTCATTCCACATCACGCGGTACGCGCCAATGTGCTGCGTGATTCCCCCAGCTTCACCTGCGGTGACGTTGGTCTTTCGAATTCGGTCCAGGAGCGACGTCTTTCCGTGGTCGACGTGTCCCATTACGGTCACAATCGGAGCGCGGGGCTCCGCAGCGATGTCAATGTCATCTTCATCGTCTTCGAAGAATTTGGCCATGAGGGCCGCTTCTTCCTTTTCGCCGGGGTCAACCATGCGAACCGTGGCGCCAATTTCTGCGGCGTACAACTCAATCATGTCGTCGGTGAGGCTTTGCACTGCCGTCACCATTTCGCCCTGCAAGAACAAGAAGCGCACCACGTCGGCACCCGAGCGGTTGAGCTTGGGTCCGAGGTCACGAGCAGTCGAACCACGCTCGACGATGATTTCTCCACTAGGCACCGGCGCATTGCTGGGCTGGTACGTCGTCATTAACGTCGGCTCGAGCTCTTCGGTATTCCGACGGCGACGGGCGGTCTTTTTACGTTGTGATCCGCGCGGACCACCGGCACCGCGTGGTGGAGCACCGCGACCAGGTCCGCCAGGAGCACCGGCACCGCCGGGGCCACCAGGACCACCAGGTCCACCGGGACGAGGTCCACCGAATCCACCAGG
The DNA here is from genome assembly GCA_903848885.1 of uncultured Actinomycetes bacterium. GTDB lineage: Bacteria > Actinomycetota > Acidimicrobiia > Acidimicrobiales > RAAP-2 > RAAP-2. The sequence goes on from CAINHL010000140.1 coordinate 9,234, forward strand.
GCGAGCACCGCCGGGACCACCAGGTCCACCGGGACGAGGTCCACCGAATCCACCAGGGCGAGCACCGCCGGGACCACCAGGTCCACCGGGACGAGGTCCACCGGGACGACTCGTAGAACCAGGCGCGGGCGCCCGTCGCGCGGGAGGAGGCGGAATGGGTCGGCCCGTCGAACTCATCGGGGGGCGGTTCGCGGGGGGCGGCGGAATGGGGCGGCCCGTCGAGCTCATCGGAGGTCGCGGTGGACCGCTGCGAGTTTCGCCAGCTTCGCCACCGGGCGCGGTGCTGCGCTGCGTCGGACGGATGGTCTGCGGTCCATCGGGAGACGCGGTGCGCACGGGGGCGGCGGGCTTTGGGGCAGCGGTGCGGGTGCGCACCACGCGCGGCGCCTCGGCTGCGGGCGCCTCGCTGATCGTTTCGGGCGTTACGGATTCGGTAGCCCGCGGCTCTTCAACGACGGGAGTAGCGGCAGGAACCTCGGCCGTGGTGCTGGCAGCTTTCTTGGCCCTAGTCTTTTTCTTTTCTGGTTCTTCGGGCTGGACGGCTCGCACAAGGCCGTCCGCGTTGGCCTTGCTCCGCGCACGGGTGGCCTGGGCGTCTTCGATCGAGGATGAAACCCCTTTGTGGCCAATTTTGAGCGAATCCAACACACCCATCATCTCGGGTGTGGTCAGGCCCAACTCTTTGGCTAAAGCTGATACTCGAATCTTCTTTGGTGGCAAGACATTCCTTCTGGTTTGTTACGGGCAGCCTGCCCGTAACGCGCAATTTCTATTCTCGCACACTTTGTGCCAGAACTTCATACTCTCGAACGCCACAACTCCCGCACGCTCGCAACATCTTCATTCGTTACTACCGTTCGCAGCGCCTTGGCGATCCGATGGACGCTGAGTGTCTCGACGCATTCTCGGCTATCACAGCACCACGCCCCTCGACCCAATCCACGTCCCAGCCGCCACTCAGCCCCCACACGCGAGAACCGAAGCATCTCGGTATCGCTACGGCGGGTGCGGCAACTGACGCAACTACGTATCGGTTTTATGCTTCGTCCTCGCTCACGATTTCGCTCACCACGACCTCGGCCACGATGTCGCCGTCAGCGTCAGTAACAATCTCATCGACGATGACTGCTTCCACACCATTCGCGGGCGACACTAGGACATCCTCCGTGATAACGACGTCTCCTTCAAGCTCATCGGTCTCTTGGCTTTCGCTGCGGATATCGATTCGCCAACCCGTCAGGCGGGCCGCCAAGCGAGCGTTTTGCCCTTCCTTGCCAATCGCCAACGACAGCTGCTGGTCGTGCACGATCACCGTGGCGATACCTTGCTCTTCGTCCAAGCGAACCTCACGCACGCGCGCGGGCTGAAGCGCTGCCTGGATGAATTCCACGGGGTCGGTTGAGTACGGGACAACATCGATACGCTCCGAGCGCAATTCGTTAGTGATGTTGCGCACGCGGCTACCGCGAGCACCAACGCACGCGCCCACGGGGTCCACCATCTGGTCGTTGGAGGCCACCGCAATCTTGGAGCGGTGACCAGGCTCGCGCGCCAAGGCTTTGATTTCTACCAGTCCCGAAGCAATTTCCGGCACTTCCATCTCAAACAACTTGGCTACCAACGCAGGGTGGGTGCGGCTGACAACAATCTGCGGACCCTTGGCAGTCTTTCGAACTTCGACGATGTAGACCTTCACACGCGCACCGTGCTCGTAACGTTCAAAAGCAATCTGCTCGGCCTGTGGCAACAGGGCCTCGACGCGTCCAATGTCCAGCAGCGTGTAGCGATTGTCTGTTTGTTGCACGGTTCCCGAGACAATGTCACCTTCGCGGTTGGCAAACTCTTCGTACATCTGGCGACGCTGAATCTCCTTGATGAGTTGCATCAAGTTCTGTTTGGCGGTTTGGGCCGCGATGCGACCAAAGTCGGCCGGCGTGGCATCCCACTCGCGCGTGACGTTACCCTCAACGTCGAGTTCGAGGCCCCACACCTTGATCTCACCCGACTCAGGGTTGATCTCGATTTCGGCGTCTTCGGCGGAGTCGGCACGACGCTTGTAGGCCACGAGGAGGGCATTGGCGAGTGCCTGGAGCAACTCGCCTTCGTCGATGTTCTGCTCCCGGGCGATTTGCGCGAGCGCCTCAAGAAATTCAAAATTCTGCATGGTTACTTGCTCCTAGTCTTCGCTGTCGACGTTGAAACTTTGGATGGGGAGGGCTTAGCGGTGGCCCCCCACACGAAAACGGTCCGAGCTCGTTCGACTCGATCGATATTGACCTCGACCTCGCCCAGGTCGGTGTCGCGGATGACCACCTTGTGGCCATCGGCGCTAACCAAAGGGCCTTCGAGACGTCGGGTCGGCTCCCCCACTCGCAGCTCGCGCAAGGTCACCATTTCGCCCACGGCAACCGCAAAGTGCTCAGCAGTGCGCAACTTTCGCTCGAGACCGGGGCTCGAAACGTCCAAGGTGTAGCGACCGGCAATGGGGTCTTTTTCGTCCAACCAGGCGGAGATCTTGCGCGAAGCGGACGCTACGGTCTCCAAATCGACCCCACCCGCACGGCGAACGGTGACGTTGAGGGTGCTCGAAACCAGCTCCACATCGTAGAGTTCGAGGTCCATTTCGGCCAATATGGCGCGTAGAGGCGTGGCGAAATCAGTCATCGTCTACTCCTCTACACTCGTGTCATTGACGTCCAGAGATGAAAAAACGCGGGCACTGCCCGCGCTCAAACGAGTCCAGACGTCCTTGACGGACCTGTCACAAGTGTAGCAGTCTCAAAAAATCCAAACAACGGCGACGATTTCGGAGCCTGGTCTGCCGAAATTAATACGATTTGGCGACGAAACAGACCAATCCCACTTCAGTATCACTGTCCGGGATCGACCCATCTGCTCGCTGCAGGCAGCGAACGGTCATCGCCTGCGTTTTCAGCTCTCGCTCCCCCTCGGCCCCGACGAGATCCCACGGCAGACGGGCAAATCCTGTCTGCGCGACCTCCATGGCTTCG
>CAINHL010000141.1 GCA_903848885.1 uncultured Actinomycetes bacterium
GATTTCGAGTCGCTTGGTCTCAATTTTGTGGCCGCCCAGGCCAACCTCTCCTATTCGCAGTCCAACGTGGTGCGTGGTCTGCATTATTCGATGGCCCCTGAAGGCCAAGCGAAAGTTGTGACTTGCGTCGGTGGATCATTACTGGACGTCATTGTGGATATTCGTATCGGCTCACCCACCTTCGGCCAGCACGTGAGTGTCGCCTTGGAAGCGGGCGATGGCGTGGGGGTCTATCTTCCCGCGGGCGTGGCCCACGGTTTCTGCGTGAGTGCGCCGAACGCGACCTTGGCCTACCTTTTGTCATCACCCTTCAACGCACCGATGGAATTGGAAATCCATCCCATGGACCCCGCTCTGGGCATCACGTGGCCCATTGAAGGAGAGCCCCTGCTGTCGCCCAAGGACGCGGCGGCACCGACTCTGGCTTTTCGTCAGGATGCGGGAGATTTACCACTCTTTGTGGGGTGAGTACCTCCGTCGGAGTCGTTTTCAGTCACACTGTTAGGTATGGCTTCTCAATTCATCTTCACCATGCGGGATCTTCGCCGCTTCTATCCGCCCGACCGCGAAGTTCTCAAGGGTATTTATCTCTCCTTCTATCCCGGCGCCAAAATCGGCGTCATCGGCTCCAACGGCTCCGGCAAATCATCCCTGCTGCGCATCATGGCGGGGCTGGATGATGGTTTTACCGGTGAAGCGCGGTTGACGCCGGGATTCACCGTGGGATATTTACCCCAAGAACCAACTTTGGACCCCACGAAAGATGTTCTGGGGAACGTGGCCGACGGCATGGCCGAAGCGCGTGACCTGCTGGCGCGTTTCAATGACGTCAACGCGAAATTTGCCGATCCCGATGCCGATTTTGACGCTTTGCTCAGCGAGCAAGCAGACCTGCAAAACAAAATTGATGCCCTGAACGCCTGGGACCTCGATCGCACCTTGGAAATCGCTATGGATGCCTTGCGCCTGCCGCCCGGTGACGCGGACGTCAGCGTGCTCTCCGGTGGTGAGCGCCGCCGCGTGGCTCTGTGCCAGTTGCTGCTCTCGAAGCCCGATCTCTTGCTATTGGACGAACCCACGAACCACCTCGACGCAGAGTCGGTGGCCTGGTTAGAACGGGCGCTACAGGATTATTCGGGCACCGTAGTGGCCATTACCCACGATCGCTACTTCCTGGACAACGTGGCCCAATGGATTCTGGAGCTCGACCGCGGTGCCGGCATCCCGTGGGAAGGTAACTACACCTCGTGGTTGGAGCAAAAACAAGCTCGCCTGGATTCCGAAGAGAAGGCCGACAAGTCGCGTCAAGCCGCGCTGCAACGCGAACTCGACTGGATCAAGATGTCACCCCGTGCTCGCCAGAGCAAGGGCAAGGCGCGCGTGAGCGCATTCAACGAACTCGTCGCCGAATCAGAAGCCGCGGAACGTCGTGGCGACAAATTAGAAATCTCGATTCCACCGGGTCCACGATTAGGCGATCTCGTCATTAACGCCAACAATCTGGTCAAGGGATTCGGGGATCGTTTACTAATTGACGATCTTTCCTTCATCCTGCCCCCCGGTGGCATCGTGGGCATCATTGGTCCCAACGGTGCCGGTAAAACCACATTGTTTCGAATGATGGCCGGGCAAGAGCAGCCCGATGGAGGAACCTTTGCGACCGGCCCGACGGTAGAAATGGCCTACGTCGACCAGTCGCGTGACGGACTGAACGCGGACGCCACGGTCTACGACGAAATTTCTGAAGGCAACGAAATCATCAAGGTGGGTACTCGCGAGATTCACTCGCGCGCCTACGTGGCGAGCTTCGGCTTCAAGGGAACCGATCAACAAAAAAAGATTGGCAATCTCTCCGGTGGCGAACGTAACCGCGCGCAATTGGCGAAGGTGCTGCGGACGGGCGGAAATGTTTTGCTCTTGGACGAACCGACGAACGACCTGGACGTCGACACTCTGCGCGCCCTCGAAGATGCGCTACTGGGCTTCCCTGGCTGCGCGGTCGTCATTAGTCACGATCGCTGGTTCTTGGACCGCATCGCCACGCACGTGGTGGCATTCGAAGATGAGGGCAACGTGGTGTGGTTTGAAGGGAACTTCTCCGACTACGAAGCCGATCGCAAGAAGCGATTGGGCACCGATGCGGATCAGCCACATCGTTTGAAGTACAAGCCCTTGGTGCGCGACTAGCTCATGAGGACGTCGAGACGGCGAGCTCTGGCCTACGGCGGACTCGTCTATCTCGGCCTGGCCCTTCTTGCTTTCTGGCACGTCTGGACCAGCTCGCCGGCGGGTTCACTGACCTGTCCCTGCGCGGACCCTTCCTTGTCGGTGTGGTTGTTTCAGTGGCCACTCACCGCGCTGACGCATGGGTACAACCCCTTCTTCAGCCACGCGATGTTCTACCCACAAGGAACGAACCTTCTCGCGAACACGGGGATTACGGGCATCACCATTCCCTTCATTCCGATCACCGCGCTCTTCGGGCCCGTAGTGGCCTTCAACCTCGCAGTTCTCCTCGCGCCGGTGCTCTCGGGCTTGTCAATGATGTGGCTCGCCCAACGTTGGGTGAACTTCGCCCCCGCCGCCGCACTCGCGGGTCTCCTCTATGGGTTCAGTCCTCTCTTTTTGTTCCACGGAGCGGTCGGCCACCTCTATTTGATTTTCGTTCCCATCCCTCCTTTGGTGTTCGCCGCCTTACACGAACTCTGGTGGGTACGAAACCATTCACCCCGCCGCGTGGGTGTGGCCCTGGCGGTCCTCGTGATCTACCAGTTCTTTATCGGCACTGAAGTTCTTACAATGATGGCTATTGCGACGGGCGTCACGGTCCTGATTTTCGGCACGTACGCACGGTGGAATAACCCGATCGCATTCCATCGGGCGCTACGTGAGTCTCTTCCCGGCGTGGCGGTGGCGGTCGGTCTGTGTGTCATCGGCCTCGTGTGGCCGACCTACTTTGCCCTCCGGGGAGCAGGTCACTACAACGGCCCCGTCCTTCCCGGTGTGACCACTCCCAGTGCGTCCCTGCGAAGTTTTCTCTTTCCGGTATCGGGAACGGACTTCTGGTGGTCACCCGTGACGCGTCGAACGGCACGACCGACCCTGATCGGCATCCCGGTGGCACTCGTCGTACTCTGGGCGCTGCTGCGTGGTTCGAAGACGCAACGTGGTCTCGCCATCGTGTTCGGGGTGCTCGCGTCGATGGCGGTGGGTTCGCACTACAGCTTCTCCCTATGGCACTACGTCGGGCACTGGGGACTGTTGATCAACGTGATGAACGAGCGCGCCAGTCTGCTCTTCTTTATTCCCTTGGGACTTCTCGTGGCGTCGGTTACGGAGTCGCTGTCACGGGCCCCGCGTGGTGCGTGGTTGGCGGGTCTTTCTACGGTGGCGGTGGTGAGCCCTTTCGCCACGAACGCCGCCCGGGTGCTTCCCTACGGGAACGTAAAAGTCTGGCATCCGGAGTGGTACCAACGAGCCAACTTCTCCACGCCAGCGCACCAAGTGATTTTGGGCTTTCCCTTCTTCACCGTCTCGGCCGACATGCTGAGTGTGCAGGCCCTCCACGGCACGTCGTATTCGGTGGTGGGAGGAACGCTGCCGCAGTGGCGAACGGTCGATCAAGGCCCCGCGGCGCAGGGATACGCGGTAGTGAAGTGGCTGGCGTCATCACGGGTAACCGATCCGGCCGGCGGCGGAGACCCCACCGCGCATCCCCTCGCAGCGGACCAGAGGAACTTCAAAATGGCGCTGGAATATTGGCACGTCACGCAAATCGTTGTGCCCCGCGCCTACGGCTGGACGACCTCACCGGTCGCCCGACCACCCGCCCAGATTGCCACCTGGATAGCTGCCGCCACCGGGTGCAGCGCAACCGTGGTCCACGACGCGTGGACCTTTTTTCCCTGTCGCCACCCTTAGGGGAGAACGATTTCGAATCCAAATTCGAAGACGTCCAAAAGGCCGAGTACTCGCTGTAGTTCGTCACGACCGACCACGGTGGTGATTCCACCGGTGGCTTCGAGCTCTTCGAGCTTCTTGTTTCCCGCCGCCAAGGCCGCGAAGGCTTCGAGTTGCGCCGTGACCACCACGTCGGCGTCTCCGAGGTGTCCACGACGTGCGTGAATCGTGCAACGTCGCACGACGATGGTCCATTCTTCTTGTGAGCGATCCGTCACGCTGAGGTGAACGGTGGTGTCGGTTCCTACCGCACGCATGCCGTTAAGTCGAACTCCGATCAGGTCGACCAGTAGGTCCACGGTCATCGAACTCACGATGCCCGCCCCCATGGCATTTCCGGGAAGACCTTTCAGCATGGTGCCGTTCGCGCGCAGCTCGGTGGCACCGGTGAGGTAAAAGTCACGCCAGGGTCCCGACTCGCTTTGGTATCCCAATTGTTCGAGGGCGTCGGCTTGCAGCAGACGAGCGGCCTCGTTCGTCGGATCAGCGAAGACGAGATGGTTCACGATTTCGGCGACCCAGCGGTAGTCCCCCTTCGCGAAGCTGGCTCGCGCCGCAGCGAGCAAGGCGTCGGCGCCGCCGGCGAGCTCGACGTAGCGGCGACCAGCTTCGACGGGAGGGTGGGGATTGAGATGCGCCGGGTTTCCGTCGAACCACCCGAGATAGCGCTGATAGACGGCTTTGGAGTTGTGCGAAATGGTGCCGTAGTAGTCCCGGTTGAACCATTCCTGGCCCAGGGTCGCGGGCATGGTGAGTTCTTCGGCAATTTCGTTCATGGTGAGACCAAGATTCGCCAGCCGCAAGGTTTGATCGTGGACGTAGCGATAGGAGTCGCGCTGACTAGAGAGGTAGTCGGTGATTTCTTCGACTCCCCAACGGGGCCAGTGGTGCGACGCGAACATCACGTCGCTGTCGGGTCCGTAGATTTGGAGAGATTCGTCGATGTACTTGCTCCACTCCAGGGCGTCACGAATCTGTGCCCCGCGCAAGGTGTAGAGGTTGTGCATGTTGGCGGTGCAGTTTTCCGCCATGCACAGCGCGCGCCATTCGGGGAAGAAAATGTTCATCTCGGCGGGGGCCTCGGTACCGGGCGTGATTTGGAACACCATGCGCACACCGTCGATGGTGATTTCGGTACCCGTGGTTTCGACGTCACGAGTGGGAGCTATCAGCGCCACGCTCGGCAGGGCGGGAAGACCTTTGCCGAGTCCGGTGTCGATGTGTCCCTTTTCGTCCTTGGGCAGGAGCGCACCGTACATGTACGTGGCACGTCGCAGCATGGCCGTGCCGGCCAGAACGTTCTCGCTGATGGCCGCTTCGAGGAATCCGGTAGGAGCAATTATCTCTACCCGCCCCGTGGCGATGTCCTCGTCCGTCAAAATTCCGCGTACGCCGCCGAAGTGGTCGGTGTGCGAGTGGGTATAAATAATTGCGTGGATGGGTCGCGGACCGAAGTGCTGGTCAATCATCGCCTTGGCCGCGGCGGCATTTTCCTGACCCGTCAGTGGGTCAATGACGATCCAGCCAGTGTCCCCTCGCAGAAAGGTGATATTAGAGATGTCGAGTCCGCGAACTTGGTAGATCCCGTCGGCGACTTCGAAAAGTCCTTCGATGTTGTTGAGACGTGCCTGACGCCACAGGCTCGGGTGGGTGGAGTCGGGTGCATTCGGGGTGTCTTGGAAGAGATAGTCATCGAGATTCCACACCGCATGACCAAAACGTCCGATGATCTGGCGTTCGGGTGATTTTGCGAGGAGACCCCGCGCGGCGCGATCGAAGTCGGAGAGGTCCTCAAAAGGAAGCGAGCCCAAGTGCTGGGCGTTACGGCGCGCGGTGAAGGACGTGGCGTCCTTGCGCTCGGCGGAAAATTCTTCGGTCATGGCTCTCCTTCGGAGGTGTCGTATCAGTCTGCCACTTGTCTCGTCATCCTTTTGTAACAAAGGCCGATGTAACCAAATCGTAAATCAACGTCCACTAGGGTTTTCTCCTGACGCGCGTGTGCGCCTTTCCTCGGGAGAGTTATGAAGGTTCTAGTTATCGGTGGTGACGGATTCTGTGGTTGGCCGACGGCCCTCTATCTCTCCGATCAAGGTCACGACGTCATCGTCGCCGACAACCTGAGTCGCCGCACCATCGATGCAGAATTGGGCATTGAGTCGTTGACGCCTATTCGCTCCATGGAAGAGCGCGTGGCCGCCTGGAAGGAAATCACCGGACGGACGATTGGATTCGTTCACCTCGACGTGGCGGAAGAATACGACCGCCTGCTCGAGATTTTCCGCACCGACACCCCCGACGCCGTGGTCCACTTTGGTGAACAGCGTGCCGCCCCCTACTCGATGCGCAGCGACACCACCAAGCGCTACACCGTGGACAACAACGTACGCGGAACGCACAACGTGCTGGCCGCCATTGTTGAAGCAGGCAAAGACATCGCGCTGGTGCACCTCGGCACCATGGGTGTGTACGGCTACGGCTGGTCGGGCTCGGCACCAATTCCTGAGGGCTACCTCACGGTGAAGGTTCCTACTCCCGACGGCGACCTCGAGCGAGAAATTTTGCACCCCGCGAATCCCGGCTCGGTCTACCACTTGACCAAGACCTTGGATCAGCTGCTCTTCGCTTTCTACGCCGCCAACGACCAGATCCGCATCACCGACTTACACCAGGGCATCGTGTGGGGGACCCAGACCGATCAAACGGCCTTGGACGAGAGACTGATTAATCGATTCGATTACGACGGCGACTACGGCACCGTACTCAACCGCTTCTTGATGCAAGCCGCCATCGGTCACCCCTTGACGGTCCACGGCACCGGTGGTCAGACCCGCGCCTTCATTCACATTCGCGACACCGTGCGCTGCATCGAAATTGCTTTGACCAATCCGCCGGCCGCGGGCGACAAGGTCATGGTTTTTAACCAAGTCACGGAAACCTATCGCGTCCGTGATTTGGCTGAACTGATCTCGGGCCTCACGGGAGTGGAAGTGGCCAACCTGCCCAACCCGCGCCGCGAAGCCGCCGAGAACGAATTGAACGTCAGCCGCGACCGGTTTGTGGCCCTGGGCCTCAACGCCACCACGCTCTCCGAAGGTTTGTTGAGTGAGTGTCGCGATATCGCTCAGAAGTATCGCGACCGTGCCGACACCACCAAGATCATTGCCCGCTCCGTGTGGCGCAAGGGAATGGAAACCTCGCCCGACTTGGTGAAGTAGGTCGGTGACATCGAGCACGTAACGTGTAGTCATCGCTGATAACCCACTCCAACGAATCGCCGACGCGGTGCGCGCGCCCGACTGGGACGTGAACGTGAACGCCGACGGACGTATCATGGCCACCCGCGACTCCGGCACCATAGGCATGCCGTGGGTCGTCATGGCCGCTAAATATTCTCGCGGCCTGCGCGTTTCTCTCTACCGACCCGGTGAGGACATCAACGTCGAAGGTGACGTCCTGGGTGAACTCAGTGGCAACCCGCGCGAAATGGGCCGTCTGCTCCGTGATCTCCTCGGCGACGTCGACGTCTCGTAAAGCGACGTCATGACGACCAAGTCCAAGAAGTCGTCCGTGGATCTCACTGTCGTCGCGGTGCCCTTCTATTTCCTTACGATGTGGTGGGAATACCGCACCCTCGCACGACTGCCGAAGGGCTCCACGGCGGGCCAGTACGAATCTCGCGATACTCGATCGAGCCTGCTGATGGGCCAATTGAGTTTGATCACTCCCCTCATTGCCCCGCGCCTCCTGCGTTGGGCAAATCCATCGCGGAGTAAAAGCGCGAAGTGGGTGGCCGTGATGTCGGTTCTCCTCGGACTGTCGGCTTCGCTGCTGCGACCGCGTCGTTCCGCGGACGCAGCGGTAGAAATAACTCCGCAGGCGACGAAGCAACAAGCAGTGTCGAACCGCCTCGCGCTCGGTTCGATTATTGCTGCGTGGTTGGTACTAGTGACGTGGTGGAACTCCGTCTTTACCGCGCGGAACCTGCATCGTTTTCGCATCAAACGACGTTTCCGTCACTACTCAGTAGAACTCATCGTTGCTCTCGTCGGATGGGACTTCATCTACTACTGGAATCATCGTCTGATGCACACGGTGCGCGCGCTCTGGGCCATGCACGTGGTGCACCACTCCTCCGAGCGCTACAACCTCTCGACCGCCTTGCGTCAACCAGTGGCCGAGCCATTGGCGGCGGTGATTCCCTACGGTCTGGTGAGCGTGATCGGTGTTCGCCCCAGCACTCTCAACACCGCACGGGGAATAAATTTGCTCTGGCAATTTTGGATTCACACCGAAACCGTACGTAGTCTCGGCTCCAGCGAGGCGGTATTGAATTCACCGTCGGCGCACCGCGTGCACCACGGCAGCAACGGGCGCTATCTCGACAAGAACCACGGGGGAATTTTCATCGTCTGGGATCGGCTTTTCGGTAGTTACGAAAAGGAAGACGAGGCCGTCATCTACGGACTCACCAAGAACATCAATAGCTTCTCGCCGTGGGTCATCGTGAGCCACGAATATCAAGCACTTGGCCACGATGTGCTCGCGGCCAATGATTGGTCCACGCGGGCGTCGCACCTTTTTCGCCCTCCGGGCTGGAAGCCGGTACCGGCCTCCCTGGGAGCGCCATTGCCTGTTCTTCGCTAGACGAAGCGGTGGGCACCACCGCTAGGGTGTCTGGGTGCTCCCCACCTATGTGATTTTCCTCCGCGAAGGCATTGAAGCCTCCATGATTGTGGCTATTTTGCTGGCCTACCTGAGTCGCATAGGCCAACGAGATCACTTTCGTGAGGTGTACCTCGGTGTGGGTAGCGCCTTGGTGGCGGTTACCGGTGGTGGTTTTGCAGCCTATTTCTTGATGACCAGATACAGCGGCTCGCGCACGCAAACAATTCTTGAAACCTGCACCTACCTCATTGCAGCC
>CAINHL010000142.1 GCA_903848885.1 uncultured Actinomycetes bacterium
GGAGTCGAACGGAGGCGAAGTCCTCCTCGACGGGAACGACATTCTGAAGCTGAATGGTTCCAAGCTTCGGGCGGCGCGTGCTCGAATGCAAATGATTTTTCAGGATCCTATAAGTAGCCTCAACCCTCGCCGGCGGATAAAAGACATTGTCGCCGAGCCAATCGATATCTGGAAGATCTACGAGGGTCACGAACGCGACGCGAGGGTCGCGGAACTTCTTAATCGAGTTGGTATTGACCCTACGGTGTATGGAAATCGCTACGCACGGCAGTTCTCTGGCGGCCAATGCCAACGAATTTCCATCGCCCGCGCTCTCGCAATGCACCCTCAGATGCTGATTTGCGATGAGGTGGTCTCGTCGTTGGACGTTTCCATTCAGGCGCAGATACTGAACCTTCTTGAGGAGCTAAAAGCTGAATACGGACTCACCATGCTGTTCATCGCTCACGACCTGGCGGTAGTCAAGAACATTTCTGACCGCGTAGCGGTAATGTACCTCGGCCGTATGTGCGAAATTGCGACGTCCGAGGCCCTCTATGCCACTCCGGCCCATCCGTACACCAAACTCCTCCTCAGCGCGGTTTTAGAGGCCGATCCTGACTCTGTACCCAACACCTCCGTGGTGTCAGGAGAGCCACCAAGTCCGATGGACCCGCCTTCTGGCTGTCGGTTTCGTACCCGCTGCCCCTACGCCACCGAGCTATGTGCCCGTGAGGTACCGGAGCTTCGTGAAGTTGCCCCTGGCCAGCAGGTGGCATGCCACTACCCCCTCGTCGGGCAGTAATCCCTGCGGAAATTGGCGCCCCGTCTACACTGACGGGGCGCCAATCCGTGGATCGTCCTATTCGGTGACCGTAGTCTCCGCGATGACTTCTTCTTCGACCTTGGGTGCGTCAGTGGCGTATTCGGCCCACGCTGCCTGTGCTTCGGTCTCGGGTGTGAAGTTACCGTAATCAATCGTTCCGATGTAGTTACCTTCAGCGTCGTAAGCATGGCTTCCGAAGGCTTCGCGGTATTCCTCGGAGACCTCTCCCCCGTCGGCGGCCTGCTTAATGGACAGGCTGATACGACGGCGCGCCGCATCGAGCTCAATGATCTTGACCCACAGTTCTTCGCCGGGAGTTACGACCTGGTCAGGACTCTCAACGTGGTGAGCGGCTAGCTCAGAGATGTGAACCAAACCTTCGATTCCATCACCGACCTGCACGAAGGCTCCGAAGGGCACGACCTTGGTAACGCGGCCGTACACGAGTTGATCGACATTGTGTCCGGAGGCGAACTCCTGCCAAGGGTCACCTTGGGTTGCCTTCAAGGAAAGACTGATTCTTTCCTTCGAGAAGTCGACTTCGAGAACTTCCACGTCAACTTCATCACCAACGGTCACCACTTGGTTCGGGTGATCAATGTGCTTCCAGGAAAGCTCGGAAACGTGAATAAGTCCGTCCATTCCGCCGAGGTCGACAAAGGCACCGAAGTTGACCACCGACGAGATAATTCCCTTGCGGCGCTCTCCAGGCTTAAGGTTAGTGAGGAAGTCTCCTCGCTGCTCCTTCTGGGTCTCTTCGAGCCACGCGCGGCGCGACAGCACGACGTTGTTGCGGTTGCGGTCCAGTTCGATGATTTTCGCCTCTACGGTCTTACCGATGTAGGGCTGCAGCTCTCTCACGCGTCGGAGTTCTACCAGCGAAGCGGGCAGGAAGCCACGAAGACCAATGTCGACAATAAGACCACCCTTGACAACTTCGATGACCGTACCCGAAACCATCTCGTTTCGGTTCTTGATCTGCTCGATGTTCGACCAGGCCTTCTCGTATTGTGCGCGTTTCTTGGAAAGAACTAAACGACCTTCCTTGTCTTCCTTTTGAAGAACTAGGCATTCAATTTTCTCACCCAGGCTGACAATGTCCGCGGGGTTGACGTCATTGCGAATCGATAATTCGCGGGCGGGAATAACCCCTTCGGATTTAAACCCAATGTCGAGGAGAACTTCGTCGCGGTCAATTTTGACAACAGTCCCGGTAACGAGGTCACCGTCGTCAAACTCAAGAACAGTGTTACCGACGATGGTCGACAGGTCGGTACCGACCATGTCATCTTCGGTGACTACGCGTGGGACGTACTTACCCTCTGCGTCGAAAGTTCCGAAAGGAACTGTGGAAAGAAGGGTTGAAAATTCAGACATGTTGCGTACCTGCAGTGTGACGGCACCGACGTCAGCTAGTTGGCTGGAATCGAGTTCTCGGTGCGAACCCGACGTTCCACCTTATCAGTGGCTACTTGCCCTTAGCCTCGGACCAATTTGAGCCCCAGTGAAGTGAGATCTCCATCGGCACGCTCAAACGGGCTGCTCCGAGCATCGCCTCACGCACCAGGGCCTCAACTTCAGCCTTCTCCCCCTCCGGTGCTTCCACCAGAACTTCATCGTGTACCTGAAGAACGAGGCGCGAGGTGAGGTTCTGAGCCAACAGCGCATTATCGATACGCACCAGGGCCAATTTAAATATGTCAGCCGCCATACCCTGGATTCCGGCATTCATCGCCTGTCGTTCCGCGGCAGCTTTTTGCGGACCATTCCCCAATCTCAGATCTTCAAAATGGCGAATCCGACCCATTTCGGTACGCGAGTAACCGCGTTCGCGAGCGTCGGCCACACAATTCTCCATGTAGGCCTTCAGGGCGGGGAATCCCGCAAAGTACTGATCGATGATGGATTTGGCTTCGCCGACCGGTACGCCCAACCGTTGACTCAGCCCGAATGACTCCATCCCATAGGCCAGACCGTAAGAAACCGCCTTGGCGAATTCTCGCTGCGCTGAACTCACGGCGTCCACCGAGGTGTGGAACACCGTAGCCGCGATGGCACGGTGGATGTCGTTACCAGCGGCGAATGCCGCCAGTAGGCCTTCGTCGTGCGAAAGATGGGCGATCACCCTGAGCTCAATTTGGTTGTAGTCAGCCACTAGCAGCCCCCAACCTGGCGAGGGACCAAAGGCTTCGCGGAGTTGACGACCCTCTGCAGTTCTGACAGGGATATTGTGCAGATTGGGAGAATCGCTACTCAGGCGACCAGTTCTCGCAACTGTTTGTTGGAAAGTTGCATGAATTCTTGAATCATCTTGGATGCAGGCAATGAGAGATTCACCGTAGGTGCTACGTAACTTGTCCAATTCTCGGTATCTCAGAAGTTTTGCGACTATTTCATGCTCATCTTTTATCTTTTCGAGTGTTCCCGCATCGGTCGAATAGCCAGTCTTGGTCTTTTTCCCTTTAGAAAGTCCCAACTCCTCGAAGAGGATTTTTTGCAGCTGCAGGGGCGAATTTACTTTGAAGGGATGTCCGGCCAAGTCCTGAATTTCTGCTTCCAAAGCGTTCGCTTCCGTGACGAAGCGTGCGACGATGGTCCGAAGACGAGCGGCATCAACAAAAATACCCACGTCTTCCATTCGCGCCAGAACGCCAACTAAAGGCAGTTCGATTTGGTGATAGATGATTTCGAGTTCCCAATGCGCAATGAGCGTGGCAAGCTCCCCA
>CAINHL010000143.1 GCA_903848885.1 uncultured Actinomycetes bacterium
CCGGGCAACCCGGGGGCGTGTGGTTCGTGTGGTTCCTACGATGCCTGTCGTGGTGGTTGCATGGCGGCCAAGTTCTTTACCGGCTTGGAAATGACCGATCCGGACCCCGAGTGCGTCTTTGGTCACGGTGAAACGGCGCTGGCCGCCAAGCGCGTGTCCATTCGCCCCACACCCTCACCCGATCATTCTCGTCGCACCCCTGTCGCCCTGACGACTCGTTAAGCCATGCGCGAGCCCCTGGCCCAGCGCACCACCAGGGCTCAGGCCGAACGTGTGCGGGGGGTGCTGTTGATTCCCGTGGGGTCCTGCGAGCAGCACGGGCCACACCTTCCCCTCGGTACCGACTCGATCATCGCCGAAACGATTTGCGCCGACGTCATGGCGAATCACGACGTGGACGTGGCGCCTACCGTGCCCTTTTCGGCCAGTGGCGAGCACGAGGGCTTCGCGGGGTTGTTATCCATCGGCACCGACACCACCGCGGCGGTTCTCACCGAACTCGTTCGCTCGGCCCGAGCAAGTTGGTCGGGCGTCATCATCATCTCGGGTCACGGCGGGAACGCCGACGCCTTGGCACGGGTGGCGCGCGTGGCCCAACACGAAGGTGACAAGGTTGCCGTGTGGTTACCCACTGACGAAGAGGGCGATCCGCACGCCGGGGCGAGTGAGACCTCGGTAATGATGACTATTCAGCCCTTTGCCGTCGGCGAACTCCCCGAGGGCGTCGACCTGACGAGCGATTGGGTGGCACGAGTTCGCGAGGGGGGAATGCGCGCAGTTTCAGAATCCGGAGTCCTCGGGCACCCCCGTCGGGCCACGGTCGAAGAGGGTTGGAGGCTGCGACGTCGCTGGTGTGGTGAAGTAGAAGAGTTGATTCGCCAACTTCGAGGAGAACTATGACGCGTGTTGCCATCGTGACCGGAGCCGCGCGCGGTATTGGCGCGGCCACCGTCGACGCCTTGGTGAACGACGGTTTCTACGTCGTGGCGGTGGATCGCTGTCGTGACATCGCCGATGTCCCCTACGCCCTCGCAACGCCCGCTGACTTAGATGCCGTCGTGGCGCGGCACGGGGAACACGTGTTGGGGCTCGTCGGCGACGTACGTTCGAGCTCGGACATGCAACTTGCCGTCGACACCGCCCTGCGCCACTTTGGTCGTCTCGATGCCGTGGTGGCAGCCGCGGGCGTGGTCGGTGGGGGTGGACCACTTTGGGAAATGTCCGACGCCACCTTCGATGCCATCATGAGCGTCAACGTTCTGGGGACGCGCCGCTTGATTGAGGCGGCCACGCCCGCTCTCCTCACTAACGGTGGTTACGGTCGCATCGTGGCCATCGCGTCGGCGGCTGGTCGACAGGGTCTACGTCACATGGCGGCGTACTCCGCGGCCAAGCATGCCGTGGTCGGACTCATCCGTGGCGTGGCGATGGACTTGGCCGAAACCAAGGTCACGGCCAATGCCGTGAGCCCGGGCTCAACGCGCACCGCGATTCTCGAAGCCTCCGCCGCTCTCTACGGCCTGCCCTCGGGCGAAGCCTTCGCGAGTCAACAACCCATAGGTCGCTTGCTGGAACCCAGTGAGGTAGCCGGAATGATTAGTTGGTTGTGCTCGGCGCACTCCTCGGCGGTCACCGGAGCGGATCTCGCCGTCGATGGTGGAATGACGGTTTCCTAAAGCGCAGGTCGCATGTTCGATTCATGCTGGGGACGCCAATTATTTTTTTCCTTAGGCCAGGGTGACGAACTCGGCCACGAGACGGGTGACCTCACCTGAAGCCAGAAGATCATTCGCTGCGGCCAATTCGGGGGCGAGGTAACGATCACTACCCGGCGCGCCGGCCACGCGCAGCACGGCGTCGCCCAGGGCACGGCCCACGGGGGAAGCCACGAGGGGAGAGCGCAGAGCCATGGCGCGTGACGCGGTCACCAGCTCGATGGCCAGGACGCGCCGGAGGGCGTCGATGCTGTGGCGAAGTTTGCGCGCCGCGTGCCAACCCAAGGACACGTGGTCTTCTTGCATGGCCGAGGAGGGAATGGAATCAATACTGGCCGGCACCGCCCAACGTTTCATCTCAGTCACCAAACCGGCTTGGGTGTACTGAGCGATCATGAGACCCGAGTCGACGCCGGGCTGGTGCGCCAAGAAGGCGGGCAGTCCGTAGTTGCGTGAGGGGTCCAGAATGCGATCGGTGCGCCGTTCGGCCATCGACGCGACGTCGGCCAGCACGATGGCACAGAAGTCCAACACGTAGGCCACCGGAGCACCGTGGAAATTACCGTTGCTCTCGAGACGACCATCACCCATTACGGAGGGGTTGTCGATACGCGAGGCCAGCTCAATTTCGGCGACTTCGCTGGCGTGTCGCAGAGTGTCACGCGCGGCGCCGTGAACTTGCGGTGCACAACGAAGTGAGTAGGCGTCTTGGACTTGGGTCGAGTCGTCGAGGTGGCTCGCCACGATGGGAGAATCTTTGAGCAAGGCGAGCAAGTTGCTGGCCGAGTCGCGCTGACCACGATGTGGCCGCAGTTGCTGCACGTCTGCGGCGAAGACTCGATCGGTTCCGCGAAGAGCTTGAATCGAGAGCGACGCAGTGACGTCCGCCACGCGGAGCAATTCGCTGGCGTCCGCGAGGGCGAGTACGAGCTGCCCCAACATTCCGTCGGTCCCGTTGATGAGAGCCAGGCCTTCTTTTTCGGCCAAGGTCACGGCGGTGAGTCCGGCTGCGGCGAGCGCCTCGCTGGCGGGCCGGCGTTCACCCAAGGCATCACGCACGTCGCCTTCACCCATAGCTGCGAGCGCGATGTGTGCGAGGGGTGCGAGGTCTCCCGAACAGCCCAAGGAGCCAAACTCCATGACCACGGGGGTGATGCGGGCGTTCAACATGTCGCAATACAACTGAGCGACTTCGGGGCGTACTCCGGTGACGCCGGAGCAGAGGGTGGCCAAGCGACAGACCATCATGGCGCGGATGACTTCTTCTTCGACTTCGTCACCCATGCCCGCGGCGTGGCTGCGGATGAGCGATTGCTGAAGATTGCGTCGCTGGTCGGGAGTGATGAAGGTCGTCGCGAGCGAACCGAATCCCGTAGAGACGCCGTAGACCGGAGTCCCGTGCGCTACCAAGGCATCAATGACGCCGCGATCAGCGGCCAGAGCTTCGAGGGTGGCGGGATCGATGACGATCTGCTGGTAACCACGAGCAATGGCCACAATCTCAGCCGGCGAAAGTGTACGACCCGAAAGGGAGATGGTCATGAGTTGCGCCCTATCACGCCGGCCAGAGATTCCAGCCCGAGGAGAGCGACAGGTCGAACCGTGCGCTGGTCGGCGCTATCGCGGGCTACGTCCACGTCGGTGAAGGCCATGGCTCGTACTTGTGGGTGTCGTGATAAGAGGCGAACGGCCGCCAGCGTACTTTTGGAGCTACGCGGGGTAAGGGAAGTGGCGAAGGTGGGTACCCCCATGAGGGCCACGGTGGTTTTTGACGTATCCCCGTTCGTGCTCAGCAAGGAGTGCGCGCTGGGCCACAAAGAATCGGTCGACGTTGACACATCTCCCACTCTACGCAAGGACCTGCCGGACCGCCCTATTCGCCCGTACCGGCGGTAGCGGCGCGCCAGAGTTCGCGGTAGTTGCGAAAAGTGATGTCGCGCGTGATGTATCCCGCGTCCTCGAGTTCTCGCTGGAAAGCCGGTAGCTGCGTCCACGGTACGCCCATGTCAACGTGGTGAGCCAGGTGCCAACCCGTGTGATACGGAACGAACCAAAATCGCGCGATCAGGCTTTGACGGACGTGATGAGTGGTGAGGCGGCGGTCGTCGCTGCGCTGCATGCCACCGTGTTCGGCAATAGCGCGCAGACGATTCAATACGCGCCACTGCGTCATCCACGGCAGCCACCAAAAGACAATCCACGCCCACCATCTCCCGGTGATCGCCCAGGCCAACGCCGCCATGGCTAATTGACTCAACCAAATACGACCGGCCAGGGGACGAGAGTTCTTCTTGGTGAGGGCACTCACGAGAACGCGAAAGTTTTTCCATCCCGAAATACCGATGGCGTCACGCAGGAGGCGACGACGAAGATCTTCCGGTCCGCAGGGGTAGCCGTCGTAAAAGGGAATGTCGGGTTCATCGGGTCCGAACTCGTCTTTGTGGTGAGCGAAATGACCGCGGCGGTAGAGCTCGATGGGGACGAAGGCCGGATAGGCGATGATCCAGCGGCCCACGCTGTCGTTCCATTGCTTCTTCGTAAAGAGAAGCTTGTGCGCCGCTTCGTGCATCAAAATTGCGAAGCGGGCGTGCATGGGTCCCATCAGGATGACCACCACGATAAGTCCGACGACACCACTGCGGGTGCCCAGCCACATGAGGCTCAAGGTCCAGAACCACACCATGACAACGGCACGGACATTGCGAAAGTTGGGAATCTTTCGGTAGCGGGCGCGAATCTCGGGGATGGCAAAACCGTTGACCAACAGTCGCTCCGTCGGCAAGACCCGGGGCAACATTTGCGGGTCGGGCGTGAGGGTCATCACCATGCTCGTATCGTACGCCGATGACGGTGCCCGACACGAATGGGTGGTGTAGGGTTCGGGTACCTCGCGGTCAGCGAAGTCGGTGAGATTCCGACGCTGTCCCGCAACTGTAACGGGGGTCTTTGGACCCTTGAAGCCAGGTCGCCTGTCGCGAGGGGATGTGAAAGACAGCCTCGAGGTACGGGCGGTCGTTCGAGAGTCGCTCTGTCTCTCGTCGCCAATCAACTCGACGAAAAGGAGACCACAATGAAACGACTCACCGTCCTACTCACCGCACTCACGTGTCTATTCGCGCCCGCGTCGATAGCCAGCGCCACGCGATGGGCACACGTAGCCGCCGCACCCACCTGTATTGTCTCGCTCTCGCCCTCGGCGACCGAGTCGCTCTACGCCATCGGCGCGGGCTCGCAGGTACAAGCAGTTGATAGCGATTCGAACTACCCAACGAAGGGGCTACCGTCGAAGCGAATTGACCCCTTCTCTCCCAGTATCGAAGGCATTTCGTCGGTGTGCAAAGTCACCACGGTGACCGTTAAGGGCAAGAAAG
>CAINHL010000144.1 GCA_903848885.1 uncultured Actinomycetes bacterium
TAGCCGGCGGAATCCATGATGGTCGTGGATGGCGCCACACCTTGAAGACCCGCGGGCACGTAGTGAGACGCGGCGGTGGGGTTATTGGCGAATTGATACGTGAGCCAGTTCAACATGTCGACGTAGGACTTGCTGATGACGCCGGAGTGGCTCTGGCCAGCGTAAATCCATCGCTGCACGGATCCACGTTTGGTTGTGGGTAGTCCGCAGAGTCCCTGGTTGAGTAACCCGGTCGACGCCACGGGGATCTGCTCGTCAACGCCGCCCTGATAGATGAGCAGAGGAGCGGCGAGATTAAAAATCATGCCGGGGTCGTTTGCGTTCAAAATCTTTACCCACGCGGCGTTGGTGTACGGGTCTCCCTGCGTCAGCAGACCAAAGGTGCCGTTGGCGATGTAGGGAGCTACGTCGGAGGAAATCAGGCTGCTGCAGCCCTTCGACAGATCGGGAATCATCGCGGTTGACAGGGGCGTCAGAATCTGCGACAGCGGGGCCAAGGTATTTCCGTACCAGGCGTTCAGTCCGGCGGCGGCCATCAGGAGGTAATAGCCGTAGGGGCTGGTCTTTAAGACGCTGTAGATGTAACGGAACTGTGAGGGCGGGGCGCCCGCGGCAACGCCCTTCAAGGTGAGATCCTTGGCGTAGCTGTGACCAATTTTGGCCACGAACATTGCGGTTTGTCCGCCCTCGGAGTGTCCCCAGTCGACGTAGGTGGTCGACGCGTGGAAGGGAAGAACCTTGCCGCTCAGTTTGGCGGTGTGTGCGGCGCGCACGATGTTGATGGAGTCCTGGGCCGCGGAAATTCCGGCGAGGTAGGGCATCAAGCCGGCCGTGCCTTCACCTTGATAGTCCGCGGCGGTAACCTCCCAGCCCTTGGCCATGATGGCGTTCATGGCGTACATCGGGATTTCGTTATTCGCGATGTTTAAACTCTTCGCACAAATACTGGTCATGCCGTTGGTGCCGTGGTTCCAGTCGAGCACGGGAAAACCGGCCGTGGGAGCCTTGCTTGTCGGCACGACAATAAACCCGGTGGCCGGTACGCGCTTGTGAAGGTAGTTCTCGGTGATGTACATCACCTGATAGGCATGTCCGCCGACTAATCCCGCCACGGCCTGTGGCTGATACTTCAGCACGGTACCCAAGGCGGCCTTCGGCGAGAAAGTAGGAACCGAGTAGAAGCTGGGCATCCCAGCGGGTGGTGCCGACGAAGCCGACACGGGCGTAATCGCCACGGCAGAAAAGCTCAGAACCGCCGCGGCGGTTGCAAGGAAGCGACGCATAATTTTCCCCCAGAAAACAATCACAACGAAAGTGTTGTATCGAAAACCTACTCCGACCAACGACCCCAGGGGAGTTCTTTTGCGCGACCGACCGAAACTGGGACAAGTTTTCCAAGGGCGTTGATCAGAGTGAACTCGGCCAGAGTCTTGACTTTGCCAGCCACCTTGATGGTGATGGAGTCCTTAACGCCAGATCCGGCGGCAAAGACGGGGACGTTGAACAGCGGAACACCGTTTTCGTCGGTCTTGGGCTGACGTGTCTCGAAATCGAGAACAGGTTCAGCCGGACCAGCGGCGGCAAACTTCACCGTTGTGGTGTCAATGGGCAAGCGCATATTGGCTCCTTAATAGAGAGCGACCATCGCTCTCTATTAACTAAGCCATCGTTTTTGGCCCAAATCGCACAAATTTCCTTGAGAAATTTCTGGAGGCTTGATTTCGAGGGAGTTTTCGATCACCAAACAAGGCCCCTTCCGGAGCGCTTCGCGTCCGTCGGGGCCAGAGGGCTTGCTTGAACCTCAGTCGAAATGTCGCAGTGGTGTCGTAACCTTTCTATTCATCTATCAAGAAGTAAGTGAAAATGACCAAACGACTGCCGTATCTAGAACTATTCGATTATTTGACGCTAAACCCTGAGAGGACAGCGCAGCAAATTGCGCAATCACTCGAGATGAGTAAAGAAGATGTAAACGGCATCCTCTATCGCAGCCCTCGTGTATTTGTTGCAAATGGAGATAAGAGGCCGGTATGGAGCGCCCGTAGCATTGCTCGGCGCCACGTCACGCGATTGATTGCAGAGCGGTAGCCATAGAACGCTAAAACGCACACAATTGGCGCTACCCAGTCAGTCGGTCGTTAACTGTCCTGACCCCCTTCAATCGGTCAACCTCCATTCCCAGTCTTATCTGGGGCTCTCTAGTCATAAGAGATGGACCGATTGAAGGGGGTCAGGACA
>CAINHL010000145.1 GCA_903848885.1 uncultured Actinomycetes bacterium
CTCTACTGGGTGGGCTGTGCCGGTTCGCTCGACGAGCGTGGTCGCAAGCAGGTGGAATCGACCGCCCGCATGCTGCACCGCGCCGGCGTGAAGTTTGCCGTTCTCGGCCCGCGTGAATCCTGCACCGGTGACCCCGCGCGTCGCATGGGTAACGAGTATTTGTTCCAAGAGATGGCCAAGGCCAACATCGAGACCTTGAACTCCGTGGGGGCGAAGAAAATCGTGGCGTCGTGCCCGCACTGCTTCAACACCATGAAAAACGAGTACCCCGCCCTCGGTGGTGACTACGAAATGATTCACCACGCCGAGCTGCTCAGTCACCTGGTGAGTGTCGGTCGCCTGACCGCGGGTCGCATGCTCTGGGAACCGCAGAAGAACGTCACCATCACCTATCACGACCCCTGCTACTTGGGCCGACACAACCGCGTCTTCGACGAGCCCCGCAACGTGCTGGACGCCATTCCCGGAGTGAAGAACGTCGAAATGGGTCGTTGTCGCGAGAAGGGCTTTTGCTGTGGTGCCGGTGGCGCGCGCATGTGGATGGAAGAAAACATCGGCACGCGCGTCAACATGAACCGCACCAACGAAGCCTTAGAAACCGGAGCTGACATTGTCTCCACCGCCTGTCCCTTCTGCATGATCATGCTGGACGACGCGGTGAAGGCCAACGGCAAGGGCGATGACGTCGCGGTGATGGACATCAGCCAGGTCTTCGAGAAGTCCCTGGCGCCCGCGCCCACTCCCGTCGCGGGTGAATGAGCCCGTTTCAAGTTCACATTTCTGAAACACTGCGATAACGGTTCGGCAACATGAGTCCGGCACAATGGTTCGGAACCTGAGGTCAGCGCCGCCCTCTCGATGTAGTGAGAAAAGGAGCGGCTTGTGACATTCCTCGTCACCAATATCCCCTACGCACAGTGGTTAAACCCTGGCGATAACAGTTGGCAGTTGGTCTCAGCCACGCTGGTCGGCCTCATGAGTATCCCGGCCTTGGCCGTGCTCTACGGCGGCCTCGTGCAGAAGAAGTGGATCGTGAACACCATGTTGATGGTGTTCATGGGCTTCTCGCTGACCCTGATCGTGTGGATGCTCTACGGCTACAACATGGCCTTCGGACCGCAAGCGCACTTGGGAGCGACGGGTTCGTTCTGGAGTGGTTTCGTGGGAGTTCCCCACCCACTGCTGAGCCACTTCGCCGAGCAGAACCAAGCGGTGTCGGGCGCCAATACCTTGGTTCCCTTTCACTTCCCCACGGCGACCTTCTCGTACTTCCAGTTTGCCTTCGCGGCGATTACTCCGCTCTTGTTCTTGGGAGGACTCCTGGGTCGTTTGAAGTTCAAGGCCTGGCTGTTGATTGTCCCGCTGTGGATCACCTTCGTCTATTGCATCAACGCTGCCTTGGTGTGGGGTGGTGGTTTCTTCGCCCAAAAGGGTGCGGTGGACTACGCCGGGGGCTACGTCATTCACCTCTCCGCCGGAGTGGCCTCCTTCGTCGGCGCGGCCATCTTGGGGCCCCGTCTCAAGCGTGACCGCACCACGGTGCCCAGCAACATGATGATGGTGGCTATTGGCGCCGGCATCTTATGGATGGGTTGGAACGGCTTTAACGGTGGCGCCACCTACTACGCCGGTGCCGACGCGTCGTCGGCCGTGCTGAACACCAACGTGGCTACCGCCGTGGGCGTGGTGACCTGGGTGGTGATGGACATGCTCTTCTCGAAGTCCAAGAAGCCGGCGTTCCTGGGAGCTATCAACGGAATGCTCTGTGGTCTGGTGGCAATTACGCCGTCGGCTGGCTGGGTGAACGGACTGGGAGCCATCTTGGTGGGGCTCATCGCCTCCTCGGTGGTCTGGGTCTCGTGGAACTACCTGTCCCGTATTCGTCCCTTCAGCCGGGTCGATGATTCATTGGGCGTGGTCTACACCCACGGCATCGCGGGATTGATCGGTGGTCTGTTGGTGGGAGTTTTGGCCGATCCCGGCATGACCACCTACGGGGTAACGGGCAAGGATTTCAACGCAGCGGGCAGCTTCTCCGTGGGTGGGTGGTTCTACACCCACTCCTTCCACCAGTTGTGGGAGCAGTTCCTGACTGCCGTGTGGGTGATCAGTTTTACCGCCGTGGCTACCGCGGTCATCTTCTACTTCGTGAAGTTCGTCCTCGGCGGACTGCGGGAAGACGACAACACCCTGGAAGTCGGCGACCTCGCCATCCACGATGAAGAGGCCTTCCCGACCGAAACATTCGCCGAGCGCGTTAGCTCGCTGTCACGCTAAAGAGAAAAGGAATATCTAATGAAACTCGTCGTAGCTATCGTGAAGCCCTTCAAACTCGATGACGTGAAGGAACGTCTCAAGTCCATGGGAATCGCCGGAATGACTATCACCGAAGCGCAAGGTTTCGGACGCCAACGCGGACACACCGAGGTCTACCGCGGCGCCGAATACGAAATCGACTTCGTCCCCAAGCTCCGCATGGAAGTACTGGTCTCGGATGACCAGGTCGACGAAGTAGTCGACGCCATCGTGGCCTCCGCCCACACCGGCAAGATCGGTGACGGCAAGGTCTGGGTGATTCCCGTGGAGACCGTGGTGCGGGTACGGACGAATGAACGAGGGAATGACGCCCTGTAGGGCGTCGAGAGAGAGGGACTCGGTTATCCCCCTCATCGTTGTAAGGTGACGATGATGTGGGGATACCGATGACCTTGACCTCAACCGGCACGCGCCAGCAGATCAACGTACGGGTGGCGAACGTCACCAAGAAGTTTGACGACGTGGTTGCGGTCGACAATCTCACGCTGGAGATCACGGGCGGTGAGTTTCTGAGCCTGCTGGGACCGTCCGGCTGCGGGAAAACCACCACCCTGCGCATGCTCGGGGGCTTCGAAGAGCCCTCGGCGGGATCTATCTATTTCGGGGACCGCGACGTTACCAACCTGCCACCGCACCAGCGCGACGTCAACACCGTCTTCCAGTCCTACGCTCTGTTCCCGCATCTCAGCGTGACGGACAATATTGCCTTTGGTCTGCGACGCAAAGGTGTATCGAAGTCCGAAGCGAAACTCCGCGTCGACGAAATGTTGACGCTGGTTGATCTTGAAGGCCGTGGTGAGCGCAAGCCCCATCAACTTTCCGGGGGTCAACAACAGCGAGTAGCCCTCGCGCGCGCGCTCGTCAATAAACCTCAGCTCTTGTTACTGGACGAGCCGATGTCGGCCCTGGACGCCAAATTGCGCAAGACCATGCAACTGGAGTTGAAGCGTATTCAAAGCCAAGTGGGCATCACCTTCCTCTACGTCACGCATGATCAAGAAGAAGCCATGACCATGTCGGATCGGATCGTGGTAATGAACCGCGGCCGAATTGAGGGCCTTGGGTCACCCCGTGACGTCTACGAGCAACCTTCCACGGAGTTCGTGGCCACTTTCCTGGGAGCCTCCAATCTCGTGGCAGCCACCTTGGAACGTGGCACGGGCGACGTGGCACTGGCGCACCACGCACACGGCACCTTTCGCAGCCCCGCCCACCGACTCCCCCCGGGACTCACGGGCGCGGTCAAATGCGGGGTGCGACCCGAAAAGATTCAGATTCGGGCCCTGGGCGACAGGGTGGCAGCTGATGAGAATTCCCTTACCGGGCGCGTGCTGATCTCGACCTTTATGGGCGTGGGGAATCAGTACGTCGTGGCCGCCCCACAGGGTGAGGAATTTGTGGTCTACGCTCAGAACTCGGGGCAGACCCACGCTCCGCGGAGTGGAGAAGAAGTTCTTCTCACCTGGCCCGTGGAACACTCTTTCGTCGTACAACCAAGCGGAGACCAGTCTCCAGAAGGAGAATCATCATGAGCGAATTTCCCGAGAACATCGATCCCGCAATTATGCGAGGACTCTTGTCGCCTCGATTGAGTCGTCGTCAGGTGCTACAGGCGGGTGCCGTCGCCGGCGCCGCGTCGCTGCTCTTTCCCTCCGCCGCGGGAGCGGCCGTGGGTGACGCCGCATGGTGGAAAGGTAAGACCAAGACTGGTCTCTTGAACTTCGCTAACTGGCCGTACTACATCGACTCGTACAACGGTCGTCACCCGAGCCTGGACTACCTCAAGACCTCCAAGGGCATCACGACGACCTACAGCGAAGTGATTGAGGACAATCCGACCTTCTACCAACAGATTCGTCCGAGTCTTCAGTCCGGAAGTTCCATTGGCTATGACATCATCGTCATGACGGACAACGCCGTGGGCCTTCGCTACTTGCTGAATGGCAATTACTTAACTCCACTCGATGACGCTGCTTTGGTCAACTTCAAGAAGTACGCCAGTACGTCGGCGAAGGCGGTCTACGCCAACAGCGCCAAGCGACTGATCCCGTGGCAGTCGGGCATGACCTCATTGGCCTACAACAGTTCTAAGGTGTCAACGAATACCAGCTCACTCAAGATGGCCTTTGACACCTCGTCATCTAACGTGGCCAAGCTTCGTGGTCGCGTGGGCATGCTCAGCGACCCCATTGAGCTCGGCAACTTGGCCCTCCTGGCCCTCGGCAAGACTCCCGCCACTTCCACCCCCGCCGATTGGCAGGCCGCCGCTACCAAGCTCCGCCAACAGCGCGACAGCGGTTTGGTCAAGGCCTATTACGGAAACGACATCATCAGTGAACTAAAGCAGGGCAACCTCTGGGTGGGTCAGGTGTACTCCGGTGACGTCTTCCAGGCGCGAATCGGCGGCAACAAGAATCTCAAGTTGATGAACCCCACCGAAGGCGTATTGCTGTGGACCGACAACATGTGCATTCCCAAGGGTGCCGAGCACCCTCGCGACGCGATGACGGCGATTGACTTTTTCTACGATCCCGCCGTGGCCGCCGTGTTGGCCTACTACGTGAACTACATCACGCCCGTGCCGACCGCCAAAGCCAAGTTGACCTCGCCCGCGGCCGGGTGGCAGACCACGACGATGACCAACCTGAAGAAGGACATCGGCGTGGCGGCCAGCCTCATTGCGGCAGCCCCTGAGGTTTTCCCCACCTCGGCCTACAAACTCAAGACCTACTACGCGTTCAAAACGCAAGGTGAGATTGATTTGTGGAACGAGAAGTTCGCTGGTATTCCTACCGGTTCGTGAGCGGGACCAGACGTCGAGAACGGCTCGTTAGCCGGCTAGCCCCGTACCTTTTGGGCTTGCCCGCGATTGTCTGGCTCGCGGTATTTTTCCTCATCCCGCTGGCGCTGATGTTGGTCAAAGCATTGCAGGAGTGCAATCCGGCTACCGGCGTGTGCGTCATGACCTGGCACTGGTCATCGCTCAGTGATGCGTGGACGAATTCCTCCACCATCATTTTCCGCAGTGTGACCTACGCCGCTATCGCCACCGTGATTGATCTCGTACTGAGTTTTCCCATCGCCTACTGGATTGCCTTCTACGCGGGTCGAAGGAAGAACTTTTTTCTCATCATGCTGCTCGTGCCGTTTTTCGTTTCCTTCGTTATCCGAACGGTGATTTGGAAGTTCCTCCTCTCGTCCGATGGTTTGGTCGTCCATAGTCTGCAAGCTCTGCACCTGGTCTCGAGTGACTATCAGATACTCGGCACGACGGGTGCGGTCATCGCGGGCCTGGCGTACAACTTTCTACCCTTCACCGCGCTCCCGCTCTACGTGTCGCTCGAACGGCTCAATCCGGCTCTGCTGGAGGCTTCCCACGACCTGTACGCCGGTCGCATCACCACCTTCCGCAGAGTCGTGTTACCACTGTGTGCCCCCGGAATTTTTGCGGCCTTCTTGCTGACCTTTATTCCCGCCTTTGGTGACTACGTGAATCAGCAGGTCCTCGGTGGCTTCGGCAACACCATGGTGGGAACGGTTATTCAAAATCTCTTCCTCGTCAATAATGATTTCTCGGCCGGCTCCGCCCTCTCCGTGATCGTGATGGGAATTTCTCTTATCGGTATCGTGATCTACGGCCGCCTCCTGGGCTCTAAGTCAATCGGGGACTTTGTATGAGATCCACCCGTGGCCGTTGGCTCGGCCTCTACTCCTGGTTGCTCCTGGCCTACCTGCTGGTCCCGATTATCGGCATGGTCTTTTTTAGTTTCAATGACGTCCTTGCCGGCCGTCCGCAGGTTTCCTTTCAGTGGAACGGTGGCACGCTGCGGTGGTATCGCGAGCTCACGCAAATCGTGGGATTGCCCGAATCATTCTGGCTCTCGATTCGCTTGGCCGTGGCCTCGACCATCGTGGCCACCATCGTCGGCACCCTGCTGGCCCTCGCGCTCGTGCGGTATGAAGGCAAGAAGTTCCGGGGCCGGCGCATTGTTGACCAGACGCTGTTTATGAATATTGCCGCACCCGAAATCGTCATGGGCGCTTCCTTGCTCGGCATGTTCGCGAGTTATCACATCGCCCGTGGTTTCACGACCCTGCTGATCAGCCACGCCGTTTTTTCACTGGCCTACGTCACCGTCACGGTGCGTGCCCGACTCCAGGGATTCGACCGTCATCTCGAAGAGGCCGCCGGCGACCTCGGGTCCACACCACTGACGACCTTTCGCTTGGTCACCTTGCCGATGATTATGCCGGGCGTGCTGGCCGGCGCGATGATGGCCTTTGCGCTGTCGCTCGATGACTTCGTTGTTTCTAACTTTGTTGCGGGAACCACACTGCCGTTCCCGGTCTGGGTCTACGGGGCGACGCGCATGGGCGTGCCGCCACAGGTCTTTGTGTTCGGAACTCTGATTTTCTTGCTGGGTGCCGCCGCCGCCATTGGCAGCCTGGTGATGAGTCGCCGAGGAATGAAGCGGACTTAACCGGCCTGCGCCGCGACGGCGGCCGCCGCCGTGGCGGCCGCTTCGGGATCGCCGAGATAGCCGGCTTCGCGAATGGAAAAGTCGTCGTCGAGCAGGTAGCGATACGGAATACCAGTGGGAATCTCTAGTTCGGCGATGTCGTCCTGCGAGATGTGTTCCACGATCATTCGTATGGCGCGTAGTGAATTCCCGTGCGCCACGACGAGCACCGCGCCCCCACGGCTGGCTTCGACCGTGCAGTCGTTCAGGATGTTCTGCGCAAAGTAGGGGGTGACTCGTTCCACCACGTCGGCCAAACACTCAGTGCGCGGCAGAAGGTGTGCGGGAACATCGCGGTAGCGAGGGTCATCGCTCGAGAGGCGAGGGTCACCCTCGGGCATGGGTGGCGGTGGCACGTCGTAGCTGCGGCGCCACAACTTGAGTTGGTCCATGCCGAACTCCTCGGCCGTTTGCTTCTTATCCTTCCCGGTGAGATCCCCGTAGTGGCGTTCGTTCAAGCGCCACGACCGGTTGACGGAGATCCACGAACGGCCCGCAGCACGCACACAGATCTCGGAGGTACGAATCGCACGGGTTAGAAGGGAAGTATGGAGGACGCGGAGATCGACCCCCGCGTCGCGCAGCAATATTCCCGCCTGGCGGGCTTCTTCTTCCCCCTGGCTCGTGAGATCCACGTCCTGCCACCCGGTGAAGAGGTTGGCGACATTCCATTCGGACTGGCCGTGGCGGAGAAGTATGAGTTCTGGCATATACCCAGAGTAGTTATCGGAGGCTGTCCTCGCCATCTACGGGAGCAAGCGTCAAGTGGTCACTTGACGCAATAAACCATTCAACCAGTCGATTGCTTCCGACAATGGCCGCACGGGTAGGCCGCGAGCAGCATTGTCATAGAGCTGGGGCCACGACGCAAAGATTTGGACTGTCGGCGGCCACATTCCTTGTCCTCGAAGAGTGAATAGCCGTCGTCCAATCTCGTCTATCTGTGTGAAATCAATCGTCGTGTCTGCTGCCAGTAGTTGGATATCGACGATATCGTGGGCACGGTCGTTGGTCCCGTCGATATGAGGTGTCGTGCAGGCATGGAGCTTCTGAACTATTTGGTGCTCGATAGAAATGAGCGCGATGGGCCGTGGCCGCTCCAAGCCGACTATTTCGAATAGCTCACACACCTCATTGGCGATTTGTACAGAAGGCGCGAGGGTGCTCCCCACTTCGTCGCGCACCAATTCCAAAATGACATTTTGAAATTCACTTGACTGGTAGGTGAGAACAACCTTGATTGGTAGCACGCGGTAGTCGAACGGAACGTGAGCGGGGCTAGCCCGCTTAAGGCGAATCGCGCGACCATGAAAGCCGTGCCAGCCTCTGGTGAGTTCGATCTGAAGTCGCTCAAAGTATTCGTCTTCAGAAACTGTTGGTTCTCTGGTGACATCCAAGTCGGCCGACGAACGTGAGGCTCTGTTGCCGAGCCGCACGCTGAGGCTGGTACCGCCCTTGACTACCCCTCCGGGCAGCATTTGGGCTACGACCACATTGGCCATGAGCTGCAAGTGCCGGCGAATCTGCAGGTCGCCAACGTCTAACTGTGCGAGAAGTCGCTGCCGGATCGCATCGGAGTGACGGGGTGGAGTGCGATCACTGGGTGCACTCATAGAGATTCTCTTTCAATTCGATTTCTAGTCGTTGGGCTTCGCGTTCGTCGAGAAGTCCTTCGTACACAGCTTTGGGAAGGGAGTCGATTAATCGCTCCTTCATTACGTACGGTCTCGCCTCGCGTATTGCGCGGGCAACAGAAGAGCAAGGAATCAATTGGAAGAGTTGGAAATCCTCCCTCCGCTCACTCGATGCTTGTGGGCTAATCCAATCAGGTAGAGCGCTACGAATTCGCTTGGACGTTCCGACACGGATGGATCGAGGATTTACGAGGGCTAGATCATGAAGGGCGAGAACGGCATCACCTACGAGATGAGCATCACCGCCTAAGCGCAGGACTGCTTCGTAGTACTGACTGAACTTGGTTGGTGGCAACTCGTTGAATCGATACAGGCCACGAGCAACATGGGCCAAGCGACCCCGGGAGGCAATTTTTGCGAGCTCGATACCCGGAATGCCGGCCGCCGCCGCATCTTGGGTCGTGATGTAGCCGTGTTGATGAACAGCAATTCCCCAGGCCCGATCTCGATAGGTGACCATGTTGTCGACCCCTTCTGGGAACAGCACGGAATTTGTAACCGTGAAGTTATGTCATAACTATACCATTTTCGGTAAAGTTCTGACATAGGGTAGATCTAAATCAAGGTAAAAAGGCTGGAGTCTGCTCGAATTCTAGAAAGAAAGTTATATTTGTCAAGGTCGTTGCTAAAAAACTTGACACGAACCTTATAAAGTATGGTATTCTATCCATATCAAGGGAAATCCCCAGAAGTACTGGGATTCCTCCAGTTAAGGAGTGCATGACATGGCCAAGGCAGTCGGAATCGACCTCGGAACCACCAACTCGGTGGTCAGCGTTTTAGAGGCGGGCGAACCCGTCGTTATCCCCAATGCGGAAGGAAACCGTACCACCCCCTCGGTGGTTGGCTTCTCCAAGACCGGCGAGGTTCTCGTCGGTGAAGTGGCCAAGCGCCAAGCCATCACCAACCCCGATCGCACCATTCGTTCGGTCAAGCGTCACATGGGTACCAACTGGACCATGGACATTGACGGTACCAAGTACACGCCGCAGGAGATCTCCGCGCGCATCTTGATGAAGCTCAAGCGCGACGCCGAGGCCTATTTGGGTGACACCGTTACCCAGGCCGTCATTACCGTGCCGGCCTACTTTGACGACGCCCAGCGCACCGCAACAAAAGAAGCCGGTCAGATTGCCGGTCTCGAAGTACTGCGCATTGTGAATGAGCCCACCGCGGCCGCTCTGGCCTACGGCCTCGACAAAGGTCCCGCCGAGCAGACCATTTTGGTCTTCGACCTCGGTGGAGGAACTTTCGACGTCTCCGTGTTGGAAATTGCCGACGGGGTTTTCGAAGTGAAGTCGACCGCCGGTGACACCAAGCTCGGTGGCGACGACTGGGACGACGCCGTCATGGACTGGTTGGTGAAGACCTTCAAGGATCAAGAGGGTGTCGATCTGGCCAACGACAAGATGGCCGTGCAGCGTCTCAAGGAAGCCGCCGAAAAGGCCAAGATTGAACTGTCCACGGTGCAAGAGACGCAGATCAACCTGCCCTTCATCACCGCGACCGCCGACGGCCCGAAGCACCTTGACCTCAAGCTCACCCGTTCTAAGTTCAATGAACTCACCGCGGACTTGGTCGAGCGTTGCCGCAAGCCCTTCGATCAGGCCATCAAGGACGCCGGCCTGACCCTCGACAAGATTGACCACGTCATCATGGTCGGCGGATCGACGCGTATCCCGGCCGTCCAAGAGCTCGTCACGCGCGTGACCGGCAAGGAGCCCAACAAGACCGTGAACCCGGACGAAGTGGTGGCCGTCGGTGCCGCCGTGCAGGCCGGTGTACTGAAGGGTGACGTCAAGGACATCTTGCTCCTGGACGTGACTCCCCTTTCGCTGGGTATTGAGACCAAGGGTGGCGTGATGACCAAGCTCATCG
The DNA here is from genome assembly GCA_903848885.1 of uncultured Actinomycetes bacterium. Classification (GTDB taxonomy): domain Bacteria; phylum Actinomycetota; class Acidimicrobiia; order Acidimicrobiales; family RAAP-2; genus RAAP-2. The sequence goes on from CAINHL010000145.1 coordinate 10,409, forward strand.
AGCGCAACACCACCATCCCCACCAAGAAGTCACAGACCTTCACCACGGCCGATGACTCGCAGCCCAGCGTGGAGATTCACGTCTTGCAGGGTGAGCGAGAAATGGCCGCCTACAACAAGACCCTGGGCAAGTTCCAGCTGGTCGGCATCCCACCGGCCCCGCGCGGCGTTCCCCAGATCGAAGTGTCCTTTGACATCGACGCCAACGGCATCGTGCAGGTCTCGGCCAAGGATCTCGGAACGGGACAGAGCCAGTCGATCACCATCACCGGTGGTTCGTCGCTCTCCAAGGACGACATTGACCGCATGGTTCGTGACGCCGAAGCACACGCCGCGGAAGACTCACAACGCCGCGAAGAGGCCGAAGTGCGCAACGGTGCCGACGGCTTGGTGTATTCGACCGAGAAGTTGCTGAAGGACCAAGCCGAGTCCTTCCAGGGCAGCGAGAAGGACGATGTCGAGGCCGCCTTGGCGCACGTCAAAGACACGCTCAACGGCACCGACATCGAGGCGATCAAGAACGCCACCGAGAAGTTGGCCACCGTGTCGCAGGCCTTCGGACAGCGTTTGTACGAGCAGGCCGCCCAGCAGCAAGAGGGCGAGGCCGGCGCGAACGGCACTCCGAACGATGACGACATCGTGGATGCCGAGATCGTTGACTAGTGATGTCCGAGGCAAATGACAACATCAGCCCCGACGAGGAGCTCACGGTGGAGGACATCCTCAGTGAAGCTCCCGTCGAGGCTGAACGTGAGCGCGACGAATACAAAGACGCCCTGCAGCGACTGCAGGCGGACTTCGAGAACTACCGCAAGCGCGTGGCGCGCACGGCCGAGGACGTCTCGGTGCGTGCGGCCGGCGACGTGGTGGCGAAAATGCTTCCCGTTTTAGACGCACTCGATTTGGCCTTTGGTCACTACGAGCGCAGTGATTCAGCGGAAGCCCACGCGCTGATCCAGGCCCGAGGACTGCTCCTCGATACCTTGGTGAAGCAGGGCCTCGAGCGCATTGACGCCGTCGGTGTTTCTTTCAACCCCACCATTCACGACGCGGTGGCGCACATCGAAGGCGACGGGGGCGAGCAAGTCATCGACGACGTCCTGCGTGCCGGGTATCAGTGGAAGGGCAGCGTTTTGCGACCCGCCATGGTGAGAGTGAAGGGCTAAATGGCCGAGCGTGAGTGGTTCGATACGGACTACTACAAGGTCCTCGGGGTGACGAGTACGGCCACGGCCGCAGAGATCACCAAGGCCTATCGCAAATTGGCCAAGCAACATCACCCCGACACCAACCCGGGGAGCGAAGCGCGCTTCAAAGAGATCACCGCGGCCAATGACGTGGTCGGTGATCCGGACAAGCGCAAGGAATACGACGAGGTGCGCCGACTGGGTCCGGCGGCGGCGGGCTTCGGAGGACAGCAGCAGGGGAACCCCTTTGGTACGCAGGGCAACGCCAACGACATTTTCTCGAACTTGTTTGGCGGTTCTCAGCGACGTCCGCGCGCGCAACGTGGGTCGGACGTCGAAACTGCCCTGCACTTGAATTTCCGTGACGCGGTATTCGGTCTCGAGACCACCGTGCCTCTGCCCACCAACGAAAACTGCCGCGCCTGCGGCGGACGTGGTGGCGCCCCCGGTGGAGGTTTCGTCACCTGCCCCACCTGCCACGGTCAGGGAATGGTGAATGCGGATCAGGGCCTCTTCTCTATGTCGCAGGCCTGCCCCACTTGTCATGGGCGTGGTGGTCGCGTGGTCACCCCCTGCGCGTCGTGTCAGGGCACGGGTCGCGAAATGTCCTCACGTCGCATCAAGGTTCGCATCCCCTCCGGGGTGGAAGACGGTCAGCGCATCAAGTTGACCGGCAAGGGTGAGCCCGGTCGCGGTGGTGGCCCCGCGGGAGACCTCCTCGTTGATATTCACGTCGCCAGTGATCCACACTTCGCTCGCCGTGGTCAGCACCTGACGACGAAGGTGTCGGTATCGGCCACGCAGGCCATGTTGGGCACCACCGTGGAAATTCCGACCATGGACGAGCCCGTGAACCTCAAGATTCCTTCCGGAACGCAGCCCGGAACGACGATGCGGGTGCGCGGTCGCGGTATTCCCGCCTCGAAGAAGAACGCGCACGGTGACCTCCTGGTGACCGTCAATGTGACTCTGCCGAAGAAGCTCACCAAAGAGCAACGCACCCTGGTCGAGAAACTGGCGAGCACCCTGAAAGAAACGGTGGAATCGTGAGCGAACCCTCCTTCCGGGCGGTCTACGTCATTTCGGTGGCGGCGCAATTGTCGGGCATGCACCCCCAGACCCTGCGGAATTACGAACGCAGCGGTCTGTTGGATCCTTCGCGCACCACCGGTGGGTCGCGACGGTACAGCGAACACGACCTCGTGCGGCTCCGTCGCATTCAAGACCTCACCAACGCCGGAATTAATCTCGAAGGCGTCAAGCGGATTTTGATGCTGGAGGCCGAGCTCGACGTCGCCCGCGCGGCTCTGGCCCAACTCTCGGACCGCGCCCGCGAATCCGTGGAAGAGACCCACCGTCACTATCGTCGTGATCTCGTCCCGGTGCCCTCCACGGTGGCCGTGATTTTTGACCCCCGCAATAACCTTCGCCGCTAGGCGGAAGGGTCGGACCGGGTCCGCGTCGGGTAGGATGTGATGTCATCTCCCCCAAAAAAGGAGCCCCGTGCCCGC
>CAINHL010000146.1 GCA_903848885.1 uncultured Actinomycetes bacterium
GCCGGAAGGCATCACCAATAGAGATGTTGGCCGACTACTTCTGATGTTCGGAACACCTTTGTTTCTGATCGTGTTCCAGCCAGATCTAGGAACGTCAATAATCCTGCTCGTAGCGATAGGAATTGAGCTAGTGATGGCTGGTGTTCCACCTCGACTAATGGTGGTTCTTGCCGTGGGCGGATCTCTGCTGAGCCTTTTTGCAATCTATTTCGGTATGCTTCACCAGTACCAGATCAACAGATTGACAGCTTTTTTGAATCAGAATTCCAATGACGGACAAATGCAGCAGCTCATTTTCCAGGTGACCAACGCCAAGAGTGCCATTGGGAGTGGAGGCTTGTTCGGCGCGGGTTTCTTTCGTGGTCTACAGACGACCTTGGGTTACGTTCCCGAACAACGCACGGACTTCATCTTCACGGCGATTGGAGAGCAACTCGGTTTGGCCGGGTGTTTATGGACCATCGGACTTCTTTCCTTCGTTGGTTATCGTATGTACAAAATCACACGGGAAACGAAGGATATTTTCGGTCGACTACTGTGCACGGGAATTTTCGTCTTCTTTGCTTTCAGTTGTATCCAAAACATAGGAATGACGATGGGCGTGATGCCGATTGCGGGAATTCCGCTCCCATTAATCAGTTACGGTGGCTCAGCAGCTGTGGTTTTCTTTGTTTCGGGAGGAATTGTACTTTCCGTCGGACGACGGCGAATCTAGTTAGGCTACCGGCATGGAAGAAGAGCTCGTAGACCAGGTTGACGCTGCTGCGGAGGTTGTTGTTATGGAACTATTTGCCGTGATGGACGTCGGCACCATCGCTTTTAATTTGCCCTCTCCGTCTCCTGAGCTGAATCTTGTTGAAGCTGCAGCCCCCTTTCGGTCCCTGTCAATCTACGTTGCTATAGCCGACGCGCAAATCCTGGCCTCCGCAAAAGATCAGACACCTCTCGCACGTCCCAGCACACATGACCTTTTCGTAGCCACCTTGGCGCGGCTGCGATGCGACGTCGTGGCTGTGCGAATCACGAACTACGACGAGGGGATTTTCTACGGAGAAATTGAGTTGATGACCCCCGAAGGATCTATGACGATGGACAGCCGAGTAAGTGATGGCGTTGTAATCGCCCTTAGAACCGGTGCTCCGATTTTGTGTGCCGAAAAGGTCCTTAACTTCTTTAACCCTTGAACTGAATTGGCTTCAGTAGTGGGCTGCGCTGTAACTCTCCGCCCCGCTTTTCTCGATGATTTTCGTCCGAGAGGCGGAGCAATAGACCGACAATGATGTAGTTTGCGACGAGCGAGCTACCACCGTAAGCAACAAAAGGCAAGGTTATGCCGGTTAATGGAAGTATTCGAAAAACACCCGCCGCGATGACAAAGGTTTGAAAGCCGAGAACAAGTGATAGTCCCGTAGCTAATATGCGATTGAAGGACGGTCCGCTTCGCTGGGCTATACGCAGTCCCTCACCAACGATGAGAAGAATTGCGGAGAGAACAATTATGACGCCGATCCAGCCTAATTCTTCGCCAAGTGCGCTCATCATCATGTCGGTGGTGACTTCGCCCACATAACGGCCGGCTTGTCCCAATCCAATACCGGTTCCTGTAAGTCCTCCATTGGCAAGCGCAAACCACGACTGCACCAACTGATTACCTCCGTGGTCCAAGGCTGTCGTGGTCCATGGATTCAACCAGATAGCGAATCGTTGATGGATCTGATGAAAGGCTGATTGTCCCAAATATGCTCCGGAAGTGAGGAGGACTACGCCGAGAGCTACGTAGATTCTGCGCCCCGTGACAATCCACAGCAGTGAGAAAAAAACGACGAAGAAAAGCATGGCGAAACCAATATCATTCTCGGTCCCCAGAACGAGAAGGGCGAATCCCCAGGCAACGAAAATTGGAAAAAACGCCGAAAGTGCGGGAATTCCTAGTGGACCAAGATGCAATTGCGACTGAGAAAGGATTTCCTTGTTGGCGCTGAAATAGGAAGCGAAGAATGCAATGAGAAGGAGTTTGGCAATTTCAACCGGTTGGAAGGTGAATGCACCAAGATGAATCCACAGGCGCGCACCATTCACTTTTTCACCCAGGTGTGGAACCAGTGGCAACAGCATCAATCCCGCTGCTGTGAGGAGCGATAAGTAACGATAGCGATCGAGGTCGCGAATTCGTTTCACGAAGCGCAGGACACTAAAGAGCGCCAGGACGCTGATGAAAATCCAAACCGATTGGTATGACGCCTTCTTCGAGTCCCAACGCGCAATTTCTAGATAGCCCAAGCCATTGAGAAGCGCAACGAGGGGAAGGAGGATTTGCGAGGAACGGGGAGCATATTTTTTAATTCCCAAGTGGGCAACAGCGCCAAGTACGAAAATGAAAACGAAGAAAGGCAAAATGGACGGCGGCGTACGGCC
>CAINHL010000147.1 GCA_903848885.1 uncultured Actinomycetes bacterium
GATAAAGGGGTAGGTGCCGTTGCTGTCGTAGGTGGACATGACCTTGGCTGCGGCTGATCCCAACTTCATCAATGGCTGCCAGGCGGTTTGCGCCGCGTTTAAATTCGCCCCGTATTCCTCAACGCCTTGGAAGTTGATGTACTGAGAGGTGAAACTTGACTTGTAAAAGGTGAAGGTCTCTATTCTGCCGAAGGTGGCGGCGTCTGCGGTTGAGGCCGTGATGCCCAAATTATGGAAGGTCCCGAATCGGCTCAAGGCCATGATGGTGCTCCACCGTTGTGAGGCACAGAAGGGGCAGTAGCCGGCACCCACGTAGAGCACGGTCGGGAGCTTCCCGGCAGTCGAGGTGGTGGTGTAGAGCGGCTCACCGTGCTGGACGGTCGGCGGTGTCACGGCAATGGCCGAAGTTATTCCGACCTGGTCGTAGATGGATGCCGGGACCGAGGTCAATGGACCAGTCAGCGCTGGGGAAGCGGGCTGGTAGTCGGCGGTAATGACGCCAGGGGTGGTTTGGGTCACTTTGACCACCACGACCACGGCGATAACAATGACCACCAGGCCGAGGACAATCCAAGTAAAGAGGCCCGCGGGGCGGCCTTGACTGGCGGCGGGCTTCTTTTTGGCGGGGGCTTGTTTGGTGGCCACGTCACTCCTTGTGTTGGGACTTCCCTAACTTAGTCCCTTCGGGAATTCTGTCGATAGCCCCTGAGCTCTTCTTTAACTACATTGATGTAATGAACGACAGCTTGGTTCCTCGCCCCGCGGCCACCGTGATGATGCTGCGAAATGCGGACGATGGCGTTGAAGTCTTGATGTTGCGACGGAATCTCAATTCGGACTTTGTCGGTGGCGCCTACGTCTTCCCCGGCGGCGGGGTCGACGCCGTGGACGCCCAATCCAGTGCGGAACAATTGGTGGCGGGGATAGATGACGTCAGCGCCTCTGCGCGACTCGGGCTGGCATCGGGAGGCTTGGCCTATTACGTGGCCTGCGTGCGTGAACTCTTCGAAGAAGCGGGGCTGCTCATTGCCCGACATGCTGAGGGGAACTTCATCCGTTTTGATGAGCCGTCGCGTACCGAACGCTTTAGTGAATATCGCCGCCAGGTGAATCAGCGCGAGACGCGTTTCTTGGACGTGGTGGCCAACGAGAAACTGCAACTCGATCTGGGTTCCTTGGAATACTTCGCCCACTGGGTCACCCCCGTCGGTCCGCCCCGCCGCTACGACACCCGTTTTTTCGTGGCGGTGGCCCCCGAGGCGCAAACGGCGGCGCACGACGCCGGCGAGACCGTGGCCGACACCTGGGTCAATCCCAAAGAGGCTCTGGCCATGCACGCGCGGGGCGAGCTCGAGATGATTTTCCCCACCATCAAGAACCTCGAAAACATTGCCGACTGCGCCACCGCGAATGAGGTCTTGGACATGGCCCGTTCGCTGTCCGATATCCCTCGCATCGAACCCCGTATCGTGAACCGCAACGGGCAGGTGGCGATTGTGATGCCGGACGAACCCGGCTTTAACGACTGAGGTCGTTCGCCGCCACGGCGGATTCCACGGCCTGCAGTAAGCGGGCCGAACAACCTTGAGCACCCACGGGTGGGGCGATCTCGTCCACGATGCGCTGAGCGATCACGTCAAAAATTCTGGAAATAACGACGTCGCTCATCACCGACGGCTCACCCACGTCACCTCCGTGCGCCACGGTGGAACGCAGGGGGATTTCGGCCAACAGCGGAACGTGAAGTTCCTCGGCCAACTCTCGCCCCCCGTCGATGCCGAAAAGGTCGTGGCGCTCGCCGCATTCACACGCAAAGCCGCTCATGTTTTCGATAACTCCGACGACGCGCACGTTGGACTTCCGGGCAAAATCCGCGGCGCGAGCGGCCACGCGTTGTGCCGCTCGCGCGGGAGTGGTCACCACAATGTGTTGCGTGGTGGGCAAGAGGCGGGCCAGGGTCATGGCAATGTCCCCGGTGCCGGGAGGGGTGTCAATGATGAGGTAATCGACCTCGGACCAGTCGGCATCTTCCAGAAACTGAGCGACCGCTTTTTGCACAATGAGTCCGCGCCACAAGAGGGCTTGTTCTTCTTCGGCGAGAAAACCCATGGAGAGAAGGTGAATCGAACCCGAACCGAAGTCTCGTGTGATGGGCAACATCTTCCCGCCAGAAACTTCGACGGGTCCCGCGACTCCCAGCAGGCGGGGGAGGGAAAAGCCCCAGATGTCGGCGTCAAGAACGCCGACCTTTCGACCGGTACGCGCGATGGCCACGGCCAGGTTGGCGGTGACCGAGGACTTACCCACGCCACCCTTCCCCGAGGTAATGGCCAGGACGGGAACTCCCGGGCGCAAGGTGGTCGGTGGCGCGTGGCTCTGGGCGATCTGGCGGGCGGTGCGCAGCAGTTCGGCCTTGCCGTCGGGGCTGAGCACGCCGATGCTGAGGGCGACATGAGAGATGCCGTCGACCACGCGGGCGGCTTCGTGGACGTCGCGTTCGATTTGGGTGCGGAGGGGGCACGAACTCGTGGTGAGAAAGACTTCGATCAGGGCGGCACCCTGGTCGTCGACGGTGATCTCACCAATCATCCCAAGGTCCACGATGGATGCCCCCAGCTCAGGGTCCCGCACGGCCGAAAGGCGCTGGCGCAGGGCGTTCGTGAGCTCGGACATAGCCCTGACGCTACCGCCAGAATCAGGTGTGTACAGCGTGACCCCCGTTCGCTACGATGGGAACACTGAATCTCACCCAAGGAGAGAACCATGTCGATGACTACCGTTTCTTTGACCAAGAAGGCCGAGAACCCTATTTCTCTGACCCCCGTCGCTGCCGTGAAGGTGGCCGAGCTCATCGCCAGCGAAGCCGCTGACGAAATCTTGGCCCTGCGCGTGGCCGTCAAGCCCGGTGGTTGTGCCGGTTTCAACTACGACATGTTCTTCGACTCCGAAGTGGCCGGCGACGACATCGTGCGCGAGTTCGACGGCGTGAAGGTCATCGTGGACTCCGCGAGCGCCGAACTACTCAACGGTTCGACTCTGGACTACAACGACGGCTTGCAGGGTGCCGGCTTTCACATCACCAACCCCAACGCCACCAAGGGCTGCGGCTGCGGCAACAGCTTTAGCTGAGCCGTGACCACCCCCATCGGCCCGTACTCCCCCTGGCGTCGAGCCGGAAACTTCGTGATTTTGTCGGGCCAGCTCGGCGTGGTGCCGACCGAATCCGGCCCGCAACTTGCCGGTGCGTCCGCCGCCGATCAACTCCGTCAAGCTCTGCAGAA
>CAINHL010000148.1 GCA_903848885.1 uncultured Actinomycetes bacterium
GAGGTTCTCCTGCGCGTCGAAGCAGCTCCGATTAATCCCTCGGACCTCGGTCTGCTACTCGCCGGAGCCGATGTCAGCGCCATGAGCATCTCGCCCACGGGTGCGGTGACGGCGGCAATTGATCCGTCAGTTCTCAAGACCTTGTCGGGTCGCTACGGTATTTCCATGAGCGTCGGCAACGAGGGTGCGGGCACGGTGATCGCCGCCGGTGAGTCGGCTGCCGCACAAGCGCTCATGGGGCGCACCGTGGCGGTCGCCGGTGGATCGATGTACTCTCACTATCGCGTCGTCGATGCGGGGGCCTGCCTGCTACTGCCCGAAGGTACTCCCGCCACTGTCGGAGCGTCGTCCTTCGTCAATCCGATGACCGCTCTGGGTATGGTCGAAACCATGCGCCTGGAAGGGCACACGGCCTTGGTGCACACTGCGGCGGCCTCCAACCTCGGACAAATGCTGGTCAAGCTCTGCGCCGAAGAAGGGGTGTCCCTGGTGAACGTGGTTCGCTCACCAGCACAAGTCGCCACTTTGCGCGCGCTCGGCGCCGCGTACGTCTGTGACGCGAGTCAGCCCACCTTCATGAGTGACCTCGTGGCCGCCATCACCGCTACCTCAGCCACGCTGGCCTTTGACGCCACGGGTGGTGGAACCCTCGCGAGCCAACTCCTCACGGCCATGGAGCAAGCGGCCATCGCTAATTCCACCGAGTACAGCCGTTACGGCTCCACCACCTTCAAGCAGGTGTACATCTATGGTGGCCTCGAGCGTTCGCTCACTACTTTGACGCGCAACTTTGGATTCTCGTGGAGCCTCGGTGGCTGGTTGCTGACACCCTTTCTCATCAAGTTGGGTGGCGAGGGTATTGGTCGCTTGCGTCAACGGGTCGCTGATGGCATCACCACTACCTTTGCCAGTTCCTACAGCCGCACGATCACTTTGGACGAGGCGCTTGATCCAGCGAACGTTGCGAGCTACGCACGTCAGGCCACGGGCGAAAAGTTTCTCATTACTCCGCACGCGTAAATTCTTCGCACCACAATTCCCCGGAAGGGTCTACTAGCCTGAGTGCATGGCAAACGGCTCCGTCGACGGCGACGTCTTAGAAAAAATCATCAATTTGGCCAAGCGTCGGGGATTCATTTTCCCTTCGGCCGAAATCTACGGAGGCTTTCGCTCCACCTACGACTACGGCCCACTGGGCGTTCAATTGCTCCGCAACGTCAAGAACGCCTGGTGGCGCTCAATGGTGCAGCTGCGTGACGACGTGGTGGGACTCGACGCGGCGATTTTGAGCCCTCCCGCCGTGTGGGCGGCCTCGGGTCACCTCGAGACCTTTACCGACCCCCTCGTGGACTGCAAGAAGTGCCACGAGCGTTGGCGCGAGGACAAGATCGACGGCGTCTGTCCGAAATGTGGTTCGACTGACTTCACCGAGGCGCGCGCCTTTAATTTGATGTTCAAAACCCAAGCCGGTCCGGTAGAGGGCGAAGGCGCCACGGCGTATTTGCGCCCCGAAACGGCCCAGGGGATGTTTACCAACTTCAACAGCATCCTGGCGACGTCGCGCAAGAAGCCCCCCTTCGGAATTGCGCAGGTGGGAAAGTCCTTCCGCAACGAAATAACCCCGCAGAACTTCGTCTTTCGCACCCGCGAGTTCGAACAGATGGAGCTCGAGTTCTTCGTGCCACCGGCTGAAGCGGAGACCTGGTACCGCTACTGGATCGAAACCCGTTACCAGTGGTACTTACAGTTAGGAATTCCCGCCGACGAACTACGCCTCTTAGAGCACGATCCCAAGGACCTGTCGCACTACTCCCGCGGCACCACCGACGTCGAGTACCGCTTCCCCTGGGGCTTTGACGAACTCGAGGGTATTGCCAATCGCGGGGACTACGACCTGACGGCGCACTCGAACGCCTCGGGCGTCAAACTCGAATATTTCGATCAAGCGGCCAATGAGCGCTACACCCCCTACGTCATCGAACCCGCCGCGGGAGCCACTCGCGCCATGATGGCTTTCTTGCTGTCGGCGTATCACGAAGACGAAGTGGAGGGCGAAGTCCGCAGTGTCTTGCGTCTGCATTGGCGCTTGGCGCCCACGCAGATTGCGGTCTTGCCCTTGTCAAAGAAGCCAGAACTAGAAGGTGTGTCCCGCGAAGTATTGAGTCTGCTCCAGCCGCACTATATGTGCGACTACGACGTGACGCAGTCCATTGGACGCCGCTATCGCCGTCAAGACGAAGTGGGAACACCGCTGTGCGTGACGGTGGACTTTGACAGCTTGGATGACCGTGCCGTGACCGTGCGTGATCGCGATACCACCGAACAGGTACGAGTTCCTATCGAAGGCCTACTGGCCGAGATTTCGCGGCGCACCGCTCACCTCTAGGAGCGGGGGAGGGAGTAGGTGGCCTGTGCTTTGGCCACCATCTCGGATGAACCATCGGAACGAATAGCCACCTCGACGACGGCGAGTTGACGGCCTAACTTCAAAATGGTGCCCTCGGCGAGGAGGTCGGTCATGGCGGGTCGACGCAGGAAATCGATGTGGAGCGACGTGGTGACCGCCAGCAGCACGGACCCGATACGCGAGAGGATGGCCGCGTAGGCGGCGGTATCGGCCAGCATCATCATCGTCGGACCGGAGACGGTGCCGCCCGGCCGCTCGTGGCGGCTATCGATGGGGTAGCGGACAATGACGCCGCTGTCAGTTACTTCTTCAATAATGGGCAGGGAAGTCGCTTCCGGAAAAGCTGATTCGAAGATTCGCTGAACTTCGTCGCGCGCGAGCACGAATCAGGTCGCGCGGCGGAATTTGGCGACGGTGAGCGGGGCTAGAACCAAGAGAACTCCGATACTCCACGCCAAGGACACCCAGAGGGTGTTACCCACGGGAGTACCGAGCATCAGCGAACGCACGGCCTTGGTGACCATGGTGACGGGCTGATTGCCGGCAAAACCCTGCAGCCAACTCGGCATACTGCTGACCTGCACGAAGATGCCCGAAGCGAAGGTGAGGGGAAAGATGAGCGGGAAGGTCATGGCCTGGGCCGCCTCGGCGTTCGGGGCGATTAGTCCGATGTAGGCAAAACCCCACGAAAGGCAGTACGCGAAGGCCAGCATGATCGCACTGGCTTCTACGTAATGGAGCGGGCCACCACCGGGGCGGAAACCTACGGCGAAACCGATGCCGGTGATGACGATCAGAATCATCAGATTGCGCAGAAGGTCGGAAATGGTTCGACCCGTCAACACCGCCATGCGGGCAATGGGCAGGGCGCGAAGGCGCTCAATGAGACCCTTTTCCAAGTCTTCGGCTAATCCAATGGCGGTGGAGACCGAGCCGAAGATGGTCGTCTGGACCAAGATTCCAGGAATCAGGTAGTTGACGTAGCCACCGGGGATGTTGACCTGGATCGCGCCGCCACCAAAGACGTAGCGAAACAAGAGCACGAACATAATCGGCTGCAGCACGGCAAAGACTAAGGAGGTGGGTACGCGGACGAGCGCCAAGATATTGCGTTTGGCCATGGTCATCGAGTCGTTGATAGCCCACTTGAGACTGGAGAACTTCATGAGCGATCCTTGCGTCCACGCGGGGCGGCGGTGTCGACGACGACGTCTTCCGCCTTGTGGCCGGTGAGTGATAAGAACACATCGTCGAGGCTGGGCTCGCGAAGTGCGAGACCGTCGAGGGCTATTTGCTGGGCGTCAATACGACGCAGAGCTTCGGCCGCAGTGCGGGGTCCTGAGTTCACCGTAATTTCCACCACCGTGCCGTCGCGGTTGGCCGGGGAGTCGGAAAGGTCGGCAATTAAGGCGGCGCCGCGAGCGGCGTCATCCAGGCTGTGGAAAGTTAAGGCCAACACCGTGGTGCCGAGTCGTGCCTTGAGCTGAGCCGGAGTGCCCTCGGCAATGATTTTTCCTTTTTCCAGAACGACGAGCTGCTTGGCGAGTCGATCGGCTTCTTCGAGATATTGCGTGGTGAGGAGCACGGTCACGCCCGTTTCCACCAAACCTTCAATGGCGCCCCACAGGTCTTGTCGACTCTGCGGGTCGAGACCGGTGGTGGGTTCATCGAGAAACAGAATCGGTGGTCGGCCCACCAAGGCGGCGGCCAGGTCGAGTCGGCGACGCATTCCGCCGGAATAGGTCTTCAAGCTTCGGTGACCCGCGTCAGTGAGATTGAACTGTTCGAGCAGTTCGGTGGCGCGTTGGCGCACGACGGCCTTCTCGAGGTGATTGAGACGTCCGATCATGTAGAGATTTTCGTAGCCGGTGAGGTTGGGGTCCACCGTGGCATACTGCCCCGCGAGCCCGATGGTTTCGCGCACCTTCTTGGCCTGCTTGACGACATCGAAGCCGTTCACGGTGGCGAGGCCCGAGGTAGGGGCCAGGATGGTAGCCAAGATGCGAACCATGGTGGTCTTGCCCGAGCCGTTGGGCCCCAAGAGGCCAAAGACTTGGCCGCGCGGGACGTTTAATGACACCCCATCAAGGGCCCGGACGTTGCCCTTGGGGTAGGTCTTGACAATGTCAGTACAACTGACGGCGTAGTCACTCACGGTGTACAGACTAATGGTCATTTTCTTCGGACTCGTCGGGCAGTAGCAGGGAGGCGATACCCTGCCACTATGGCTTTTGCAGACGGAGAGGTGGCGCAGGTACGCGCGGCAACCGACATTGTGGCCATTATTTCCGAAGTCACCGCCCTGAAAAAGGCGGGAGTGCGCTGGGAGGGTCTATGCCCCTTTCACGCCGAGAAGACACCGTCATTTTCCGTCAACGCCGCCCAGGGCTATTACCACTGCTTCGGCTGTGGGGTGGGTGGCGATGCCATCACCTTCGTGCGCGAAACTCAGGGTCTCGATTTCCGTGACGCCCTGCAATTTCTGGCGGACAAGGCCGGAATCGAATTGCAAGAAGACGAAAAGGCGGGTCCACAGCGCAAGGAGCGCACCGCCCTCCTCGACGCTATGGCGAGAGCGGTGGACTTCTATCACGACCGACTCTTGTATTCCCCCGACGCGGGTCTTGCGCGACAGTATTTACGCTCCCGAGGGATCGACGGTGAGATTGTTCGCAACTTTAAGTTGGGCTGGGCTCCGGATGAGTGGGACGCCCTCGCCACCCATCTCAAAGTGTCCGACACGGTTCTGACCGGAACCGGACTGGGCTTTCGTAATTCGCGAAACCGCACGCAAGACTTCCTTCGTGCACGCGTCATCTTTCCCATTTTCGATACCGGTGGTCGCCCCATCGCCGTAGGGGGACGCATCCTTCCTGGCGCGCCGGCGCGAGCGGATGGTCGCACCGAGGCGAAATACAAGAACTCACCCGAAACCGCTATTTACTCAAAACGACGCACCCTCTACGGACTCAATCTCGCCAAGGACAACATCATCAAGTCCAACGAGATCATCGTGTGCGAAGGCTATACCGACGTCATCGGTCTCTTTCAAGTGGACCTGCCACGAGCAGTAGCCACCTGTGGCACGGCATTAACCGAAGATCACTTCCGTACCCTCAAAAATTTCGCCACGCGCATCGTGTTGGCCTACGACGCAGACGGTGCGGGTCAAAACGCCGCGGCTTCGGTATACCAATGGGAGAAGAAGCACGACGTGGAAGTAGCCGTGGTGCAAATGCCTGAGGGCATGGATCCCGGTCAGATGGCTCAGAACGATCCCGACCTCCTACGTCGTTGCGTCGCCGAAGCTATTCCCTTCCTGCAGTTTCGCCTCAACCGCGTCTTGGCTACGGCGAACGTGCACACCGCCGAAGGTCGCGCCGCCGCCGCCGAACGTGCAGTAGCGGTAATCGCTGAGCACCCGATTGATCTGGTGCGTGACCAGTATCTCTTGCAAATTGCGGACACCCTGCGTGTGGACGTGGAGCGCCTGCGGACGCGAGCAAGTCACGGTCCCAGTAGCTCACGAACGCCCACGCGTAGCGCTCAGCCCAGTACCCGAGCGACGCAGACCTCGCCGCTACGTAGTGGGGTCACGGCGATTCAATACGCGGTCCACGCTCCGGAGGTGATTGACGATCGTTTCGCCCTGGCCCTCTTTGCCGACCCCGTGCAACGAATGGTGTTTGAGGTCTTGGCCGATGGCCGGCTCAGCGTGGAAGCTATTGAGCTTCTCCAGGAGCGTGACGAGATCGCTGCGGCCAATCTCCTCTCGCAAATTGTGGTGGACGATTTTGATGTCGAAGATGCCCTCGACGAAAGGGTTACCAGCGTGATCCATCAACTGGTTCGCTCGGCTGCGAACGACGCGTTACGGGAAGTTGAGCGGGACCTCCGCCTAGGATCCATCACTCCGGACTCGGCGCTTACTCTGATTAAAGAAGTGAAAGCACATTTGGCCGACCTCGATGGAGTACACGCCGCCCATAGCGAAGCCGAATTGCGGGCCTGGCTAATACGCCACGACGCCTCTCGCCCTGATTAGTCATGGGGGAGAAGCGAACAGGAACCATTGGGCTCGTCCAAATTCGACCACCGATGAGTCGTGAGGATGAAGTAGCGGCACTGGCGCATATCGCGGAAGGGCGAACCGCCCGCCAAGAAATGAAGGTCCATGAGATCTTGACGCCGGCCGAACGTCAGCGTTTAAAACGCATCACCGCCCGCGGGCGCCGCGCCGAAGCGGAACTTTTGAGTTCGACCTTGGGGCTAGTGCGCCAACAGGTAAACCAACTGGGTTTTCGTCTCGACCGTGACGAACTCGAACTCGCAGGGGTGCAAGGTCTGGTAGAGGCTCTCTACCGTTTCGACCAATCCCAGGGAAACCGTTTTGCCACCTACGCGCATTATTGGATTCGCAAACTCGTTTTTGAAGCGATCTCGTCGCAAGCCATGCTGTCGGACTCGATGGTGCGTGACGTCATTGCCTACCGCCGATTATTGCAGAAGAAGGCATCCCATAATTTTCGGGTGAGCGATGTCATGCGCGAACTGAACTGGACCCGGCCACGCGCGTCTCGGGTTATCGACGTCAGTATGAGTCTGGGTCAGGATCTCGGCACGAGCGAACATCCAATAGAGGAACTGGGCCAACGTTCCGAAGCACCGTCACTCCCCGAAGCCGACTGGGTCGTCGACACCCTCCGAAATATCCTCGGGAAAGACTTTGAGGACTTCTGGATGTTGGCGGGGAAGGTATGTTCGCTGGAAGAAATTGGTCAACGCCGTGGCATCTCCAAGCAAGCCGTCGCCAAGCGTCAAAAGACGTGGCATCGCAAAGTCGCGGAAAGCCCCGATGGTGCGCGCCTCTTAAGTATTTACCGAACTCTGCTCTAGGGCGAAATTCGGATGGTCTCTGAGACTGCTAGATTTCTACTTCTGTAGTACCCCGCCTTCCCAGATAGCTCAATTGGCAGAGCAAGCGACTGTTAATCGCTAGGTTGCAGGTTCGAGTCCTGCTCTGGGAGCTTTTGCTCCCGTTGTCTATAAGTCTGTAGCAACAGCCACCCTCGTTGCTCACCCAGCCCTTCTCATTTCCTCTTGTTGTTACAGGGATACCGTCTCGTCGCAATGTCTCGGGCTGAACTCGTGCTTCTCACGCCCGACGACGAGTGGATCAACGACTGAAGAGGTGATGGTCGTGGTCGAGCTGGCGTCGGGTGAGATAAGCGAGGATTTTTAGTGGCTATTGCGTACTGAGCGATGCACGGAACATGCCCTCGCGTA
>CAINHL010000149.1 GCA_903848885.1 uncultured Actinomycetes bacterium
CCCGCTCGAGATCGGTCAAGGAGTGCGGAGAGGGACCGAGGGCCAGTTCGTCGAGGCGGTGGCTGACCTCGGCCTCGGTGGCACTTTGCCAACGGGCGACCAGGGCAATATTCACGACGTGCGACATCCATCGCAGGGCGAGCCCGCCAAAAAACCATTCGGCGGGCTGGGGGTGTTGACCGATGTTCTGCTGGAAGAATTCCGCGAGGCCCACGGCCATGAGACAGGCCGCCACGAGGCCGATGACACCTTGAACCAGGCCGAGAATCCACTCTCGCTTCCGGTTGGCGTGCACCCCGTCATGCTAACGGCGTGTGCGCTCTACGACGAGGGAGACCTGGTGGGTCAGCACCTTTCGTGGCGCTCCACGCGCGATCTCTTCTCAGGCCGGTGGCCTGTCCTCCCGCGAGGGCAGGAGGGCCGCCCCGTCGTTCATCCACGCTCGCAGCGCGCGGGTGGCGCGGCAGTCGTCTTCGTTGTAGGTAAGGATGCGCTCGCGTGACGCGTCGCGGGTGGGGTTGGCCGCATCGCTCGCTTCCTCGTACCACAGCATGGACGCTTCGCCACTGGGATTCTCGTCGCGCCAGGTAAAGCCGGCCGCCTTGGCCACCACTTTGAGACCGACGGGTCCCTCGGTTTGAATCTGGGTTTTGACTACTTCGTGCATGTCAATCCACTCGGGTGGGCTCGCGTGGCGAAAGGCATCCAAGGTGGCCAGGTCGGGGGAGCTATCGGTCGCGGTCGCGATGGCGCGATTCATGGACGAATTCTCCGCCTGCGCCCAGAAGCAATACGCGGCGAAGCTGGCGCCGGCGGCGTGGGTGAGATCGCGGGCGGAACTGAACCAGGTCCAAAAATCGGAAAAGACGCGCGACTCGACGTCCGCGGAGAGCGGCTCCCAACTAACGAAGGAGAAATAGCCCTCGTGCAGTCCTTCGACGGGTCGGCGCAGGCTGACGTAGGCACCCCAGAGGTAGGTGCAGTCGTTGTAGCTCTCCATGTCGACGTCAATCTCCACGTCGGCGGTAGGGCAGGACAAAGCCTGCGCGTCCACAATGCGCAGTGGACTCTGGGCCACGTGCGCGCGGGCGCGATAGATGAGTTCATCCAACTTGTCGATGCGTCGGCCGACGTGGTCCTCCACGCTGGCCTCGCTGCCCACCGGCAAGGATTTCGCCGCGCGGCGGGCGCGCTCGGGGTTGAGTCGTGACAACTCCACGCGGGTGCTAATCCCGTTCTCGCGCAGTACCTCTTGCTGAGAGAAGTTGGTAAAGCGCACCAAGGACACGTCGTCACGCGCGGCCAGCACCGGCTCGCAGTTCTCCGAGAGTGGACAGGTGTCGCATTCCTTGTGCCAATAGGGGGTGGTGGGATAGGACGACTCGCCCCGCCGCCAGGTGTCGAGGCCTTCGAGGATGCCGCGGCGAATCTCGTAGCGGGTGTCGTAGTAGTCGAGGTTGAATTTGGGGTTCTCGTTATTGGCCAGGTCCACCCACCACAGGCGTCCCTGACGGTCGAACACGCCGCCGTAGGGGGTGACGGCTCCGTAGCCCTGCGCTTGGAGCACGCGGGTCGCGTGGGCCAGTTGGAGGCCGTGGCGCTTCACGGTGTCACCCCGACGCAACCCACGACCGCTGGTCCACGTGGCCTGGGCGGGATCTAACTGATCAATGCTGCCCTGCAGGAGTTGTCGGGTGCTGAAATTACCGACCAGCTCGGAATTCTTGATGACGACGGGCACGTAGGTCGCGGGGTCCTCGCTGACCCGTACGAGCACGTCACAACTGGCACGTCGCCGCCCCACGTGGTCGTCGTCGAGGCGGGGGGACAAGATGAGAGGCGCACCCAGCGCGAGCGCGTGACGGGTATCGGCGTGACTCGCTGCCCGCCAGGCCGCGGGGTGCTGAGCCTCGATCGAATCGAGAACGCTCTCGCGCCACTGGCGACCATCGCGAAATCGTCGTTGGAGTTCGGGGGAGATGGGGGTCTCGATGACGTCGAACTCCGCGTCGCGCGAGAGAGCCACGCGGTGGAAACATTGACCGATATCTCCCGCGTCGAGGAGTTCGCTCTTGGCCACGAGCAGAGAGCCTAGGACTCGACGCTGGGCTCGTTGCGCCAGGATCGCCAGAGCGAGGCGTATTGACCATCACGCGCCAGCAACTCGTCGTGGGTGCCCAGTTCCACGATCGTGCCGCCATCGACCACGGCCACCCGGTCGGCGTCGTGCGCCGTGTGAAGGCGGTGCGCGA
This sequence comes from uncultured Actinomycetes bacterium, assembly GCA_903848885.1. Lineage (GTDB taxonomy): Bacteria > Actinomycetota > Acidimicrobiia > Acidimicrobiales > RAAP-2 > RAAP-2. The sequence continues at coordinate 2,253 of CAINHL010000149.1, forward strand.
TGGCGATCACCGTGCGACCCGTCAGCACGGCACTCATGGAGCGCTCGAGGTGGCGAGCGGCCCGTGGGTCTAAGAGGGCGGTCGCTTCATCCAGGACCAAGGTGTGGGGATCGATAAGAACGAGTCGCGCCAAGGCGAGTTGCTGGGCTTGGGCGGGCGAGAGCGGGTGTCCGGTGGTGCCGAGTTCGGTAGCCAGTCCGTCGGGCAGGCTCTGCGTCCACTCCCAGGCGTCGACGGATTCCAGGGCGTGACGAATCTCCTCGTCGGTGGCGCTGGGTTTCGCCAAGGCCAAGTTGTCGTGCACCGAACCGATGAAGATGTGGTGCTCTTGGGTTACCAAGGCCACGTGCTGGCGCAGAGTGTCTAAGGGCATGTCGGCGAGTTCGACCCCGCCCACGCTGACCGAGCCCGTACGTGGCCGGTCGATGCCCGCAATGAGGCGACCCAAGGTGGACTTGCCCGCTCCTGAAGGACCCACCATGGCGAGACGCTCACCCGGTTGCACCACCAGGTCGACGCCCACGATCACGTCGTGACCCGCGCGATAGGCGTAGTGCACGTCGCTGAGAGTGATGACCTCGTTGCTGGGTTCGGCCGACGTGGTGGGACGATCGTCGCGCACACTCGAAACTCCGATGAGACGAGCGAAGGCCGCCGCGCCCATTTGCAGCTCGTCCAACCAGGCAATAATGCGGTCCAGCGGGTCATTGAGTTGCACCACGTAGAGGGTGACGGTGGTGGCCGCGCCGATGGAGACGTGGTGATGAATGGCCAACCACCCACCCCACGCCAAGGTGCACGCGACGGCGAAGGAAAAAGCGCTTTCCACGATGGGAAACCAGTTCATACGCATGAGCAAGGTGTACATCTCGGAAAAGAAGGACTCACGCACGTTGGCGTCAATGCGAGTGGCCTGACGCTGTCCGAGTTGCAGGGCGTCCATAGTGCGCGCACCTTCAATCGTTTCGGACATGGTGCCGGCCAAGGTGGCGTAGCTCATGCGTTCACGTCGATAGCCCGGGGTGGCGTAGCGCAGATACCACCGGGTGGAGAAGAACAAGAAGGGCGTGGATACCAATCCGGCCACGGCCACCAGGGGGCTGACGAGGAGCATCGCGCCGAAGGTTAAGACCGCCTGCAAGAGAGCGACCAACCATTCCGGCACCGCGAAGCGCACGGTACGCGAAATCGACTCCACGTCGGTGGTAGTACGCGACAGCAAGTCACCGGTACCGGCACGCTCGACCACGATGAGCGGGAGGTTCAGCACACTGGAAATAAAGTTCTCGCGCAACTCGGCGAAGATTTGCTCCCCCAGAACGTAACTACGGCGGCGGGCAAAAAAGGTCAGCGCGGTATAAATCACCGAGGCGACGGCCAACTGGCACACCATGACCGTGACCTTGTGACCGGTTAATTGGTGGTGGGCGGCTTCGTTGGTGAGGTTGCCCAAAATCCACGGACCGAAGAGGGCCGATACCGCGGCCCCGGCGTAGAAGAAGAGCATCTTGATGAAGGCCCAGCGGTGAGCGCTAATGAGAAGCTTGGCTTCGGCGATGACCTCGGGGCGATCGGCAATGGGGAGTGCGGCCATTAGTTGACCTCTCGCACGATGAGCTCGCGGTACCAAGCACTGCGGCCGAGGAGTTCGCGGTGGGTACCCACTTCCACGACCCGTCCGTCACGCAGGGCCACCACCTGGTCGACTTTTTCGAGCAGCAGGGGGCTGGTGGTGGCGATCAGCGTGGTCAGGTCGCCACGGATGGATTTCAAACTGGTGGCAATTCGACTTTCGGTATGTGAGTCCACGGCTGAGGTGGGTTCGACCAAAATTAAAACGTCGGCGTTGGTTAAAAAGGCGCGCGCCAAGGCCACGCGTTGGCGCTGGCCGCCCGAGAAACTACGCCCACGTTCTTCCACGATGGAGTCCAGTCCATCCTCGACGGCGTCGAGGATGTCGAGAGCGCTGGCCGCGCGCAGGGCGGTGAGGAGCTGCTCGTCACTAGCGATGCCCGCCGGTTGTAGCTCGTCGCGCAGGGTGCCCGAAAAGAGGGTGGGTTCAATTTCTGCCACCACCACGTGCTGACGCGTGACGGCCACGGCAAAGTTTTCGATGGCGAGGTCGTTGATCCGTACCCCGGGAGCGTCGGCCACGAAGCGTCCGAGGCGATCGGCGACCACGGTGGCTTCGGTCGGAGTCTCGGTCACCAGAGCGGTGAGTTGACCACGACGCACGGTGATGCCCGAGAGCGAGTCGCTCATGGTCTCGACGCTGATCGGCCAGGCCGCCGGCTCGGCAGGGTCGATGAGGGTGGAGTGCGTGTTCAAGATGCGCAGGAGTTTGCGAGAACCCACGATGGCGCGAGTGCTGGCGAGAATGTATTCGATCACCGTCCGCAGGGGGGTCGTCAAGAAGGTGGCGTAGCCAAAGAAGGCCACGAGTTGTCCGGGCTGCAAGCTGCCGTTCGCCACGTCGTGGCCACCGATGTAGGTGATGATGGCCACCAAGATTGCCGGGAGCAAGAGTTGACCGCTTTCCAAACCGGCTTGGGGTCCGGCGATGCGGTTGCCCGAGAAACGCACCAGTTGACTCTGAGCGTTGTAGTTGTTCCGGAACACCTCCTCGCCACCGATGCCGCGGAGAATACGTAGTCCCACCACGGTGTCGGAACCCAGAGCGGCCAAGCGACCGGCGGCTTCACGCTGAGCGGCCTGGGTGCTGTGCAAGGGCTTCATCAGAGGAAGAGTGAGGGTGGCGAGCAGCGGAACACCCACGAGCACCACCAAACCGAGCTGAACGGAGCTCGAGAGCAGGATGAAACTCACCACTACCCAGGCCACGATGGCCCCGATGAATCGTCCGATCACGTCGAAGGCGCCCCCAATGCGAAAAACGTCCGCGCCGACGGTTTGCACCACGTCGCCCGAGGGAATTTCGTCGATGACCGCACTGCCGTTCCGGGAGACGTGGTGGCCGACGAGTTGAATCGAACGGTAGGTGGCCATCATCCAGTTGGTCACCGCCATTTGGTGACGCATGGCGCCGCAAAAACCTTGGATGATCCCGAGCGCGATAACGACGCCCACCCACTTCCAGAGTTGGCCGCTGTCCTGTGGGCTGATGCCCTTGTCAATGGCCTGTCCGACGGCCGCCCACAGCAGGGCTTGGGCCAACATCCAACCGACGCCGAAGACGACGGCTCCGAGAACTAATCGCCATTGATTTTTCCCCAACCAGAGGAGAAAGCGCACCGGGCTGCGGGTGTCGGGAGTGCCGGGGTCTTCCAGCGGCAACTCTTGGTAGGGCAAATTCAGCACGTAGCAGTCTTTCGTATGGGGTGTCGTTGGTAGTGGACGGTGAGTCGACCTGTAGGCGGGGTTCTGTCCACCTTCCCTGCGGAAGGATGGGTAGCCATCCATCTCAGCGGTCTACCTCGGGAGACTTGGTTTCCCAAGCGGGCGGGCCGCCCTTTCTCCCACGTTTGACCTTGCTCCGGGTGGGGTTTACCGAGCTACGACGATCGCTCGCCATACTGGTGCGCTCTTACCGCACCGTTTCACCCTTACCTGATCCCTTACGGGCCATCGGCGGTCTGTTCTCTGTGGCACTGTCCTGCACATCACTGCGACTCACGTTTCGCGAGCACCCTGCCCTGCGGAGCCCCGACCTTCCTCACCTTTCGTTTCCAATTGGCGCGACTACCCAGTCGACTCACCGTCCGCCACCATTCTCACACATCGAGACCACGGAGTCGAAAGGAAATTTCCGACCCTCGGCGTGTGGCAAGGGAGTCCTACAATGGGGATATGTGGATGCCACCTAGCGCGAACGACATCGCCGTTGACGTGGCGTCGTGTCTTAACTCACGCGATGAGGCGTTAGCCCGTCGGTTGATTTATCGCTTTATTGAATATTTTGACCGCGCTGACCTCGTTCACCGTCAGCGGATGGTTTCGACACGACCGGTCGCCACCGGTGACGTCAAATTTGACGCACTTCTGGCGGCGACGGTGGAATTCGCCTGCGTGCGGCACGACCAGGTCATCCCCGATTGGGTCGCCGCACCGGAATATTTCCTCGACGAGTTCTGGTTCGTCTCCGGCTTGCGATCCTTGGAGGCCGACGCTCTACAGCATTCACCTATCAGCTATTCGCGCCGAGCAATTTTTCTCCATCGAGACTCTCTGACCTACGCATGACGCATAGCTTCGACCGGCAGGCGCCGTTCGAAGCCTTTGATCTCCTCAATGCCGAGCTCCAGCGAAGAAACGTTCGCGCAACGCTCTTCGTGGTGGGTGGCGCGGCGATGGCGATTGCTTACGATTCTCGACGCTCTACCACCGACGTTGACGCCATATTTGTGCCGGCAGACATCGTTCGTTCGGCGGCTCAGGCAGTGGGGCAGCAGATGGGAATCGAGGAGGACTGGCTGAACGATGGTGTAAAAGGATTCGCCCCAGGGCACGACGAGCAGAGTGCATCCGTGTACGAGCGCGAGCATTTGTCAGTGGCGGTAGCCTCGCCGAAGTATCTTCTCGCGATGAAGTTATTGGCGTCACGAAGTGATCGTGATATCGATGACATTCGAACCCTCTACAAGCTGTGTGCTTTCTCAACGGTCCAAGATGGAATTGATGTATTGAGTTCTTTTTACCCCGCACACCTCGTCCCCGCCCGTGTGCAGTTCATGTTGCAGGAAATGTTTCCCGAACGAGACGACGCTGGTCGTGATCGAGGAATATCCCAATAGTCGAGCCCGTGGAGGGCGATACGTATCGCTGCAACCGACGACGAAGGGAGTAACTCCCTTGCTCGCGGAATCCGCAGCGGCGGGCAGAATTACGGCCGTGTACCAATTTCGCCAAGAAATGCGATGACACGTGCTTCGATGTCGTCACGAATCAGGCGCACCGCATCCAGTGATTGTCCCGCCGGATCGTCCAGCACCCAATCCAGGTAGCGCACACCCGGAAAGAACGGACACTCGTCGCCGCAACCCATGGTGATCACGTAGTCCGAGGCCTGTACCGCGTCAGCCGCGAGAACCTTCGGAGTGGCTCCCGCGGCGCGTAGGTCTATTCCCTTTTCGGCCATGGCGTCGACCACCACGAGGTTGATGTCCTTGGCGGGGGCGGTACCGGCAGAGAGAACGTTCACCGATCCCTGCGAATGCTGGATCATGAAGGCGGCGGCCATTTGGCTGCGACCCGCGTTGTGGACGCAGACGAAAAGAACCTGTGGCTTACTCATGGTCGGTGAAAAGAAAGCTCACGAGACCGAGGCCGAGTAGTCCGCCGACGATCTCCATGGCCACGAATCCGGGAACCGAAGCCGGGGCGATGCCCGCGAAACTATTAGAGAACATGCGGCCCACGGCAATAGCCGGATTAGCCACGCTGGTCGAGGAGGTAAAGAAATAGGCCGCACCGATGTAGGAAGCCACGGCCGCTGCCGTGGCGGCAGCGCGTCCCACGCGCGCGAGGCCGAAGATCACCAGAATCAATCCGGCGGTAGCGACGACCTCCGCGAGCAGGTGCGGCGTGCTGGCGCGGTGGTGAGTGGAGATCTCACCGAGTGGCAGGGCGAACATGGCGTTGGCGAGCAGCGCACCGGCGCTGCATCCCGCGACTTGGAAGGGGAGATAGGAAAATGCTCGCCACCAGTTGCGGGTGTGCAGGGCTGCGTCCACAAAGGAAACGACGGGGTTGAAGTGGGCGCCCGAGATGGGTCCGAGCAAGGTAATGAGAACGTAGAGAATGCCCGCAGTTGCCAGTGAATTTTCGAGGAGTTCTAGTCCTACTTGGTGGGGAGAGAGTTGCTCGGCAGCGATTCCCGAGCCGACCACCGTGGCCGCGAGAATGGCACTTCCGAGAAATTCTGAGAGTAGTGCACGCGAGGTTTTCATCGCTGCATCGTAGCGATTGGCGTCAGGTGGCGGTAGCGTTTCTCGGTATGAGCGACGAAGAACAGCCAAAAATCTTCGAAGTTGCTCAGTTGTACGAAGGGGTCACCGAACTACTGGAATCCGGCTTCGGTCCCCGCCAACCTTTCTGGGTACGGGGCGAGATCGTTTCACTGAATGACCGCACGCACGCCTATATCGACATTGTGGACACCGCCAAGGTTCCCGAGCGTGGTGGGAAGCTCGCCACTCTTAAGGGCCACTGTTGGAAGACCAAATACGAAGCCGTGAAGCGCTCCTTGCGTGAAAAGGACTTCACCTTGGCGCCGGGGATGGTGGTGAACTTCTACGGACATCTGGACCTGTACACCCCCACGGGTTCTTTGGGATTCAACATTCTCAACGTGGACGTGCAATCTCTCCTCGGCGATGCGGCGAAGCGTCGCGAAGAATTACTCGCGACCCTCGGTGCCGAAGGGTTGTTGGAAAAGAACAAGTTGCTCCCTTTCCCCGCGATGCCCTTGAAGATTGGTGTGGTGGCCTCTAAGGGCACTGAGGGCTACAACGATTTTTTGAATCAGCTCACGGGCTCCGGTATGGCCTTTGTCGTAACGCACGTGCAAACGACCGTGCAAGGCGACGCCGCGCCGGCCGAAATTGTTCGTGCACTTCGCGCGGTGGATGAACGCGAGGTCGACGTCATCGTGGTCATTCGCGGTGGGGGATCCAAAGGCGACTTAGCCTGCTTCGATGACGAGAGCGTCGCGCGCGCCATCGCTGACGCCCGCCACCCCGTCGTGACGGGAATCGGTCACACCGGGGACACCTCCATTGCCGATCTCGTGGCCCACCAACAATTCATCACTCCGTCAGCCCTGGGAACCTTTCTGGCCGATACCACCCGCAATCTCTACGAACACCGCGTGACCCGTCCCGCCGAACGCCTCCAGCGTTACGCCACCGCGGTGTTGGACGAAGCGGCGAACTACACCGCTGAGCGGCGACGCACGGTGGTGCTGGCGGTGCGTGATCGCCTGAGAAGTGAACAGATGAATCTGGCGCACGTGCGCGGTACGTTGACGTCGGCATCGAAGTACGTGGTGGAGAGCGCGGGACGCTCCTTGACCTCCACCAGAGCACTGCTCGCCGCCTACGACCCGCAGCGGCGTCTGGCCCAAGGTTGGGCCATCGTGAGCGCGGCGGACGGCTCCATCATTCGCTCGGTGGCCGCGGTGGCCGCCGGAGAGACCATCACCGTGCGCGTTGCCGACGGCAGCTTTGACACAATGGTGCAGGAAAGGTAATCAGATGAGTACAGATATTGGACCCTGGAACGACGCGGTGACGGAACTCGACGCCATCGTCGCCTCCTTCGACGACGGCGAAGTGACGGTCGACGAGCTCACGACCAAGTTGCAACGCGCCACCGCGATCATCGAGGCCCTCGAGACGCGCCTTACCGCCACCCAAGTCAGCGTGGAAGAGCTTCTGCCCCGCGTCGCTAAGGGATCTAGCGACGCGTGAGCGCGGAGCGTTTGTATTTCCGCCAGTGGTTAGCCGGTCGCGATTTCGCCACCGACGATCAAGTGGCGGTGGGCATGGTGAACTTCGTCTACGCCGTGGGTGACTACGAAACGGGAGAAGCCGTGTTGGTGGATCCGGCCTACAAGCCTGGCGAGTTGGTCGACCTGGTGGCCGCTGACGGTCTGTCGGTGACCGGAGCCTTGGTCACGCATTATCACGCTGATCACGTGGGGGGAAATCTCTGGGGTAACGAGATTGCGGGACTCACCGCCCTGCTGAGTCAGGTGGATGTTCCTATTCATGTGAACGCACACGAATCCGAGTGGGTGCGACGCAGCACCGGCATCAGCGAGTCGGCCATGACGATGCACGAGTCCGGTGACGTACTCAGGGTGGGAGAGATCGACATCACTCTGATCCACACTCCCGGGCACACGCCGGGCTCGCAGTGCTTTCTGGTGGACAGCAAGCTCATCTCCGGTGACACCCTGTTCTTGGATGGTTGTGGGCGCACCGATTTGCCCGGTAGCAACCCCGAGGACATGTATTACTCCTTGACCCAACGCTTAGCCCAGGTCAGCAACGACACCACCCTGTATCCCGGGCACCGTTACTCCGCGGCCCCCAGTGCCGCGATGGGTCAGGTGCGGCAAGAGAATTGGGTCTTTGACCTCTCTACGCTGGAATCATTCCGCGCCACCTTCGGATGAGTTACCCCGCACTCTCACCTTCGGCGCACGTGGTGGTGGTCGGTGCCGGACTGGCGGGTTGGCGACTGTGCGAAGCCCTTCGACGGGAAGGTTTTTTGGGTGAGATAAGTCTGCTCGGCGATGAGGCCCACGCGCCCTACGACCGACCACCTCTTTCCAAGCAGGTTCTTAGCGGGAAATGGGCACCGGAGCAAACGTCACTCATCAAAGACGACGCGCTGAGCAGCGTGAACTTCGTGCCAAACTTTTCAGCCCTGTCCCTCGAGGGCACCACGGTCACGGCGTCAAATGGTCGCCGCGTGACGGGCGACCACGTTGTCATCGCCACCGGCACACGTGCGCGCCCCGCCCCGTGGACGGCGAGAGGCTTGTGTGAAGTCAGGAATCTCGATGATGTGGCCGCTCTACGTTCCGCCGTGGAGGGCCTGCCCCCCGGCGGGGTGGTGGCCGTAATCGGTGCCGGATTTATTGGCGCAGAAGTCGCGACCGGCCTTGTGGCCTTGGGAAAGACACCACTGGTTTTCGAAGCTCAGGAGCGGCCCCTGCAATCCATCCTGGGGGAAACGGTGGCTCGTTGGTTGGAGCCACTCGCCGGTGATGCGGGAATCGAACTACGCAGCAGCCAGCGCATCAGTGAGGTCACCGGTGAACTCGGTAATTACACCATTCATTTCGATGATGGCTCACGCGTGACTGTGGGAGTGGTCGTGGTGGGTATTGGCGCCCTGCCGAATGCTGAGTGGGTGGCCAGCAGTGGACTGGACACTCACAACGGGGTGACAGTCGATGAGTTCTTGCACGCCAGTGATCGGGTCAGCGCCGTGGGTGACGTGGCGCACTTTCGGTGGCGGCGCGGACCCTTTGATGACACGGTGCGCATAGAGCACTGGCAGGTCGCTAACGATCACGCGGCCTACCTGGCGAAAGCTTTGACGCAGGGAACCGACGCCGTCGGCCCCTTGAGCATGGTCCCATATTTCTGGAGCGATCAATATGGCAAGAAGATCCAAGTGCTCGGACACCCGCATCCGAGTGACGATGTCACCATGGTCACGGGCTCCTTCGCGGAGCGTAAGTGGTTGGCTCTGTATTCGCACGACGGACTTCTCACGGGGGCCATCTCCTTATCGCAGCCGCGAGCGCTGATGATGTGTCGGGCGCTTCTCGAATCCCACGTGACGCTCAGCGAAGCACTCGACGCCTCTCCGTGGGCGACCTAGGGTCGTAGCGGGGACCCTCGGTCGGGGATGTGAAGACCGGAATAAACCCCTGGCGGCGGTGTTGGGCCCGTCAGAAGGAGAGTCCGTACTCAACTCGGGGTGTGGAATACTCGGTGAGTGCGAGAGCAATTACGTTATCTCGGTATAAAGCGATCGTGGCCCTACGTTGTCGGTAGCCAATTGGTCTTTTGGTTTTTGTCGTGGGCGCTGTACGGTTTCGCCAATCCCCTCTCCAATCACTTACTTCCCGGTACGGCCCCGTATTCGGGGGACCGCGTTCAGGAGGTCTGGTTCTTC
>CAINHL010000150.1 GCA_903848885.1 uncultured Actinomycetes bacterium
GCGCCGTTCACGCTCACCGCTCTTTCGTCCGTCTTTAACGAGATGGATGGACCGCTCACTATCAATGATCATGTAGAAACCATGACCGAGTTGATCTTCCAATCCCTCATCGTGGGGACGAATACTTCGCTTACTCCTCTCACGTGAGTACTGCCAGATAGTCTTTTGTATCATGAGCGAACGATTAGGTCTCCGGAAACGAATTTCCTCCATGAGTTACCAATCGACGGTGGCCACCGTCTTCGTGGTTGCGATGTTCATCGACATCATGGACGGCACGATTGTCAACACGGCGCTCCCCGCGATCGGCAAGGATTTGCATCACGGTACCCCGAGCGATTTGGCGTGGATCATTCTGGGCTATCTCATGTCCCTCGCAATTTGGATACCGGCGTCGGGCTGGCTCGGCGATCGATTCGGGACCAAAAAGATTTTCCTGTTCGCGCTGTTGATGTTCACCGTGGCGTCCGCGCTGTGCGGCACCGCTGACTCTATTAATCAGCTCACGCTCTATCGCTTCCTTCAAGGAATCGGCGGGGGAATGATGACCCCCGTTGGCACCACCATGCTGTATCACGCCTACCCGCCGCACCTTCGCCAGCGTGCGAGCAGCCTCTTGGCCATTCCCGCCCTTCTCGCTCCCGCCTCCGGACCCTTACTTGGTGGTTGGATAACTGACGCGTGGTCGTGGCGCTGGATTTTCTACATCAACGTGCCACTCGGTGTCGGTGTTTTCCTCTTCGGGGCGTGGCGCCTCAAGGAATACCAACACCATGCCGAAAACAAGTTCGATCCGTCAGGATTTATTCTTTCGGCGCTGGCGCTGGCCTCAATTCTCTATGGCCTTAATCGCGTGGAGCTGTTAGGCTGGCGTTCCTCGGAGGTCATTGTTTCCTTGGTCATAGGTCTCGTGGCTTCCATCGCCCTGGTGATTGCTAATCGATACGTCAAAGAGCCTTTGCTCGCTTTACGGCTCTTTAAGGACAAGGTTTTTACCGCCACCAATGTGGTCTCGGTATTTGCGACCGGAAGCTTCTTCGGACTTATTTTACTGATGCCCTTGATGCTCCAAGGAGTCCGCCACCTGTCACCCGGGGAGTCCGGACTCACGACCTTTACGCAAGCACTCGGCGTCATTGCCCTGTCCCCCTTCTCGCGCAAGCTCTACCCGAAGTTGGGTCCACGACCCATGCTCTTCTTTGGCTTAAGTCTGGCCGGCATGATTATGTTGGTCCTGCTCAGCACCCACGTGGATAGCAATTTGTGGGTCTACCGCGGCGTGCTCTTTGGACGAGGTCTGTGCTGGGCCTTCGTCTTTAGCCCCCTGCAGGCAGCCGCCTTCTCGCAGGTCTCTTTCTCGGATACCGGACGAGCATCAGCCCTCTTTTCCACTCAGCGACAGTTTGCGTCGTCGCTCAGCATCGCCGTGCTCATTTCACTATTAGTGACTGGCCTCGACAAGGTAACGGCACAGATCTCCACCATCCCCTTACACGATGTTCCCGAGCACCTCTACAACGCCTATCGCGGACCCTTCTTCCTAACCTGCCTGATGGCTTTTGCCGGAGCCATTGCTGCTCTCTTCATAGACAATGACAAAGTCCTCGCAGTTTTTCGTGAACGCGAAGCGGCCCAACGCGCGGCGGCGGCTGCGCCTGCCAGCGCTCCAGATCTTTCTTAGTTCAGCCCGTGGGGTATTCCCACGTTGCCCACCACGAACAAAATCAGACTGACCACGGCCGCGGCACACAGGAGATACCACGCGGTTCGTGGCCAAGGTCTCCCCACGCGCACACTGGCCGCGCAGACCATGAGAACCAACGCGAGTAACCACCACGTGCCACGGTGCGCCGGCATGCCCAAAGTGAGGGTCACCGCCCCACCGCTGACGCACGCTGCGCCGAGTATCAGTGACGCACGATGACCTATTTCATGGGCGAGCCCTCGTTGATTGATGCGAGCGTCCGCTTCTAAGTCCTTGACCGCGTTGACGAAATGAGCCCCCGTACCTATCAATCCAACCGCCAGCATTTCCCACCAATGGGGCCATGAGTGCCGTGTGCTTCCTAGCGTGACGAAGGCCGGCAAGAGTGCGAAGGAGATCGCGTAGGGAAGAAAACTTGCGCGCGTCATTTTCAAAACTACGTTGTAGCTGATGGCGGACATCACGGCCACGAGATGCACGGTCGCAGCCATTGCGCCCGACTGGCAAGAGAGCACGACGCAACACAGCAGCGCCAGAACCGAAGCGACGGCTAACTGACGAGATGTGACCCAGCCCGCGACCACTGGCTTTTCATTGCGTCCGGCACGTCGATCACGATCGGCGTCAAAGAAATCGTTAGACCATCCCACGCTGAACTGTCCCGCGAGCGCAGCCGTCAGCACCCACCAGGTGGCACTTCCGCGACCTCCTTGCCAGGCCAAGGTGGCCGTGACAGCGCTCACCAACACGCTCGGGCCCAAGTGCGTAGCGGTCAACATTCCCCACAGCCAGGTTCGACAGGGGTGAATGGACGAAGCTCTCATTTCGGGCCGGTTGAGCGTCACGTCTTCCAAGGTATCGCCCTCGTCACAGCATCACCTCGCGGGAGTTGCCAAGAGTTTTATTATGTCCATATCGGTGCCACTACTTGGGTACCCGTCAGCGATGCGGAGAAATAATGACCCAACCTTTTGTGCTGTACGCAGCCCCCGCATCGCTCTACTCCTGCAAAGCCCGGAGCTATCTGCGACAGCACGCCATCCCCTACATCGAACGCGCGCCGTCACACCCCGAGTATCTCGAACGCATCATGCCCGCCAACGGCCGTTGGATCATCCCGGTATTGGAAACTCCGAGTGGCGAGATCATCCAAGACACCGTGAACATTATTGAATACCTCGACGCCCTCGTCCCTGCCGAGCGCTCGGCCATACCTCGTAGTCCCGTGCACCAGTGTGTGGCCTACTTGCTGGAACTCTTTGGCGGCGAGGGCCTTCTGCGGCCCGCCATGCACTACCGCTGGGATTTTGACGAGACGAATATCCCCTTTCTCTCGAAAGATTTCTCCTCAATGTTCTTGATAGGTGGCGATGACGCCGCCCGCGAAGCCTCCTTCGTCACGTCGTCCGCACGCATGCGTTTTGCCACCACCGCCTTCGGAGTGAGCGACACGAACCAGGCCGCCATCGAAGCGTCGTATCTCGAATTTCTCCAGCTCTTGGACGATCACCTCGCGGGCTCACCTTTTTTACTTGGTGGAATTCCCACTATTGGAGACTTCGGTTTCATGGGACCCCTGTACGCACATTTGGCCCGCGACCCGTACCCGTCGGTCATCATGAAACAGCGCGCTCAGAGAGTTTGGCGTTGGACCGAGCGAATGAACGCCCCCACGCAGGATGCCAGCGAATACGGCGACTATCCCGCCACACTTTTCGCCGACGATCAGATTCCCGCGACGATGACCGCCCTGCTGCGCTACATCAGCGAAGAATTCCTCAACGACATGGTGGCCCAGGTCAACGCCGTGGAGAGCTACTTGGTGGACCATCCCGAGGTCCTCGAAGGCGAAGTAGTTCTCGGTAAGCCGAGCCGTCGTTTTAGCGGCATGACGAGTTTTGCCTGGCGCGGTGAGACGATGAACGTCGCCGTTGTTCCCTATCGCGTCTTTATGCTGCAGCGTTTGCATCAGGCCTTTCACCAACACGACGTCGGTGCGCAAGCGCGCATTCGCGAAGTATTCGAAGCCAGTGGACTCGATCCACTCTTGGATATTCGCCCGAGCCGTTGGGTGTTGCGCGAAAACAACCGCGAAGTGTGGGGACCTCTACAGTCGCCCTCGCTGCTGGGCTAAAGCCGTCGATAGCCCTTAGCTTCCCCGCTGTTTCCGGAGGAATCTTTAGGCGTCCACCGCATTTCCCGCTCGCACCAGGCTTCCGGGAAGTTCGCCAGTTCCCACGCCCGCACGATAAGTAACGATGCCGTCTTTCATGGTGGCCACGTAGCCCGTCGCCCGTTGCACGATGCGACGTCCGCCACCGGGAAGGTCGAAGACCATCTCGGGACTATGCAGCGTGAGCGTTGCGAGATCAATCAAGTTGAGGTCCGCCCGCTTACCCACTTCAATGCTGCCGCGGTCAGTCAGACCGTAGGAATGAGCGGTGTCGAAGGTCTGCATGGCTACGGCCTGCTCCAAGGTCAGTCGTGGCCCACGCGTGCGGCCGAGCACCCAGTGCGTGAGTAGGTAGGTTGGAAAACTGACGTCGCAGATCAATCCGCAGTGCGCTCCCCCGTCACTGAGCCCTAATACCGAGCTGGGGTGCTCCATCATTTCGCGCAGAGCCTCGTGGTCTTTGTCAACGTAGCTTGCGAGTGGCGCGAAGAGAAACGCACGACCCTCATCTTCCAGGAGTAAATCCAAGGTCACTTCTTCGGGACGTCGACCTTCGCGCTCGGCACGCGCGGCGACGCTCTCGGAGGCTGCGGGCTCGTAATTGACGTCATCGCCGAGCGGAAAGAACTCCTCCCAGCGACTCATGAGAATACGGGTGATGAAGTTGTCGGTGGTGGCCTCTTCGGAGAGGAGTTGCTCGCGCACCTCGGGACGACGCAGCTCCGCGACTCGTTCGGCGAGCGATAATTCGTTCAACTTCTTCATGGTGGGGTGCGTAATAAAGGGGTGTAGCGACGACTGCAGGCCGAAGAGCATTCCCGTGGGTCGCACCGCTACTTGCGGACGAAGATCAAAGCCCTGAGCCTTCGCTGCCTTCGCGCCGGCGAGAGCATCACGGTAGGCCGTTGGGTTGAGAGGTGACTGCGCGACGGTGTAAGTGACGGTACCGCCCGTACGGCGGGCGATCTCACAGAGAAATTCAATTTCGGGGCCCGAGCCTTGATGATCCGAAATCAACTGGAACACCCCGTGTCCTACCCGACCCATGGCGTCGGCGATAGTCAGAAGCTCGTCTTCCGGCGCGGCGGTTCCGGGTACGAGTCCGTGCTTCGAACGGTGCAAGACCGTACGCGACGTCGTGAAGCCGACGGCTCCGGCACGCAGAGCCTCTTCTACGAGCGCCGCCATTCGTTCCACTTCCTCGTGCGTGGCGTCGTCGTGCGCCCTGTCGCCCATGACGTAGGCGCGTAGGGCGGCGTGAGGAACTTGGCTCAGCACGTCAATGGCCAGGTGACGACTCGCGATGAAGTTCAAATAATCCGGAAAGGACTCCCACGCCCAGGTAATGCCTTCGTGCAGTGCCGTTTCGGGGATATCTTCCACCCCCTCCATGAGTTCGATCAGAAACTGGTGGCCGTCCGGGCGAACCGGGGCGAAACCAACGCCACAATTACCCATCACCACGGTGGTAACGCCGTGCCAACTCGAGGGGCTCAACTCATCGTCCCACGAGACCTGTCCGTCGTAATGGGTGTGTACGTCGACCCAGCCCGGGGCGAGGACGAGACCGTGAGCGTCGATATTCTCCTTGGCCGCACCTAGTTCGGCGCCGATGGCGGCGATGACGCCACCATTGATTGCCACGTCAGTTACGCGTAACGGGGTACCGAGGCCATTAACCACGGAGGCTCCACGAAAGACCACGTCGTACATAGATTTCCCCCTTCGCCCCACGGCTATGAGAGAAATCTACTCCTCCTGCGCCCCTGCAGGCCTAGTGTGAAATCGTTTGCAACTCACCAACTCAACGAGGCTTCCATGACATCACTCCAGCCCTACAGCGCCCACGAAAATGACATGGCGGTGGACGCCTGGGAAGGCATCGTCAGCTGGCGAACCTTGCTCAGCGCCGACCAGACGCCCAGCGCGGGCATCACCATGGGTGTAGCTACCATCGCTCCGAGTTCTTCCGTGGTGGGGGCCCGTCACCACCACGCCCAACACGAGGCGTACTACTTTCTTCATGGTCACGGCGAGGCCATCGTGGGCGACGCAACTTTTCCCGTCCACGCCGGTTCCGTTGTTTTTGTTCCTGGCGATACGCCGCACTTCGTCCGCAACACCGGTGACATCGATCTTCGTTTGCTGTACGTGTTCGCGACGGATCAATTCTCCGACGTGGTCTACTGCTACGACAACGAGGTCTAGAGGTCTCCCAGAGACGCGTACTCGGCCAAGATGTCGGCGCCCTTGGTCTTCTTCTCGCACCAAAAGGCCACCTCGCTGAGCGTCCCCGCTCGAGCCTGCTCCTTGCGCAGGCCACGCGAATTTTCCAACAAGGGGTCCCAAATCCGGCTGATCATGTCACGTCCGACATATTTTTTGCCGCTCGCACCAATCCACGTGCGGTCACGCATTTCCGTCAAAGCGGTAGCGAGATAGCTGACGTGGGGGGTCTCGTCCGCACGAATGTACGACACCAACTCCGCGGCGCGTCCGTCACCGGCAACGAGGGAATCATTACTCAACCACGACTCCGACCACTTAAAGGTGTGGAATGCAGAAATTTCGATGAAGAGTACGCGGATCATGACGCTCACCATGGTCTCGAGTTCGAGGTCTATATCCTCGGGCAAAAATCGTGCGGGTGTCCCCGACGCGGGAGAGCCGAACCCGATTCGTTGCAGCATGGCCTCGACATCGAGCTCTAAGTTCGGCGTCTCGAAGGCCACGTCACGCGCCGCGAACCACATGTCGCGGTGTCCGGCAGCCTCTTCCCAACCCGCTTCGTCACGACCGTGCGCCTCAAACAAACCAGCGCCGAGATGATCGGTGGCCGTGCCGCGAATGTCCTCAAGGAAATAGCGTTGAAGATTGGTCGGCCGGAAGTTTCGAATATTCGCGCCGAATCCTTCTACCGTGCCGATACGCGTCAAGGTGGCAATCAAGGGCTCGGGCACACCCGCGCGCAGCAAGAACAAGGCCTGCTCCACATTGGGAACGTGGGCGGGCCAGCTCGACAGGGGCACATCCAGAAGATCCGTTCCGAAGACCGCATGATTGTTTTCCTGCCACGCCGCAATGGCCGGCGAGCGAAAGGCGGTCCGTGGCGAAATGTACTGTCCTTCATCATCGAAGCCACCATGGCAACGCACCCCACCGACCAAGAGCGGTGCGGCAATCGGAGAGTCAGTGAGAAGTTCTTCCGGAGTAAATTCCAGTTGCTGCGTCGTCATGAATCCCCTACCTATCTAGTTACAGTGCCGATGCTAGCCACGTCTGCGCCCACGGCTCGATTCAATGAACCGATCGCTGGTGACCTTCCCAGTAGGGGGCGCGAAGCTTGAACTTCTGAAGTTTGCCGGTCGCCGTGCGAGCCAGTTCGCTACGAAACTCCACCGATCGTGGGGCTTTGAAATGTGCCATTCGCTCACGGCAGTGGGCTATGACGTCCGCTTCACTCACCTCGAATCCGGCCCGCAGCACCACGAGGGCCTTAATGGTTTCGCCCCATTTTTCGTCGGGCACCCCTATCACGGCCGCTTCCGCCACCGCCGGGTGCTGAAAGAGACAGTCCTCAACTTCAATGGAACTCACATTCTCGCCGCCGGTAATAATGACGTCTTTTTTCCGGTCGGTAATGACCACGTACGGGCCGTCCAACAGTCCGCCGTCACCGGTGTGAAACCAACCACCCGCCATAGCTTTTGCGGTCTCTTCCGGTTGCTCCCAATAACCCGCGAAAACGTGATTGGCGCGCGCTAACACTTCCCCGTCGATGTCGACGTCCATTTCGACACCGATAGCGGGCACGCCCGCACGACTCAGGAGGGTGGACCGGGTCGCTGCGTCGTGCCCGTCCCATTCCACGGGAGCGCGGTTAATGGTGAGCAAGGGCGCGGTTTCAGTGAGCCCGTAAATCTGGACGAATTCCCATCCCAGTTCGGTTTCCACTCGCTCAATCACCTTGCTGGGGGGTGGGGCGCCGGCCACTACCACGCGGACGAGATCTCGACCAGGAACGTGGCGTCCCTCGGCCCGACGTGCGGTGGCCGCATCCAAGGTCGCAGCAATGACCGCGGGGGCGCAGCAGAGCAGAGTGACTCCGTCATTTTCCACCCGACGAAGAATCTCTTCACCATCAATTTTTCGCAGCACGATGTGACGAGCACCCATTCCAGTCGCGGCGTAGGGCATACCCCAGCCGTTGCAATGAAACATCGGCAGAGTGTGTAGGAGGACATCACGATCACTCACCCCTAAGTGCCAGCCAAAGGTCACCGCATTCATCCAGCAGTTGCGGTGCGTGAGCTGCACTCCTTTTGGTCGGGCCGTCGTTCCGGAGGTGTAGTTAATCGAGCAGGTGGCGTCTTCGTCAGCCACCCACGCCGTTGGTGGCCCTGCGGTGGTCGTCTCGGCAAACCACTCGGCGTCGCTCACTCCATCGAGGCAGATTCCATTCTCGACACCAATCTCGTCGATCACTGCCGACACATCGGGATCGTAGAGAACCAGCGACGCACCACTGTGCTGCAGGATGTAGGAAATCTCCTCGGCATTTAGGCGATAGTTAATCGGCACGAGAACACGTCCGTAGCCGCTCACGCCGAAGAAGGCCACGAGGAACTTGGCGGAATTAGGACTGATAATTGCCACGCGCCCGCCGACGGGCACTCCGAGCTGTTCCACCTTCGCGGCCAAAGTTGCGGCACGGGCCGCCAGGCTCTCGTAGGTGATGGATCCGAGTGAACCCGCAGTGCCAGGCTCGTCACGCACGGCGATGCGTTGGGGATAGACCAGCGCACCGCGGCGCAGGAAATCTCCCACATTGAAATCAACCTTCATGCGTTCTCCCTCGAATTACCTCAGGGCGAGATTACCGCTCGCTACTCGGGGCGAACAGCCGAGAGAATGGTCGCGACGATTTCGGTATCTGACGCTCCGGGTCCCAGAATTCCCGCTACTCCCGCCGTCGCGAGATCCGCCAGGTCGGCGTGAGGGACGATGCCGCCCACTACGACGGGAATATCACTTCCGCGCACGCGCAGCGCTTCCACCACTGCCGGCGCCAAGGTCATATGTGCGCCTGACAACATCGAAAGACCCACCACGTCCACGTCTTCATGAATAGCGGCTACCGCCACGGTGTCGGGAGTCTGAAACAGCCCGGTGTAGACAACTTCCATCCCCGCATCGCGCAGTATGCGGGCCACCACTTTGATTCCACGGTCGTGACCGTCGAGGCCGACCTTGGCGACCAAGACCCGCGTGGTCATAAGGAGGGAACTTCCACGTGACGGCCAAAAACTCCGGCCATTGTTCCCATCATTTCGCCCACCGTGGCTGACGCTCGCGAAGCGGCAATGAGTGCGGGCATCACGTTGGCTTCCGCATCGGCGGCCACACGTCCGAGCTCACTCAAGGCCTCGACGGCGGCGGCTTGGTTGCGATTGCGCCGGGTTCCTGCCAGTCGTTCCCGCTGTGCGGCTTCATCCGCGTTAGTAATGCGTAACAAATCAATCTGCTCGTCGCCATCGGTGAAATCATTCACCCCGACGACGATGCGATCGCCTCGATTGAAGGCGCGTTCGAGGTCGTACGCCGAGTCGGCGATTTTCCCTTGAAACCAATTGTCCTCAATACCAGCGATACAACCTTCCAACATCGAGCCGCCGCCGAACTCCATGATTTCGGCGAAGAGCTCTTCGGCACGTCGCTCCATTTCGTCGGTGAGGGCCTCTACAAAATATGAGCCACCGAGGGGATCGGCCACATGGGTCACATTCGTTTCGTAGGCGATCACCTGCTGAGTGCGTAGTGCGATACGCGCGGCCTTTTCGGTGGGCAGGGCCATGGCTTCGTCCATGGAATTGGTGTGCAGGGACTGCGTCCCGCCCAACACGCCGGCCAAGGCTTCGATGGCGGTGCGCGCGATGTTGATTTCTGGCTGCTGGGCGGTGAGAGACACGCCCGCAGTTTGTGTATGAAAACGCAGTTGCCAGGAGCGCTCATCCGTGGCGTGATAGTGCTCGCGCATCCAGCGAGCCCAAATACGACGCGCTGCCCGATACTTGGCAATCTCTTCGAAGAAGTCGATGTGGGCGTTAAAGAAGAAGGACAGTCGAGGAGCGAAGTCGTCGACCTTCAAACCGGCGTTACGCGCCAGTTCTACGTAAGCAAATCCGTTGGCCAAGGTGAAGGCCAATTCCTCGGCAGCCGTCGATCCCGCTTCTCGAATGTGATAGCCCGAGACCGAAATTGAATTCCATTTCGGCATTTCCGCGGTGGTGAACTTCATGGTGTCGCGCACCAGACGCATGGACTGCCGTGGGGGAAAGACAAATTCCTTTTGTGCTTGATATTCCTTCAGAATGTCGTTCTGTAAGGTGCCGCCGAGTTGACGTCGGGCGATTCCGGACTCTTCGGCTTGCGCCACGAAGAGCGCCAACATCACCGCCGCGGGTGAGTTGATGGTCATCGAGGTTGTAATCGTTGACAGGTCAATCCCCGCGAAGAGGTCGCGCATATCAGCGAGCGAATCGATGGCGACGCCGCAGCGCCCCACCTCACCGAGCGACATCGGATCGTCAGAATCCAAACCCAAGAGGGTCGGCATGTCGAATGCCGTGGACAAGCCGGTTCCGCCGGATCTGATTATCTCGCGAAAGCGTTGATTGGTGGCCGGTGCGGTCCCGAAACCCGCAAACATGCGCATGGTCCATAGTCGCGTGCGGTACATCGAGGCGTGGGGTCCACGGGTATAGGGGTATACCCCCGGGAATTCACCGTCGCTCGGTCCGTAGACCGGCTGGAGGGGAATGCCCGACATCGTGGTGAAGGGCACGGAGCGTTGCGCTGCTCTCTCGTAGGCGTTGCGCCACTGTTCCTGGGCCTCTTCGGGCATCCGTGCCTCCCCGTGACGGCCAAAGACCATTCACGGACAAAGCATAGGTCTCGACAGGTCGGACCCCCTAGGAGTGATCAGCTAGTCGGGAGAACCGCACGACGGAAGGTATTCGGGGGCGTTCCGTCGCCGGCACCGACACGTTCCAGAATGACGACTTGTTGTCCGAGATCGGGTCGCGTCCACACCATCTGACCACTCTCGTTCAGACGCCGCGTGACCTCGATACCAGGAATGCCGACGGGGCGCAGCACGAAAGTACCATCCTCGTAACTGGCCACGACATGTATGGGGGTGGTGAAATCGAAAGCCGAAACGTCATGCACTCCATTTTCTTCAGAGCCGTCAGCACGGGCGTCGGCAATGGTCCCACCACCCATGTCAATAATGCGGTTTCCGCACTGTTCGATACGTTCGCAGTAGGTGTAGGTATTGTCGCTGGCCTCGACCACGACGCCTCCTCGTTCGACGTGAATGGCTCGCCACAGTCCCCGAAGATCGGGAGCACCCGCTACCAATTCGTGATCGCACCCACCCAGCACCGGCGGGGGGAAGGTGTCCCCAAATCCGCCCGCGGGCGTGGTGGCGACTGGGACCTCATCGCAGTGTGCCATTAGGCCTCCGGGCTCCATAGTGGTTGGTCAATCTCAAAGCCGATGGGCTCGCCCCAGTGATTGCGATAAGAAACCTTGTGGGCGGGACGACGCTCGGCAACTCCCCACACACCCTTGGGGTAGCCGAAACTCACCATGGCAGCGAGATTCCAGTTTTGATCGGTGGGGACACCCAAAATCTTGAAGGTCTCCTCGGGGTGGAAGATGCCGAGAATTGACGTCGGTGCGCTCCCCACCCCGTTCGCGCGCGCCGCGAGCTGCGCGCTCCACAAGGCGGGCCAAATGGACCCACCCGACGTGTCGAAGGCCGAAAAAGCAAACATCAACAGTGGGATTTCTGTGAAGTGATCGCCCATCCACTGCACCGAATTCATCATCTTGCGTGTCGTGATGCTCGACGGCTTGTCCGGTTCAGCAGCCGCAGCCTGCACCCGATCGGCGTAGATGGTCTGCCAGAGATTCGCGATGGCCTGTTGGTAGAGAGGGGCGAGCTGGGCTTTCACTTCGTGATCATCCACGAGCAAGAATCGCCAGCCTTGGGTATTTCCACCCGACGGGGCCCGCACGGCGGCATCGAGAATTTGAGCCTGCACGTCCATGGGAATCGGATCGGGCAGAACTCGGCGCATCGCCCTAGTGGTGTACAGGGCTTCGTAAATATCCATAGTTGGTCGTCTCCTGACGTGCAGCGATATCCGTGACCCTAGTGAAGTCAATGGCACAACTGCGTTCTCATAGGTATTTTGAAAATGATTTTCATTTTGAGTAAGGTCGAGGTATGCACCAAGCCCTCCTCTTTGCCGGGTTGACCGCCCTCGCGACGACGGCCGGTGGATTCGTAGCGCTGAAGACACGTGATCGTCTTCACCTCGTTCTCGGCTTGTCCGCAGGACTTTTGCTCGGCCTCGTGGGCTTTGATTTGCTACCCACCGATTTCTCGTTGGCGCGTACCTGGGGCGGAGTCCGCGAGTCCTCTCTCATGCTGGTTGTGGGCTTCCTCGTTCTGCACCTGTCCGAAAAGCTCTTCGCTACGCACGAGCCACACGACTCGGACTACGGGCATGATCACAAACACCTCGCGGGACCCGTGACGGGGCTGGCAATGGCTGGACACGTATTCCTCGATGGCATGGGTATCGGAGTTGCTTTTCACGTATCAACCAGCTTGGGTCTGGCCGTTTTCTTCGCCCTCGTCGTGCACGCTTTTAGTGACGGGCTCAATACCGTAAGTTTCCTCATCCACAATGGTCGCTGGACCAATGGTGCCAAATCCTTGCTCCTGATTGACGCCACCTGTCGCCTCTCGGGAGCGGCGGTGGGTTCATACCTCGTCTTCAACAGCAGTTTTGTTTCGCTCTATCTGTCGCTCTTCACGGGATTCGTCATTTACATCGCCACTTCACACATCCTCCCCGAAGCGCACGCTTCTCACGCCTCGCGCGCGACCATGCTCATGACGGTGTTGGGAGTTGGCGTGATGTGGATAGTGGTGGCCGGTGGCGCGTAAGAGCCTCGACACCGTTCGTAACGCACTCCGGGGGGTCAACGGCTTCGCGAGTGCTCAGGAAATCTATGCCGCTCTGGCCGCACAGCCACGGCCCCTTGGGTTGACGACCGTCTATCGGTCCTTACGCACACTCGTCGACGCGCAGGA
>CAINHL010000151.1 GCA_903848885.1 uncultured Actinomycetes bacterium
AGTGGTCAGCGTGGTTGAAGTACTGATTAATAAAGTTCACCTGTCCGGTGGCGGTGTCATTAATCTGTGCACCCCTCGTTCCGGTCACTGACGTCAAAGTAGCCACGTCGGGGTGGGCTACTGTCGGGTTTTCTACGGTAAATCCGAAACTAACGCTAGGTGCCGTTGCTACGACCTTGCCGTTGGCTTTCAAGGTCGCGGAAACAGCACACGTCGCAGCGGCCGACGCATTTAAAGTACCCGAGCTGGCATTGATGGTGCAGCCAACTCCGGTCACTGCATAACTAGCGGTTCCGGTGAGTGATCCACCTTCCGCAATCACGGTGATTGGTGTGCCAACAGTTCCGTTGGTCTGGCTGTTAATGATCTGGAAGGTTGCCGGAATGAACGTGACAACAACAGGTGCCGAAATGGCATTCGCGTAGCCCGCGAGTCCGGCCTTGGTCGCCGTCACCGAGCAGGTGGTCATTGCGCTGGCGGTCAAGGAGGTCTTGGTAATCGTGCAATGAGAACCGGTGGCCTGGTAGCTAACCGCACCCTTGCCCGTTCCACCGGTAGTAGATAGCGTCACGGGCTTACCAGCAACGCCAGACAGCGAGGTGCTGTGGAGCACGAGAGCGGACTGAGTCTTACCTAGGAAAACAAAAGTAACGGAGTGGGAACTTGCGGCATTGAAGTTGCGGTCCTTTGCTTTGGTAGCAGTTACCACACAGGAGGTGGGCATGGTGGCGCTCAGGTACTTCGTCTTAACAACGCAGTACTTGCCGGTGGCCTTAAAAGAGAGCGCCCCGCTGCCGGAACCACCGTCGGTGATTAGCGTCACGGAAGTTCCTACGTGGCCCGTCAAAATTGAATTCGCAATCGACAATGGTGCTTGCGATCCCAGCGTGGGAGAAGCACTCACACTCGGTACGAACGCGAGTGCGCTCAAGGTGGTTGTAGTGAGTACGGTGGCGCACAATTTTGCGACGCGTGCGTGATGACGCTGACTACCGTACAAAACAACCAACGCAAAAATCGCGATTCCTAATAGAACAATGCTGCTGAACATGTGATCCCCCTCCGGACTTGCTGACATGCTTCGCTGATGATACATAGGCAGAAAGACGCTGTGTACGCGCAGATGCACCAATTTGTCACTGGTACGGAACTTTGCATGATGAGAAAATTCGTGACGATTCAAAAAACCTTTGGTACCACTAGAGAATCGGTACGACCCGCGACGATGACCGAAAAAGTGCCGATGAAAAGTTGTAAGAAACACACCTACTTACATGGCTTTTGTAGGTGGTTATTGAGTTTTCTCGCCTCGGGAGAAAACTCGTGGACCGAAAAGGAAACTCCGAGTGTCGCCTTCGTGACGACACTCGGAGAACTCGTCATAAGTGAGTGACAATGACGGGTGAGGCTACTGATGGAAACCGAAGCGCGTTTCCAAATTTTGTGTCGTAATTTTTGGCGTGCTCGAATCCAAGTTATACAGCTCCGCCAAACTCATTGCTCGTGCAGCGTGAAGAAGCTCTGGTCGGCGCTGCACAACCTCCTCAGCGCTGAATTTTCCAAAATAGATTTCGGCCAAACAACGACCGGGACGCAACACAGCGGGATCGATACGCTGCACGCTGAGGTTGGACGTGAGCAAAAACGCTATCGGATTATTCTGCGCCACCAGACCGTCGCTGAGATTGAGCAGTGAACTTAGTTGCTGGCTTCGGTTCTCTTGCTTCACGATGAGTGCATCACAATCCTCCAAGACGATCAGGCGTATTTGTTTCGAATGCGACGAACGAATCACCCGCGTCTGGTATGCCGCTGAGGCGAGAAAGTCCGAACCGTCGCAAATCACGTCTACCTGACACCACGGTTCCCAACTCGTCATCAACGAGCGAATGGCCCACGTTTTCCCGGAACCAGGTTCCCCAGTCCACAAAAAGATGGAGCCATTGGGGACATCCTTCTTTTCGAGAGCGGCTACGGCATCGAGTTGTGGGCGAATCGCCAAGGGGTAATTCTCGCGGATGTTGACCCATTCCACCCGATCAACCACCTGTCGGTCCGCAAATTCATCGCTGTTGGTCCAACTACCAAAACAGGTGGTTGGTTCTGGCGTCTCGGTCACTTCCAGCATCACGCGCAAGTGGTCGACGAGAGCGGTGGCGGTGTCGTGGTGATTGCACAAGACGGTGTACGTGACGCGATATCTCCAGATGACGAGACTCATCATCCAGCCGGGTCCTTCGCAGACCACTTCCACGTAGGGCTCCGCTTCATTCACGCGCAACAACTTGGTTCCCGTGGGAAGGGCAATGGTCACTTCCTCGATTGTGAAGCGCGCCTGGGGGTGGGTAGCAAAACCCGATTGAACGTTGATGCAAAATTGTCCTGACGCGAATGCGTCGGTGATGATGCTCTGCAACACTCGTCGACTATTTATGTCCGTGACAAAGTTCGTTTCCAGCACCAGCATTTCGTTTCGAACAGGATCATTTCTGCTCATGGTGGTGGTCATTTTGCTTCCTCCAGTGGATGGAAGCGACGCCGAATGATTGTCGGTGCTGGCTGTGTGATGGTCAAGCAAAAGGTTTTCCTTCTCTAAAAATGGGCATAGCGATTCGATGCATGAGGCACCGAGAACTTCGCGAGGGGAGTGGTTCGCAGTGGGAATCGTCGAAGCGACGACGACCTAGGTCCGGTTTTATCGGACAGTGGGGAAGGACCTGTACCAAAAATTCGTCATCGTCACGCCCCTCTCAAAATTAGAAGTGCACCTTACAGAGAGGGTGTCACACGACCATCTCACGCGTAGATACGGGTGAGGTTGAATAAAGAACGTGGTGCCACAATTGTGGCCTCACACGGGACGAAAAGGCTAGGCCTTGACCTTGCGACGAACTGGCTTGGTGATCTTGCCGGAACGCAGGCAGCCGGTGCAGACATTCACCCGAACCGGCGTACCGCCGACCAAGGCGCGCACGCGCTGAATATTCGGGTTCCACCGGCGCTTGGTGCGGCGGTGGGAGTGGGAGACGTTCATACCAAACGACGGCTTCTTACCGCAGATTTCGCAGACTGAGGCCATGATGAACTATCTCCTTGTGTAGGGGTCGCTGTTTTTGGAACAGAGCCGATATGAACCGGAGGACCATTGTAGCATCGAAGCCAATGCCCGTACTCTCGAGCCTCTCAGCCAGTGATTTCCGCTCGGTCGTAGAAATCTACGCCGGGCTTCTGCGCAGCCATAAAGAGGTCATTAACCGCCTGAACGTGTACCCCGTCCCGGACGGGGATACCGGTACCAATATGGCTCTGACTATTGAATCCGTGGCGGCCGAGCTTGCACAATTGCCGGACGCTGCGGATTTGGCGGCCGTCTGTAAAGCCGTCGCGCACGGATCGCTCATGGGCGCTCGGGGTAATTCTGGGGTGATCTTGTCCCAGCTACTGCGTGGGTTGGTAGAGAAATTTAAGGTCGAAACGCAGATCACCCCGCTGGTTCTGGCCGCGGCGTTGACGCACGCCGACGTTCTCGCGCGTCAAGCGGTAGCTCGACCAATTGAAGGGACCATTTTGTCGGTGGCCCGTGCTGCCGCTCTGGGAGCGAACGCCACCTTCGCTTCCCTGGACGCCATGGTGCACTCCTCACGCGGAGCCGCCGCCGCCGCCTTGGCCTACACGCCCGAACAACTCCCGGTTTTGAAACAAGCCGGCGTGGTCGACTCCGGTGGAACGGGCCTTCTCTTGCTGATCGACGCTCTCTGTCACGTCGTTGCGGGTGACCCGCTACCCGACGCCCCCTCGCTAGAGGGTATGAAGGTCATCGCCCACGAAGAAGTCAAGGAACACGGTGACGGTGGCATCGCTGACTTGCGCTACGAAGTTATGTACCTCTTGGAAGCCGACGACGCCACCATGCCCGCCTTCCGCGAAGTGTGGATGGGAATCGGCGACTCCATCGTGATCGTCGGCGGTGACGGGCTGTACAACTGTCACATCCACACCGACGACGTGGGCGCCGCCATTGAGGCTGCCCTGGATGCGGGACGTCCTCGACAGATTCGGGTGACTGACCTGCTTGACGAAGTAGTCGAGGAAAAATGGGTCCGCGAAGGCGTGGCTGAACAGCTGGACCATGACGATCTCGACGACCTGGGCCCCGCCCCAGCTACGTCGGTGGTGGCCGTCGTGGTGGGCGAAGGAATTGGTCGTATTTTCCGCTCCCTGGGCGTGCGCGTTTTGGTGAGGGGCGGCCAGTCGATGAACCCCTCCACGGCCGAACTGGTGGCAGCCGCACAATCCACGGGTTCGAGCGAAGTCATCATTCTTCCGAATAACAAGAACATTCGACCGGTGGCCGAGCAAGTCGGCTCATTGGTGGATTTCCCCGTGAGCGTCGTCCCCACCAGCTCCATCGTCGAAGGTTTCGCAGCCTTGCTCGCCTATGACCCAGGAGCCACGGCGGAAGAGAATCGTGTGGCGATGATCGCTTCGTACGAGCACGTGATAGCCGCCGAAATTACTCAGGCCGTGCGCGATACCGCTACGGACGCTGGCGAGGTGAAGGTGGGCGACTGGATTGGTCTCAACGCCAAGGGCGTGGTGGCCATTGCTGATTCGGTTTCGCTGGCTGCCGCGGGTCTACTGGACGCCTTGGTTACCGACGCGCACGAGCTCCTCACGATTATCGAAGGTGAAGACTCCACGCCGGCCAATACCCGTCGTATTCGAGAATTTGTGAGTGAACGCTTTGACCACCTCGAGGTGGAGGTGCACCACGGTGGTCAACCCCTGTATCCGTACCTCTTCGGGATCGAGTGAGCGAGAGCCCTCCACGCCCCCTTCGTCAGCTGGCTGATGTCCCCGTCACGGCCCTGAAGCATGTCGGAG
>CAINHL010000152.1 GCA_903848885.1 uncultured Actinomycetes bacterium
AGTAGGTGCTCGGCGCCCTCATTGGGAATAGCAATTTCAATACCGTCCTCACCGGTGTAGCCCGTCCCCGCCACGCGAACTTCCAGTCCGCGGTAGTCGAAGCGTTGCACCTGGAAACGGGGCACCGCGGCGAAGCGCTCATCAATGCCATGTACGCGCTCTCTCGCCCGGGGACCCTGGATGGCCAACACGCAACGTTCGTTTGTGACGTCGACCCCAGGAATGACCGAGAGGACGCCAGAGGTATTGGAGGCGTTAGGCATCACATCAAATTCTGTCGGGCTCACCCACCACACGATGATGTCATCGACCACTCCCCCACGATCATTCAAGAGGTGGGTGTACTGCGCGCGGCCCGGAGCAATTTTGCGTAAATCGTTCGTCAACGAATTTTGGAGAATGTCAAACACCTCGTCGCCGTGCGCACGCACCGTCCCGAGGTGAGAAACATCAAAGACCACGGCGTCGTGCCGGCAGGTCAGATGCTCTTTTAAAGTTCCCTCGCCGTAGGCCAGCGGCATCGCCCAGCCCCCAAAGGGAACAATCTTGGCTCCCAGAGACTGGTGGACTTCGTCCAAATAAGGTCGGCGATCAAGGCTCATCAGCCTCCCACCCTAAACGCCGACGGCCCCTTCTCGACGTACTTTCCAACGAAAACTAGGCGCTGCGAGTCGTCGCTTGATTGCCGTCGTTTTCCAATTGAATCAATTGGTCCAAGTCACTCACCACGCTGGGGAGGGGGACGATATTGAAAACGCCCTGCCCTCCACGGACGAGGTCGACAATCTCACCTTCGCTGAACGCCATGACCGTCGTGGTTCCTGCCAGCACGAGCGAGGCGGAGCCGAGATCCATACCGAGCGATTCACGCAGGCAGGTAACCGCCTGGCGGGTCCGCGCCAACGACACGCCGGCATCGATTAGGGATTTGATCACGCGAACCTCCAAGAGGTCGCCGTAACTAAAACTACGCTTGCTTCCCGAACCCGACGCTTCGGTCACCGAGGAACTAATCAGCTCCGTTCGAATCCAGTAGTCAAGTTGGCGATAGGTGACGTCTGCCAGCTTGCAGATCTGTTTTCCGGTGAACTGGGACACGCGTGTAGACATAACAACCCTCCGACAAAGGTTCTCTAGGGACACACGAGCGTAATTCCACACGTGTGACTACGTCAAGGAAAACTTCAATCTTGGACAGCGATAGGCATATCTGCCCGTGGCGAGGAAGCAACAGCCTCTGATTGCCTCGCAATTCGACCTGCTCGCGACGCGGCGTAACCGGCCGTGACCCCATCGCGCATGGCTGCCGCCATCGCCACGGGATCTTTCGCGCGATTAATCGCTGAAGCCACGAGCACTCCCGCGCAGCCCAATTCCATCGCGATTGCAGCGTCCGAAGCAGTTCCGATGCCGGCGTCGAGCAACACCGGGGTATGCAGACGAGCAGCTATGGCGGCTACTGCCTGCGGATTATTTATTCCACAACCCGAGCCAATGGGAGAGCCCAGCGGCATCACCGCCACGCAACCCAACTGTTCGAGGCGCTGCGCCGCCACGAGATCGTCAGTCGTATAGGCCCAGACCTCAAATCCTCGCTCCACCAAAGTCTTCGCAGCCGACAGAGTTTCCACCACGTCGGGTAACAAACTTCGCTCGTCACCAATGACTTCCAATTTGACTCGCGGTGTTCCGAAGGCTTCGCGACCCAACTCCGCTGCCACCACCGCATCGCGCGCCGTGAAACAGCCCGCGGTGTTCGGCAGTAAATCGATATGAAGGCGTTCCAGGAGTTCGTAGATCGAACCGTCCACCGCCGCCGACACTCGCCGCACGCTCACGGTGGCAATTTGCGTCCCACTCTCCCGAAGACTCTTCTCGAGAATGGCGAGAGATGCCATCGCCCCCGTTCCCATCACCAGTCGCGACGAGAGTGAGAGTGAACCAATCAGCAGGGGCTCGGACACCACTTGAGCGTACCCGCTGTGATGTGACCTCGGTAAGGTGGCAGGGTGCAACCTCGCGTCGTGATGACCATTGCCGGGAGCGATTCCGGAGGCGGGGCGGGCATTCAGGCCGACCTTCGCACCTTCGCCGCGCGTGGCGTCCACGGCACGTCCGCCATCACCGCGGTGACCGCCCAAAACACGACCTCGGTCACCGCAGTGTGCGCGCTCGAAGCCGAAATGGTGCGTGCGCAGATCGACGCCGTTACCTCTGATTTCTCCCTGGCGGCCGTCAAAACGGGCATGCTGGCGCGACCTCGAACGATTGAAGCGGTGGCGCGAGCCGCCTCCGACGGCCTGCTCCCGAACCTGGTCGTCGACCCGGTACTGGTGTCCTCCAGCGGACACGCCCTGATGGAGGCTGGTGGCCTCGAGATGTACCAGCAAGCACTCTTACCCTTCGCTGCCGTGGTCACCCCCAACCTCCGTGAAGCCTGTTTGCTCGCGGGCGTCGATCTCGGAGACGTCACCACGGTCGAGAGCATGGTTGAGCTGGGCCGCCTCATACTGCAGCGGGGATGTCGCTTCGTCGTGGTCAAGGGGGGCCACTTCGCCTCCGGTACGTCGCGAGAACTCGATGCGCCAGACGTGATTGTGTCGGACAACATCGTGGAGGTTCTCCATGCCACCCGGGTGGCTACGCGCAACGACCACGGCACTGGTTGCTCCCTCTCGGCCGCCATTGCGGCGCAGCTCGCCCTTGGTGACGCACCCGTGCTCGCCATCACGACCGCGAAAGACTTTGTTCGCCGTGCTCTCGAGACCGCCGCCCATTGGGACCTTGGCGCCGGCCATGGGCCCATCAACCACCTAGGTTGGATGTGATGCCCGACGATATGCGTCCCCCGCTGACGACCACTACTTCCATCAAGCCCGCCATGTCCGTACTGGCGGTGGCGCTCTTCGTTCTCGCCCTCTTCGGAATTCTGGATGTCGCCACCTCCAGCCCTCCGGAACCGAGCGTGACACCCCTCGTCGTGGGTGGCCTGAGCGTCGCTGCGCCGACGAATCTTTTGAGTGCGTGCAATCCCGGTGGCATCCCTCCCAGCAATATCGCAGCCGGGTTGATCGTTCCATTCGCCACCACGGGCTTCGGAGCTGGCGTTATTACGCGACGCGACCCTGGTGCCTACGACTGCTCCCAAACGCTCCACGCGCCGCATCGTGCCGCCAAGATTTTGGGGTTTTATAGATCCAACCTCCTCGCGCGGGGATGGGGCCTTTTCTCCACCGCCGCGTCCGTAGGCCCACATCACCGCGCACAGCTTCTCTTTCAAAAGGCGGGGACGGACGGTTTCTTCTGGATAGAAGGAATCACCATCACCAATCAGTCAGTTGGACACGCATCCTGGACTGTCGAGATCTATCAGGCATCCAGTATTAATTGATCAGTCGACGTGCGGAACACCGAGGCCCACACCGCATAGTTAATCGGGTAAATCAAATAACCCACACGCGTTGCCGATGCGGTTGCGATGACCACGAGCGCTACCACCGCCACGATGTTGAGAGTTTGCGACACGCTGGTGATGGGCGAACGACGGAGGTAACGAAGAAGCAGATAAGAGCCCACAAGCACCACGATTACCGGCAGAATATGTTTCATCACTGGCCACGCACTCGTTATCAAATGGCCCGGCAAAGGACTCGCGGCGGGCGAATCCACACCCGCGAGGCCGAGCGGAAAGGCAAAGACGTTTTCCAAGAAGGCGCGCGGGGACCTTACGAAATACGGTAGCGATATCCCCAAAAAAATTGTGGTGGTTGCCGCCAACGCGACGCTCGCCGCACGACGCCCGAGGGTAATGGCGCACATGAGGAGGACCGCACACGCCAGGGGCCAGGCCGTGAGTTTCGTCGACACGGCTATTCCACACACCACCCCGAGCAGCAGCGGTTGACGCCGCTCGAGAACAACGAGAGATAAAAAACCTAACGCAAGGATCGGCATATCATCACCGCCCGTTGACAAAAAGAGCGCCCCCGTGGGCAGAATACAAAGTGCTTGTGCCACCAGTAGTTTTTTCGCCCTGCTGATACGCGAAAACCACAAACCGAGCCCCATCACCACAATGGTGGCCATGCTCATGACCACTCGGGCGTCAGTCAACTGCGACTGACCCGGCGAGAGTGCTCGGGGTAGACCGAAAACCGACATCAGGGGGAAATACGGAAAGAAGGCCTGGTACTGCGGTTCGCCGGTTACCCGGCCATGCAGAACACCGTGAGAGAAGAAGGCCACGTAGGGCCCACCGTCAATGACAACGTGCTGGCCCGATTGCTCGATCACCCACACTTCTGGTTGTGCGAATTGCTGGGTACCGTCCACGTGGCGCCACTGCACTTCCAAGCCCAAAGGTACGACGACCGCCCCTAGAAACACCAACGCAGCCAAGATGGTCCGGTGCGATGGCACGCGCTTCGTACCGCCCGAAAGAAGGGAATACGTCATCGCCACGGCATACGTGCCCGCCGATATAAATCCCCAGTGCCATTGAGCCGGTTCCTTCGACAGCATCCCCATACCGAGCGAAAAGACGAAAGCTACTAGGTAGACGATTGCGTCACGGCCTTCGCCGTGCAGAGATCCCCACCAGGCGCGGAGCGGCAATTTATCCGGTGGGGTCATAATTCTTCCAGCGTAGTGAGAAATTATCATTTCGTTATTCCCGTCGTGGTTCATAAACTCAACGGGTCGTATCCTGTGGGAGTGGCGCGTTTCATAATTGACGAAAATGATCAGGTCCTCACGGGAACGGTGCTCAATGAGCCGACCTCCGCCCTGGGCGACAGCGCGGTGGAACTGGTTTACAGCGCCCTCAACTTTAAGGACGCCTTGGTGTTCGCGTCCCCCAGCCGAGTACGGAGAGCTCCACGATTGACGGGTGGAATCGAAGGGGTGGGGATCATTCGCCGACACCCCTCTCTCCCCGCAGGAACACCCGTGATTATCTGGGGCGGGGGCATCGGCACGTCAGTCGACGGTTGCTTCGCCGACGAGATCGTCTGCGACCATTCATACCTCACTCCCCTCGCTTGCTCGTTGGACAATCTCGATATCGCGATGGCCTACGGAATAGCCGGCTTCACCGCCATGGCCAGCATTGACGCTCTTCTTCAGCACGGCGTTCAACCCGGTGACGGAGAAGTTTTAGTCACGGGGGCGTCGGGGGGCGTCGGCTCACTCGCTGTCACCCTCCTCGCACGAATTGGGTTTCACGTAGTCGCCGCCTCGGGCTCCCCGGAACACAGCCACTGGTTACGAGAGCAAGGGGCCACGCGCTGCATTGGGCGCGACGAAATCAGCAACCGTGCGGAGCGTGTTCTCGGCGAACCCCTGTGGGCGGGGGCAGTCGACTGCGTCGGTGGTGACACCCTTCACGCCATTTTGCGATCACTTCGTTACGGAGGCGCCGTTGCGGCGAGTGGCTTGGTCGCCGGAAGCGAACTCCACACCACCGTCTACCCCTTCATTACGCGTAACGTCGCCCTTCTCGGCATCGACGCCGTGGAAACTCCGCCGGAACGACGTCTCGACATTTGGAATCGACTCTGCGACCTCATGGTGCCGGACGACCGTCGACTTATTGACCGAATCGTGGCTCTCGATGATCTGCCGGACGCGCTTGCCGACCTTCGACACGGTCGCAGCCGTGGACGAATTCTGGTGCGACCTCGTTAAGGCTCTAAGAAAAACGGCGACACGTTGAGGTGATGATCGCAAGGCGTCAGGGCATTCACCGCGGTCGATCCCAGCATGACGCCCGAGGAGGCCACGCTGATACCGAGTGAGCTCGCGACGGGACAGGCCGCAAGGCCCGGGACGTCGTTATAAAGGATTTCGAAGGTCACCACGCGATTTTGAGCCACCAGCAAGTGGGCGGGCGTGGACGGAACAGAGAGCGAGAAAAAATTCTGGAAGACCTGCGAACCCTGTACCGTCGTCGTGGGGATGCTCACCCCCGCGGAATTACTGAGGGAAAGAAGTGGCCAACCGGACAAACGACAACTCCCGACACTGGTCTTGGTGAGTGAAGCCGACGCCAGAATATTTCCAGCGGCGCCCTGGCCCGAGTTAAAACTAGCGACAAAATCGGTAGCGATGCAGACCGGGGATGCGGCCACGGAGGTGGTTGATGAAGTTACCGGCGTCGTTCCACGGTGCGAATGTAGGTACCGTCCGGCTCCCACGGCACCAATGACAATAACCACTGCCGACAATAAATAACGTGAGGTCTTATTCATTACTTGAAATCCTCCGGTGAGATGGTGTCGAGGAAACTACGGAGCTCCTCGATCAATGCGGCTTCGTTGGGTTCATCATCCTCGTCATCATCATCCTCCTCCTCGTCCACTTCGTCGAGAGACATTTCTCGCCCCTCGTTTTCCATCACGTCGTCATTAACCAGTATGGGAGCACCACTTCGCAAGGCGACCGCAATGGCGTCGCTCGGTCGAGCGCTCACGAGTCGTTCATTTCCGTTCACGATGAGTCGAAGCTGGGCGATGAAGGAGCCGTCTCGAATTTCCGTGATCTCAACGGCAAATAATTTTCCCCCCAAGATTTCGATCACGTCGTGTAGAAGATCGTGGGTCATGGGGCGTGGCGTGTCGAGTTGTTGCAACGCATAGGCAATGGCAGCCGCTTCGGGTGCCCCAATAAAAATGGGTAAGACGCGAACTCCCCCCACTTCTTCAAGGAGCAGCAGCGGCGTGGCGGAATTAACGTCTACGCGAACTGCACGGAGTACGACTTCAATCATGACTTCAGACTAGACCTCGGACGGCTAGTACCGCGCGTCAACGAGTGATGGTGCGAGCGACCGCTGCGCGAAAGAGTGCCACTTCGCGCGACACTTCAGCCACAACGTGTGCTGATTCTTCCTCAGTCATATTCCGGTCGTAGCGCACTGACGTTGTCAGTTCGCTGACCACCTCCGCTTCACGCTCCGCAATTCTCTTCACCGCGCTAAGTCGCCGAGCGTCGACGCCGCGGGCGGATAGGGCAGCAAAAGTCTTAGCCACCTGAACGTCCTTGGCCGTGTACGGGGTAGTCGCTCCGCCGTCCGAGGCTGCCAGGAAACCAAAAGACACCAGATCGACCAACTCCTGTGGAGTGATGCCCGCGGCGACACACAATTCAATTTCCGACAGGTTCGAGGTCGCAAGAGACGGGTACTCGGTAACCAGAGGAATTTCGGGTTGCACCACGTGCAGTGTGGGACGAGGGGTGCGCTCCGGGACCGCCATCGTGATGTTCGTGGCCGTCGCATCGCGAGCTGCGCGGCGCACCGTAGGAATCACGCGGTCGTCGGGTAGTAATCCCCGCTCGATAAGACGTTGTCGAATTACTTTGAGGGGGAGAAACTCGCGCTGCGCCATGCGGAAAGATTCACGCAGGCACTCGATGTCCACTTCAGAAAATAGGCGAAAACCCTTTGGCGAACGGCTGGGGTTAACGAGGCCCTTTTCTTCGTAGTATCGAATTTTCGACAACTCAATATCAGGGAACTCGGCGCGCAGCAATGAGTGCGCTTCACCGATTCTTAACTTCGCTGACATCGCGCTCACGACGCCGCTCCCCAAAAAATCATCTTGAACTTTCCGATTTGCACTTCGTCTCCGCTGCGAAGAATAGCCTCTTCGACGCGCAGGCCATTTACGTACGTTCCATTCAAGGAGTTCAGATCACGAACCGTGACTCGTCCCGAGGCGGTCCGGGTAAACACGGCGTGGTGACGAGATACCGAGACGTCGTCGAGCACGATTAGCGACTCGTCGTGGCGGCCCACGCGTGAGGATTCTTCGACTAATTCGTGAGTGACCGTACCGAAGGAACCCGTGGCAATGCTGATCACGTCGAAGGTAGATCTCGTCGGAGCAACCACGGTGGTGGTAACGCGCTCCGTAGTCGACACCACCGGAACAGCAATGGTGTCGGGCGACGACGAATCAGTCTGTGCCGCCCCGCACGACCAGCAAAAGTTGGCGTTTTCGTTCAGTATTTCGCCACAACGACGACAGTTCATAACGGTCTCTTAGTGATGCGTGAGGTCGCCGTATGCGGCGGCGTCGAGAAGCGAGATGAACTCGTCATTATTCTCAACGGCAATCGTGCAAATCCAACCCGTGTTGTACGGGTCGGAGTTCACACTCTCGGGCGCATGGGCGAGCGATTCGTTGATGGAAACGATGGTTCCTCCAACGGGGGCATAGATTTCGGAAACCGACTTGGTTGATTCAACTTCACCAATAGGGCTACCTGCTTCAACCTTCGTACCAACGGCGGGGAGATCAACAAAGACCACGTCACCAAGTGCGTCTTGGGCGTAGTCGGTGATCCCGATGGTAATTCCGGTCGCATCCTGACGAGCCCATTCGTGATCTTTCGAATAACGGAGCTGCTCGGGAATCTGCATAAGCGTCAAATCTAGCCGACGCGCCGACCCTCTCGCCCTGCCCGCAAAGCCTCGCGGGCAGGGGCAAGGTAGCCCGCCACTACCGCCCAGGCTAAGGCCAAGCCCATGACACCCACGGCCCACACACCCACACGCATATCGCCCTGCCAGGTCGCTGCGCGTCCATATTTTTGGCTCGTCAGCAAGAACAAGGGATAGGCCGTCATCAGGGCAAAGGTGGAAGTTTTGCCCCACCAGAGAACGTCGATTCGTGCTGCCCCCATGGCAGCGAGCGCTAGGGTTGCGACCGAAACGAGAATTTCTCTGGCCAAGGTTAGGCCCGCAAACCACCAAGGAACGGCACCAACCCCCGCCACTACCAGCACCGCGGAGATCATCAACAAACGATCGCACACGGGATCAAGAATTTTCCCCAATTCGCTGACCTGATTCAAGCGACGCGCAAGATAGCCGTCCAGATAATCAGTGGCTCCCAAGAAGCCCAGCAGCCAGGCCGCCAATGCGCGATGGGACGTCGAGACCGCCAAATAGACAAAGACGGGGATGAAGAGGATTCGCACCACCGTGACCACGTTGGGCCAGTTCAGCCATACGGGCCTCTTCCCCATCACTTGACCCTTAGGCCAACGTGATGCTGGCGTCCAGGAAGACATCCTGAATGGCGTGAACGAGTTCGACGCCTTCCGCGAGAGGCTTCTGAAAGGCCTTGCGACCTACGATGAGCCCCTGGCCACCGGCGCGCTTATTGATCACTGCGGTACGCACCGCCTGCTCGAGGTCGCCTGCGCCCTTGGACTCCCCACCGGAGTTAATCAGTCCGATGCGACCGGAATAACAGTTCACCACTTGCCAGCGAGTCAGATCGATGGGGTGGTCGGTCGTCAACTTGCTGTACACCAGCGGATCCGTCTTTCCTACCTTCACCGCGTTGAAACCTCCGTTGTTTTCCGGCTGCTTCTGTTTGATGATGTCGGCCTCGATGGTGACACCCAAGTGGTTCGCCTGTCCCGTCAGGTCAGCGGCCAAGTGATAGTCCATGTCGTCGGTTTTAAAGGCGGGATTGCGCAAGTACGTCCAGAGAATGGTCATCAAACCGAGCCGGTGCGCTTCAGCGAAGGCCGCTCCGATTTCTTGTAACTGACGATCCGATTCTGGAGAACCAAAATAGATCGTGGCCCCGACGCCAATAGCCCCCAGGTCAGCCGCCTGTTGCACCGACGAGAAAAGAATCTGGTCATAGGTCGTTGGGTAGTGCATGAGATCGTTGTGATTAATTTTGACAATGAAGGGAATTTTGTGCACGTAGCGACGCGACACGGATCCGAGGACCCCCAGCGTCGTCGCCACCGCGCTGCAATCGGAGGCCACAGCCAACTCCACCAATTTGGCGGGATCGAAATAATTGGGATTCTTGGCGAAACTGGCCGCTGCCGAGTGCTCGATTCCCTGATCGACCGGAAGAATGGACAGATAACCGGTGCCACCCAAGCGTCCGGCACCGTAGAGCGCTCCCAAATTACGCAGAACGGAGGGTGAGCGATCTGAGTAGACGAAGGTCTCGTCCAAGAAGTTCGGTCCCGGGGCGGTCAACATCTCCTTGGGAAAGGCGGTCGACACGTGAGTTAGCAGTGACGAAGCCTCGTCACCCAAAAGGGCTGCAGTATCCATGTCCCTACGATACCAAGCCATCCACAAGGGATGACGATGCTCACGGGGTCGTAAAATCAACTACTACAGACGGCAATCGTTCGAAGGAGCCCACGTGGCCGAGATTCAAGGATTTACCACCGCGAAATTTGCAGCTCTTACGGACCTTCTCTCACAGAGCCTCGACAGTGGTGCCGACGTGGGTGCCAGTATCGCCGTCATCCACAACGAGGAGGTCGTCGCCGACATCTGGGGCGGATACGTGGATGCGGAGCACTCAGCGCCATGGAAGAGCGACACCTTGGTCAACGTCTGGTCCACCACCAAAACGATGACCTTTCTCGTCGCCCTCATCTTGTGCGAGCGCGGTGAGCTCGATTTTGACGCTCCCGTGTCGCGCTACTGGCCGGAGTTCGCGGCGAATGGAAAGAAAGATGTACTCGTGCGACACCTGATGGGGCACACGGCGGGACTCTCGGGTTGGCAGGAACGCTTGGCACCGGAGGACCTCGCCAATTGGGAACTTTCGACGTCCGCCCTCGCCGCCCAAGAGCCGTGGTGGGAGCCAGGATCTCAATCGGGATATCACCTCGTGAGCCAGGGTCATCTCATTGGCGAAGTTGTGCGTCGGATTAGCGGCACCACCATCGGACATTTCTTTCGGGATGAAGTAGCCCGGCCTCTCGGCGCCGATTTTCACATTGGACTTCCCGAATCCGAAGAATCTCGCGTCAGTTTCGTTATTCCTCCTGAGCCGATGGATGTCACGGGGATTGACGTGAACTCCATCGCCTATCGCAGTTATACCTCTCCCCTCCTCGACGCCTCCATGCCACAGCATCGTTGGTGGCGTGCCGCCGAGATACCGGCCGCCAACGGTCACGGCAACGCCAAATCAGTAGCCACCATCCAGTCAGTGATCGCCAACGGTGGTCACGCCCAAGGAATCCGCTTCTTCGGAGAGAAAACCAACGAGCACATATTTCGCACGCAGGCCCACGGTGTTGACCTTATTCTGGGTCAAGAAACTCATTTCGGCATGGGCTACGGCCTAGCCAGTTCCGTGATGCCCTTGGGGCCGCGCGCCTGTTACTGGGGTGGCTACGGCGGTTCGGTGATCATCATGGATCAAGAGTCCAAACTCACCATCGCTTACATGATGAACAGAATGGACAGCGTGCTCACGGGTGACATCCGCGGTGCGAACGTGGCGATGACCGCCGCTCTCGCGGCGATGGGCTAATCCTTAGTCGACGTTCTTCTTCTTCGACACCGGCACGGTTCGCTTCTTGCGATTCTTGCGCGGGGCCGGAGCACCGAGATCCTTGAGGCGCGCGGCAGCATCGTAGGCCTCGGGGTCCACGGCAACGACCCGAGCGAATCCGTCACGCGCCATCGCCACGTCACCCGCACGGTCGTACACATCGGCCAAGGCGTACCACAGTCGCACGTGGCGGTAACTGGGGTTGCGAAGATTCTTCGCGGCGCCGGCCCGGATGAGCAGCTCAATAGCTTCGTGATAACGACGATCGTCCGCCCAGGCAGCGGCCAAAACAATGCGCGCCTCAGCGATAACTTCGGCGGTGGGCTCCGCGGCGGCCAAAGTCTCGTAGGTTTTTTCTAGTTGTTTATAACGTCGCGTGGCGCGCTCACAGTCCATCACCAAGGGAAGATGTTGCGGGTCACCGGTGAGTTCGTAATAGGCCTTGAGGTGCGCGCGTGACATCGGCCAACGCTCCAAGCGATAGGCGGCCAGTCCCGCCAATTCGCGCACGGGTGCCACGCCCGGAACCTGATCGGCCACGGCCTTGGCCAAACGAAGGGCTTCTTCATAGCGGTGCCGGTCATAGGACTCCGCAGCACGCGTCAAGAATTTGACCATCTTCTCACGCTGGTAGCTGGTACCCACAAACGCCTTGCGCACTTCGGCCACCACGTCACCTGGGAGGGCGTATACGGGCTTAGCGTCCACTGTTCCGGCGGCGATCTTTACCTTCGAAGGTGCGGCGTCAGGAACCCACGGGGCTAGTGGCATGGGCGCCGGAGTCTTGACGCGGTTCCCTTCCATCTCCGGCGTTTCGGAACGAAGATGAACCGCACCCTTGCGCGCGACACCACCCCATCCTCTGGCCGTCGCAATAGCTTCGTCCTTTTCGCGACGAATTTCTTCGGCCGTCTTGGGGCGTTCAAAGCGATCGCGTCCGCGCCCCTGGCCGGGCCGGCCTACTCCCGGACGAGCCGTCCGACGACCGTCCGACGGTCGGTCGCGACGGGGAGAGACTGTGCGACCTTCGCTCGAACCGCGAGGTCCGTCACCACGTCGAGAATCCCCCGGAGTTCGTGGTGAATCATCGCGACGACTATCACTTGGCGCACCCGCACGACGGGGGCTCTTACGTGGTCCGTCACTCCGCTCGGGTCGCCCAGTGGCTTCCGCCGAACGTCGACTACTGGCGCGAGGAGCGGCACCCGAACGTGATCCACCACTGGCGGAACGCGGACGCGCGTCGCCACTTGCGGGACGTCCTCGCGACGGGGCGCGACGGGGTGTCGGGTTGGAAGAAGGCATGAACACATCCTAACCGCTGTAAAGAACGAGACAAATGGCCGTTAGGGCCGAGATCCCTGACGACGTCGGCGAACATCGAGACAAACGACGCCCAGAGCCAACATCGCACACATCGCTCCCGTTACCTCACCGAGTTGAAATCCGGTTGCGGGTAACGACTTAGGTTTCGAAACCGCCATCGAATACGAGTGAGCTACGGGTGCGCCACGATTCGAAGTAAATCGCACTGCGTGCGACAGTTCGCTCACCGAAGCCGCTGCCGTCACCACAACGTCAATCACCGGCGTATCGTGACCGGGCAAAATGGGAGAGGTGGGATCAAGGTGGCAGGTGACAGTTTGCCCCGAGGTCGTACACAACCAGCCAACGCCCGATGCCGAAATCGGAGTGACACCGACGGGGAAAACATCCACCACGGTCATGGCACTGCCGTCGGAGGTGGGGCTGGCGGTGTCAACGCCTGGTGTCAGCGTCACCGTGTAGGTGCTCGAGCCGTCGGGCGTGGTGTTGGAATCCAACGCCAATACCGGGGCCACGGTCAGACTCTTTACGCTGAGGTGCGAAACTTCATGGAATTCGGTTAACGCTCCGGAGGAGGCAATCCACCCGAAGGTCAACAACCGAGGTAGGCCAGTGACGGAATCGAAATATGTCGGATCCATCGAAGCCAAGTTGGGGTCATTTGTCACCGTTGGTAACGTCCCCGTCAATGTCTCCCAGGTGCTCGAACCCACGGGACGGACGGCGAATAACCAAGATTCTGGAGCTACCGACACCCCCGATTGTTCGGCGGTAATGGTTGCGGTCGAACTGGGATTAATAACCACTTCCTCCGGAACGGCGCAGCCACCCACGCATCCGTTCACCCGCGAGGTAGCGAAGGGATTATCTAG
>CAINHL010000153.1 GCA_903848885.1 uncultured Actinomycetes bacterium
AGCGAAGAATCGTCCGACCAGGGGAATTTCGGTGAGGGACTCCGCGCGCAAAATAGCGGCCACCACCGGCACGAAGGACTCCACTCCCGGATAGACCAAGTGCCGCGGATACCAGGTGGGGTAGTACTTGTTGTTGAAGCTCCACAAGGTTTCGATGGGAAGAATTCCGCTGAGGCGCTTGAGACCCCAGCGTTCAATGCGGGTGAATGTCCCTTCGCCGCGCTCGCCGTCCAAGACGGAGCGGAAGGCCGCGAAATTCAAGCTCACGTTGCGGCCACCACGTTGGGCGATGTGGGCAATGGTGGAGCACAGGGCGTAATCCAAGAGTCCGTTGGGGTGCTCACCCGGGTCGCGACGCATGAGATCGAGCGAATAGGAGTGAGCCGCCGCACCGGGAACAAACTGACAGACGGCGGCGGGCACTCCGTCCGGACCCCGCACGATGGTGAGCAAGAGTCCCTTGTCCTTGGCGTAGAAGAGGCGACCCAGCATCATGGAGAATCCACGCTCCCCATCACCGCGGCGCAACTTGGTAATGAGTTCGAGAATGTCGGCCGCGTCCGCGGTATCAATAGTGGCGGGGTCACGGAACTCGACGGTGTAGCCCTTGCGCTCCAAGCGGGTGCAGGCTTGACGCAGGCCCTTCATGCGCCCGCCCTCGAGACTGAAGCGCTGGCAATCCACGATGGCTTCGTCACCGAGGTAGATGGAGTGCAGTCCGTTTTCGCGGTAGATGGGAAGCCAGGTGGAGTCGGCCGCGACCACGGCGATGGTCCAACCACGTGATTGAGCGAAGGCGCGGAAGTTGCGAAACACCTCGCCGCGTTCGGCGCGGGGTCCGATGGGATCGGGGGAAATGGCCGCGACGCCGCCGTAGACGGCGTAGGCCACGAGGGAGTCACGGAAGAAATAGAACTGCTTGTCGTCGCGTAGTGCGAAGTAATCCAAACTTCCGTGGCCGTGACGACGAACAATGTCACGCGCCCGTAGTTCGGCTAATCGACGTTCGGCGGTGTTGGCGCCTTCCGAGAGACGTCGGTCGACGACGGGCCGGGTGGCCAAATAAATGACGGTCACGATGAGGGCGGCGCCTACACACTCCATCACGGCGGTGGTGAAGTCATTAGCGGTATCGGGCAGGGACACCGTGGTGATACCGACTAGTCGCTCACCGCAGGCCAGGAACACGCGCCACCACGGGAGATTGAGGTGATCGTGACGATAGGAAAACACGACCCCCACCGTGGCCGCGCTCACCGAGAGCACGGCGGCCAGACCGAGGCGCGGCAAGGAAGAACGCAAGCCTCCGCGGTCAGTGGTGGCGCTAAAGCGTTCGCGCGCTACCACCATGACGACGAGAACGACGACGGAGGCGATGGTGGTGGTGATGTGTGAACTACGCAGGAAATGCACCACCGTGGTCACCGCGAGGAGCAACACCGCCACGGTCCACGCCTGGCGTTGGCCTCGTCGCACGCCGCGCGCCAGCATGACCAGGGCCACGCCACCAATGGCCGTCACCGCTCCCACCGACTGATCAACGCCGAGCGGTAAGAAGGTGAGAACGGAGTTCAAATGACC
The DNA here is from genome assembly GCA_903848885.1 of uncultured Actinomycetes bacterium. Lineage (GTDB taxonomy): Bacteria > Actinomycetota > Acidimicrobiia > Acidimicrobiales > RAAP-2 > RAAP-2. The sequence continues at coordinate 1,582 of CAINHL010000153.1, forward strand.
GCGCAGCGGTGGCCGTAGTCCAATCAAAATGTCAAAGAAGCCGGTCAGCATCAAGAGGTAGCTCGCGAGTCGTCGGATAGTGGTATCGCGACGCTGGTCGGTGGTGATTTCGGGCTGGGTGGGCCAGGGGTTAGCGCTGGGCCACGCTCCGACCACCAAAGTCTCCTTGGATAAGCCCGGCAGGCGAGCGGAACCACTGACGAGGCGCTCGAGCAAGGTGCCGCGCGGAATCTGCGTGTCGCCGCCAATGAGTCGTGCGTGAACGGAGGTCGCGGCTTCGAGTTCGATCATGGCGAAGCGGTCCACTACGACGAAGGTGGGGGGCAGCCCGAGTCGACCACGACGTTCCACCACCGTGCTCCGTGAGGGACCAGGACTGGCGCACACGCCGGCGGAGAGAAAAGCCAAGGCCGGACGCGACGCACCACCCACGATGGCACCACCACCACCGCGGCTACCGATTCGTGAAGCGTATTCAATAGCCGGGGTGCCGTTGACGAGGGTGTGGCTCAAAATATCTCGGGTCTCTGGGTCGGTCGCAGCCTTGTCGCGACGCACAAAACGCCGGCGGATTATTACACCCGCGATACCCGCGAGCACGGCTTCGACGAAGGCGATGGTGACCAGATTGATCAAAATAGAGGCGAATACTGATGTCGGATGCGTGTGGAGATGTACCCGTACGTGTCGGTGGGTGAAGGCGGCTGCGCCTTGGATGATGGAGGCGGCCAGGTCCACCACCACGACGCCCCAGACGGGGAGCCATACCCACCGTCCGAGCCGACGGTACAAGAGGCGCGAGGCCGCGAAGCGAGCGGCGGCGGATGGGTCTTCCAGGCGAGCGGCCTCGGACCGTTCGGAGGCGTCCGCCAGCTCGGAAGCGATATCGGTCTGTCCGGCAACTACCGATACCTCACGCACGCCCTGGGCCGTGCCGATATGCAACATGACGTCACCGGCAACGTCGATGGCGAGATGGGCGAGTTCGACCCGCACGGCCTCGGTACTGATCATGGCCTGATCGCGAAAACCTCCGAGGAGAATGAGCTGTCGGCCCTCGCCCTGGGTGAAACGCTGGATACTGGCACGTAAATCAGAATGCGCTTGCCACAGTTCGCGAAGAAAGGTGACGTAGTCCCCGGCATCCTCCGTGGGGGCGAAGAAATTCCCGGCCACGATGACCACCGTGGGGTCGTCACTGTCGTCGAGCAACTCGATGAGTTGGCGTACGCCTCGTTGTGGGCGCGGAGAGTTGGGTCTGAGGTCGAGATCACTGACGACGTAGACGCGTTGTCCGTAAGGAACGGGCAGCGTCTTGCGTTCGAGCGTTTCCACGTCGTCCAGTCTCGCAGAGTTAGCCACCAGCGCCAGTAGCCTGATTATCCTGTGACGACTTCCCCCCACCCTTTCACCGAGTACTGGTCGTGGCGCACGCAGGCCCAGCCAGGTGGTCGCGCGGTCATCTTCGACATCGACGGGGTCTTAGCCGACGCGTCGGGTCGTCAACACTTTTTGGATTGGGGGGATTGGTCCTCATTCTTTGAGGCCTGCGGCGACGACCCGGTCATCGAAGAGATGCGCCGACTCTTGGAGCTCTTGGACTCGTCCCTGTCAGTGATTTTGGTCACCGGACGACCGCGGCGCGTGGAACCACACACTCTGCGGTGGTTGCAGGAGCACAATCTGCGCTGGGACGTACTCATCATGCGCGAATACGGTGACTACTCCGGCGTTGAAGTGTTTAAGAACGGCGTCGTGGAAGACCTGCGGGCCTACGGCTTTGATTTATGCCTCGCCCTCGACGACGATCCAAAAAATCACGCCATGTACATTCACGCGGGAGTTCCCTGCGTGTACATTCACTCCGGCTACTACCTCTAGTCCGCGAGGCGCGACAGAATCTCTCGTCCAGCGCGGCGACCCGAACCGATGCTGGCGGGGATGCCCACGCCGTCGTAGGTTTTGCCAGCCAAGAAAATTCCCCGCGCTTCACTCGCAGCGCGCGCACGTTCTACGAGATCGTGATGTCCCACGAGGTATTGCGGCAGAGCGTCGTGCCAACGCACCACCACCGATTCGCCCTTGTGTGGCCAGGCACCCACGATGACGGCGAGTTCTTCACGTACCCGCGCGACTAGTTCATCGTCGGACATTTCGAGGCCACGGCGATCATCGATACGCCCGACGTGGACCCGGAGGAGAACGTCTTCGTCGCGCGCGAGATGTGGCCACTTGCGATCGAGGAAGGTAAGTGCGGTAATAAGAAAGGAATCTCCGTTACGCCACGGGGTTTTCAGGGGGACGAGGACTCCCGTTCCGGTAGCGGGCAAGCGCGTACTCCCGCGAGGCACGCACAAGGTGATCATGGCCGCTGAAGCGGAGGGAAGCCGGCGCAACTCGTCGCTGGACTCACCTAAAAAAGCCACGAGGGCGCCGGTCACTTGCGGTGGGGTGGCGAGTACGACATAGTTTGCCGGCGTGGTGGTGGTCGCGGTGTCGACTTCGTAGGCGTGCGAGCCCGCAGGCGTGGGGCGAATAGCCGTGACCGGGGTGGAGGTGCGTATACGCACACCCCGTTCGAGCAGGCGAGTTGCGAGCAGGGTGGGTAGCGAGCCCACTCCCTCGCGCAGCGTGCAGAACAGCGGAGCGGACGAAGGGACAGCTGCCGGTAGAGGGGCTAAGGCCTTCATGAGTGAGCCACCCGTGCGTGCGGCCGCGAAGAGGGCGGGGAAGACAGCGGACGCAGAAAGATCGTCGACGCGCCCCGCTTGAATTCCGCCAATCATGGGCTCGATGACGCGGTCGGTTAGTTCGTTGCCGAGTTTGGCGCGCACGATGGCGCCAATGCTCGCGTCCGTATCCACCGTGAGTCGGCGGGGCCAGTAGTAGTCGCGTCGGGCTGCCCACTGCGCGCGCCAGGACAATTCGCGTACCCCGCGCACGGACGCTAAGGAAGTGGGCACGCCGAGATTGGTGCCTTCGGGAATCGCCACGCAGTGACCATTCAAGAACAGCCACGCCCCGCTGTGGGCGATAGGAATGAGTTGGTCGGCCGCTCCTATTTCCGTGATCAAGTTCACCGCCTCGGGTCGACGCGCGAGAAAACCATCCGCGCCGGTATCGACAATGCGTCCGGCAAATTCCATGGTGCCCACGGCACCACCGAGACCTTCAGCACTCTCAATGATTTCGATGGAGGGCGTGTTCTCGCGAGGTCCCTCCACGCCACCGGAGAGTTCCCAGGCCGCGGCGAGGGCGCTCAGCCCCCCACCGATAACAACCACCGAGGGGCGAGCCATTTAGCCGGCGGCTCGCGCAACCAGTTCGGCCAACAAGGCCACGAAGCGAGGATCGTCGTTCAGCGAGGCGGTGCGGACGAGGTGAAGTCCCACTTCGGCGGCAACGGCTTGCGCTTCGATGTCGATGTCGAAAAGAACTTCGAGGTGATCCGAGACGAAACCGATAGGGCACGAAACAACGTCGGTAACGCCGCCGGCGCGCTTGCTGCGGAGTACCTCCAAAATGTCGGGTCCGATCCACGGGTCGGCGGTTCGACCGGCCGACTGCCACGCGACGTCCCACCGAGAGATTCCCGCGGCCGCGGCCGCGAGTTCCGCACTGGCACGCAACTGTTCGGGGTAGGTGTCACCGTTGTCGAGGATGCGCATGGGGAGGGAATGTGCCGAGAAGATAACTTCGCTCGTTGCGCGTCGCTCCTCGGGGATACTGTCCCAGGCGCTCCGCACACGATCGGCGATGAGCTCTACGAACGCGGGCTCGTGCCACCAGGCACGTATCTCACGAAACTCCACGCTGCTTCCGAGCGCGGCGGTGGCGCGTTCCATGTATTGCTGGGTGGACATGGAACTTTCGTGCGGAGCCAACACGAGTCCCACGATGCGATCGCAGTCGGTGAAGGTGGGAGCGGTGTCTTCGATCATGGGCGGTTCGTACTTGGAGCCGAATCGAACGTCGAATTTTCCGGGGGCAATTTTTTCCAATGCCCTGCGGATGCCGTCCACCTGGGCGGCGGTGCGCTGGGCCAGGGGGGAAATACCCCCGATGGCGTTGTAGCGGCGCGTGAGGTCGTCCAAGAGTTCGGGGGTGGGTGGGCGGCCGTGACGAATACGGGTGTAATAGGGCTCAATGGCTTCGGGGCTTCCCGGGGTGCCGTAGGCCATGATCAGAACTCCAACGCGATTCATTTCACTCCTGCTCTTCCTTCATCGTGCACGACGCGCACGACTGCTTCTAATACTGCGGGGTCGGTTTCGGGAAGTACCCCGTGCCCCAAATTGAAAATATGTCCACTGCGTGTCCCGGCACTCGCAAGAACGTCGCGCGTAGCTAGCAGTGCCTCGTCGACTCCATGGAGGCAACGCGACGGATCGAGATTTCCCTGCACCGACTTGTCCCCGACCAGGGCGCGTCCGGCAGCCAGAGTCTGGTGGTAATCGATACCCACGACGTCGCTCCCCGCAGTAGCCATCAGGTCGAGTAGGTGACCCGTCCCGACGCCGAAGAGGATGGTGGGGACCTTGAGATCGGCCACCCCTTCCAGGATTCGTTGGGTGGCGGGAAGGGCGAAGCGGGAGTACTGCTCACGCGTCAGCGAACCCGACCAGGAGTCGAAGAGCTGAAGGGCCCGGGCCCCGTGTTCGACCTGGGCCCGGAGAAAACTAATGGTGATATCCACGAGGCGCTCGACGAGTTGGTCGTACAAGGATGCCTGGCTGTCCATGAACTCTTTAATCACTGAGAAGGTGCGCGTCGGCGCGCCTTCGATGAGATAGCTCGCCACGGTAAATGGGGCCCCCGCAAAACCAATGAGCGGAGTGTCGGTGGCAGCCAATTCGCTGACGGCCAAGTCCACGGTGCGCGTGACGTGGGCGATGTCCTCGTCGCGCAGCGATCGGAGACGGTCAAGGTCCGAGGCCTGGCGAAAAGGCTCCGCGATGACGGGACCACGGCCAGGAACGATGTCCACGCCGAAGCCCAAGGAATGAATAGGTACCACGATGTCGGAAAATAAAATGGCCGCGTCGACCCCGTAGCGACGTACCGGCTGCAGGGTGATCTCGCAGGCCAGTTGCGGATCAGCGATGGCGTCCAGGATGGACCCAGTGCCCCGCAGGGCGCGGTACTCCGGCAGGCTGCGTCCGGCTTGGCGCATAAACCACACCGGAACGTGGCTGACGGATTCGCCGCGACACGCTCGTAAGAAAACTGGTTCGTCCACGTGACTCCTTCGCTTCCCATGGTAGGGGTTTGCCCCACGGGCACCGTCCGCGCCGGTGCTTTAGAATAGACAATTCCAGTTTTCTGGAGAGGGGAGGGTAGACATGGCTCACGAACGCGAAATTGCGGAGGAACAAGAGTCTCTGCACCTCGCCCTGGCCGCCTTGGAAAAGATGCGCGACGAAGCGCGCTACCTCCGCGACAGCGCACAGGTGGCCGCCATCAAAACCATGGGTGCCTTTGTCGAGCGTGACGTCGTCATGGGTACGGCCCTACACCGCTTAGAGCAATTAGCCATCGGTGACCAGCCACTCTTTTTTGGTCGCATTGACTACGCACCGAGCGCGGAGACATCCGATACGCATTTCCACGTGGGGCGACTGGCGGTGTCCGACGAAAATTTGAATCCGCTGGTGGTCGACTGGCGTGCGCCGGTCGCCGAACCCTTCTACCGCGCCACGGGCGTGGAATCCCTCGGACTCTCGCGCCGCCGACACATTTCGATTCGCGATCACCTTGTCACCGGAGTCGAAGACGAATACTTCGCCGACGAAAACGGGGAACTCTCCCTTCCGGAGGGTGACGTTCGCGCCGCCACCGAAGAGGGCTTGGTTGATGGTGGCTTGGCTCTGGGTGGCCCCGGTGCCTTGCTGGCCGCCTTGGGTCAAGCACGTACCGGACGTATGGGTGACATTGTGGCCACCATTCAAGGTGAGCAGGACCGCATTATTCGTGCGCCCCTGCAGGGAATTCTTTTGGTGCAAGGTGGCCCCGGCACCGGCAAGACGGCAGTAGCCCTGCACCGCGCTGCGTACCTGCTCTTTACCCACCGCGACACTTTGGAGCGTCACGGTGTCTTGGTCGTGGGACCGAACCCCTTGTTCTTGAACTACATCGAAAATGTGCTTCCCTCTCTCGGCGAAAGCGGCGTCACGCTGTCGACCCTGTCGGGTCTGGTCTCCAACGTGGTCGTGCGCGCGACGGAATCAGAAGAGGTGGCGCGTATCAAGGGGGACATGCGCATGGTGAAGGTCTTGGAGCGTGCCGTACGGACCCGGCAACGCGCCCTGCGTGACGACGTGTCGATTCCGGTGGGACGCGCCACCATGGTTCTCACGGCGGCGATGAGTAAAGAGGCTGTAGACCGCGCCCGTCGCCGTCCCGGAAATCACAATCAGCGCCGGAGCATGTTGGGCCGTGAACTGGCCCTGCGCTTGGCGCACGACTACCTGCCGCGCTTTCGCAATGAAGAATCTGATGAAGCGGTCCTGGCGGCCGACGTCGCCGACACCATTCGTCACACCCCCGAATTTCGTGCGGCCATGCGTCGGATGTGGCCACGCCTCAGCGGTCAAGAGCTCCTGCACGATCTCTTTGGCGCGACCGCCCTCATTCGTGCGGCTGCGGGCGAGCATCTCAGCGAAGAAGAAATAGAACTCTTGGCCCGGCCGCGCAGTACTTCAATGTCGGACATTGGTTGGACGGATGCGGACGCGGCGCTCATTGACGAAGCGCGCGTATTGCTCGGACCCCGTCGTCGCCCACGCTCGGGTACGACGGCGGGCGTGTCCGCAGATGTTCTCGAAGGCATCAATAGCAATATGTACAACAACGACATTCGTCAAGCGGCCCTTCGCGAGGCCGCGGTGTACGCCACCACGGTGGCCGAGACGCTCGACGAAGCGGAATTCGCTACTTTCGGCCACATCGTGGTGGACGAAGCCCAAGACCTTTCGCCGATGCAGTTGCGCGTGCTCAAGCGTCGCGACCTCAGCGGATCGATGACCATTGTCGGCGACATGGGACAAGCGACGACGGCCGCGTCGTCGGCGTCGTGGGACGCCACTTTGCGTATCCTCGAGCCCAAGCGCCAACCCCTCCTCGTCACGCTCAGCGTCAGCTACCGAACCCCCGAAGAAGTATTGGACAAGGCCCGTCCGACCCTGAAAGCTGCCATGCCGAATCTCGAGCCACCCCGTCCGGTACGCCGCGCGGGCGTGATGCCGCGCAGCGTGGCCACCAGCACGGAGGGCTTCGCCGCCGACCTGGTCACGGTGGTGCGCGAAGAACTCGCAGCCGTGGCGCCCGGCCGCTTGGCCGTCGCCGTGACCTCGGCGCGCGTGGCCGAAATCGTGGCGATTTTGCGCTCCAGCGGCTTGGATGCGATTGACCCACGCGAGAGCGATTCGCGGGGCCTTTCGGCCGATTTAGTGGTCATTGGGGCCGAAGGGAGTAACGGCCTGGAATTCGACGGCATTGTGGTGGTGGAACCCCTGGAAATTGCTGCCCGGGGCAACGCGGTGATGCGCCCGACGCCTCGTGGACTCCGAACCCTCTACGTAGCCCTGACCCGGCCGACCCGACGTCTAGCGCTGGTGCACGCCCTCGACCTTCCACCTACTTTGATATGAGTTTTTCCGAACGAAATGTGGCAAAGAGTGACGAATTTCTATTAGAACTGATGCTGTGAGTCAGGCTTCCCCCCAAGAAATCCTGGCGAAGCCCGCGAAGGTCGTTCACGATCGTCCGCCGATGCTTGCAGTCGGAGTGATGATTTGGCTCGGCTCGGAACTGATGTTCTTCTCCGGGTTATTCGCCGCGCTGTTCTCTATTCGTGGTCACCTGACCAGCTGGCCCCCCGCCGGCACGAAGCTGGACGTCCTTCAGTCGGGCATCTTCACCATCATCTTGGTGGCCTCGTCGGCGACGATGCAGTACGCCGTGTGGCTGGTGGAACGCAACCGACGCGACGACGCCAAGCGCTGGGTATGGATCACTTTCTTTATGGGAGCGGTCTTCGTAGCGAACCAGCTCTATGAATGGCTGCACCTCGGAACCCGTTGGTACACCAACGCCTTCGGCTCCATCTTCTACATCTCCACCGGACTTCACGGACTCCACGTATTCCTCGGACTGGTCGCCATGATCTTCTTGGCCTATCGCATGAAGGGTATTTCCGGAGGACCGGGTGAGCTGTCAGCCTTCCAAGCGGTTAGTTACTATTGGCACTTCGTCGACGTGGTCTGGGTTGGTTTGTACTCGGCACTCTTTCTCCTCAAATAAATCATGAAAATGTCTCCTCGCCACATCACTCGTACCTTGACACTCGCAGGAGTTATTGGTATCTCAACCGTGTCCTTCTTTGCGCTCGGCGCGGGCGCAAAGGAAGCTCCGTACGCCACCTCGCGAGCGAATGCCGGGACACCCAACTCCTCGGTCGTCGTTCGCGATGCCAATGGCACCATCACCTCCTACGGAAACTCCGCCATTACCTACAATCTGCCGCCATCTTCACTCGAAGCCTTTGGC
>CAINHL010000154.1 GCA_903848885.1 uncultured Actinomycetes bacterium
CCCTGATCACTGGCTCAAGAAACGGTGTGACGCCGGCACGACGGCGCTCTGGGACACGACACGAGGCGAACCCGAGATCTTTCACTTTCCCGGCGGCATTGGCGACGTGGAGTGCGTCAACGTCGAGCACGAAGAAGTGCTCCTCATCCCGCGCTGGATTGATGCCGGACGAGTGACCTTCAAGTTCGGTCTCGACGAACAATTCCTCAACGTCCTGCGCACCTTGCACACCTTGGGTTTGGACTCGGTGAAGGAGGTCAACGTCAATGGGAAGTTGGTCGCACCTCGCGACCTGGTGGCGGCTTGTTTGCCCGACCCCGCGCAACTGGGTGAGCGCATTGACGGCTCTACCTGTGCGGGCACGTGGGTCAAGGGAACCGGCACGGACGGCACCCCGCGCGAGGTCTACCTCTACCACGTGGTCGACAATGCCTGGTCCATGAAGGAATTCGGAGCGCAGGCCGTGGTCTGGCAGACGGCGCTAAACCCCGTAGTCGCCCTCGAGCTACTCGACAGTGGTGCGTGGAGTGGGACGGGAGTTCTCGGACCCGAAGCCCTGCCCGCGACGCCCTTCTTGGATTTGGTGAACGCCCACGGATGCCACTGGGGCCTGGAGGAGCGTTAAGCCGTCGCTTCGCGTTGTGTAAGGGTGCCAATAATGATCAGCGACACCGTCGTCACGATCGATCCCACGCCCACGAGCATGCCGAGGTTGTGAGCGCCGACCGAAATCCAGCGCTCCTTACTCACGCAGAGCGAAGGTCCCGTCTTTTGCGTCAACAGGTAGTGACAGCCCTTCAGCAGCGGCTGCGAGCGACGGTAGGAACCCATGTTCTCGAGACCCACCACGAGTGAGGCGATCGATACGGCGACGCAGCCGGAAAGATAAACCCAGATGATGCGGTCCCAACGCGGCAGGATGCGCGCCACGGGAGAATCGGAACGAATCATGAGTCCCGCGCCCAGGGCGCCGAGGAGACTGGCGAAGGTCAACAAGAAGGTGCCGGACCCAATGGCACTACCGAGATTCCAGCCACTCAAGGACGCCGGTGACACCCAATTCTGAATTTGCACCAGGGCGAAGACGCCAACCAGAACGCGCGCTCCTCGACTGAGGTTGTCAAAGAAGTCGACTTTGTTGAAGGACTTGCGTAGAGACGGCACTTTCAAAGGATAATTGCTCCCGCCGACCCCCGGATAAGCCGCGGGTGGGGGCCATTTCTCTCGTCGGCGACGCGCCGCCCGGGGAAGTGGCTCACTCGTCCACGGCGTAGAGATTCCATACACCCGGCACGCCTTTTAATTCGTGTTCCCCCCTACCCGTAAAGGTGAAATGGGAACCCACGACCGACTCGCGCACGGTGGAGGACACCAGAATTTCTCCGCCCGTCGACAGCGATCCGATTCGCGCGCCCACGTGCACGCCCATGCCCGCAATATCGTCGCCACGCACTTCGACCTCGGCGGTATGAATGCCCGTGCGGATCGACAGTTGCATGCCGTCGACCGCGCGACGAATTTCCGTCGCGCAGGCAATGGCTCGGCTGGGACTATCGAACACCGCCATAAACCCGTCGCCAATCGTCTTCACCGTTCGTCCTCGATGTCGTTCAATCAGGGACCTCAAGGTGAGGTCGTGACGCTCGAGCAAGTCACGCCACCGGTCATCACCCAGGGTGGCCGCCAATTGGGTGGATTGGACGAGGTCGGTAAAGAGAAGCGTGACTAAGACTCGCTCCGCGTTGGCCGCGTTGCGAAAACCCGTGCCGAACTCTTCGATCTCGTCCAAAAAGACCGAGGTGTCGTCGGTCCAGTAGAGAAAGTCGCG
>CAINHL010000155.1 GCA_903848885.1 uncultured Actinomycetes bacterium
CGAGTTGGCGGGCGTGGTTATCGAACTCACGGGAAGTCGCTCGCGGCTTTCCTACAAGCCACTTCCTGCCGACGACCCCCGTCAACGCCGTCCCGATACGACCTTGGCCGAACAGCGGTTGGAATGGCTACCCCAGGTCGGTTTGCGCGAGGGGCTTGGCCGCACCATTGACTACTTTCGTCAATCGGCTCCCCTCTAAAGAATCCGCTTAGCGGACGAAGGAATCCTGAGCGGTATTGCGGTGAATCGTTTCGATGATGCGCACGGTGCCGGTCTTGCTACGAATAACGAGTGAGTTGCTGGTCGCACCGAAGCCGTGGAAACGAATCCCGCGCAAAAAGTCACCGTCGGTGATGGCGGTCATCGCGAAGAAGCAACTTTCACTGCGCACGAGGTCGTTAGTGGTGAGAACTTGGGTGATGTCCAGTCCCATGTCGAGCGCCGTACGACGCTCCTCGTCGTTGCGAACGTGGAGGCGACCCTGAATTTCGCCACCGAGTCCCTTCAATGCCGCCGCCGCAATAACTCCCTCGGGGGTGCCACCAATGCCGAACAAAATATCAATTCCCGAACCGGGCCAACTAGTACTGATGGCGCCGCCCACGTCACCGTCTTGGATGAGGGTAAGTCGGGCACCCGCTTCGCGGATTTCTCGGATAAGTGCTTCGTGTCGCGGTCGGTTGAGGACCATCACACCGATTTCGCCCACGTTTTTGCCCATGTGCGTGGCGAGACGATGAAGGTTTTCGGTGGGGCTGCGATCAATATCTACGCACCCGCGACCCTGGGGGCCGACGATGAGTTTGTCCATGTAGACCAGTTCGCCGGGGTTGAACATGCTGCCGCGCTCAGAGAGCGCGATCACCGACACTGCGCCGGGCAGACCCTTCGCGGTCAGGGTAGTTCCGTCGATGGGGTCCACGGCGATATCTACCTTGGGCTCACGGCCGTCGCCAATGAGCTCGCCGTTGTAGAGCATGGGGGCGTCGTCTTTGGCTCCCTCACCAATCACCACGATGCCGTCCATGGAAATCGTGTTAAGAACTAAGCGCATGGCGTCCACCGCCAAGGCGTCCGCGGCGTTTTTCACGGTCACTTCGTCGGCGCCGGGGTGGGTCCCGTGACCGGACAGGGTGGCGGCGGCGAGGGCGGCTGCCTCGGTCACCCGGACGAGCTCCATGGCAATATTTCGATCCGGTAGGCGTCGGGTTTCCACAGCCAAAGATTACTCCTCATCGCCGAGGACAGCGTTTGCGAGGGTGGCGGAGAGACCATACTGGAAGGCGTGACCTTGCTCCGCGTACGTGCCGCTGGACCTCTCGGGGGTAATGTCGTGGCGTTGGGCGCCAAGAACGCCGTTCTGAAGCAGATGGCCGCGTGTCTCCTTGCTACCGGATCGCACCGTTTGACCAACGTGCCGCGGACCACCGACGTGGCCACCATGTCGGAGCTCCTGAATCACTTGGGCTGTCGCGTGGAGCGTTCCGACGTGCACGAGCTCACCATCAACGTTCCGCCGAGCGAGCAACTACTCCCGCGCGCACCCGAGCACCTCTTCACGGCCATGCGCGCGTCGCTGGTGGTCCTGGGGCCCCTGCTCGCGCGATGCGGTGAAGCGCACATGGCACTGCCAGGTGGCGACGATTTCGGTGGCCGCCCGATCAATTTTCACGTGGACGGCTTGACGTCGATGAGCGCCGTTTTTGATAACCGTCACGATCTGATTTCTGGACGTCTGCCGAGTGGACGTCTCGTGGGTGCGCGCATCGTTCTGGAATACCCGAGCCACACCGCCACCGACAACCTGCTCATGGCTGCGGTCTTGGCCGCTGGGCGAACCGTCATCGACAATGCCGCTCGCGAGCCCGAAGTAGAAGACCTCGGTCGACAACTGCTCGCGATGGGCGCGCAGATTGATGGTTTAGGCACGTCGCGCCTCACCATTGAAGGGGTAGACGAGTTACACGCCGCCGATCACTGCGTGGTACCCGATCGAGTTGTCGCTGCCACCTATCTCGCCACGGCGCTGATGACCGGCGGCGATGTACGGGTGAGCGATGCACGCAGCGATCACATGGAAACCTTGCTGCGCAAATTCGTCCAAATGGGGGCCGAAGTGGACCTGTCGGGCGAGGGAATCCGCGTGGCGGGGCCACCGAAGATCACGGCGGTGGACGTAGCGACCTTGCCCTACCCCGGGGTGGCCACCGACTACAAACCCCTTATTACCACCGTGTTGTCGAGGGCACAGGGGGTGTCGGTCGTGACCGAGAACCTCTTCGACGGGCGCTTTCGCTACGTCGATGAGTTGGTCAAACTGGGCGCACGCATTACGACGGAAGGACACCACGCGGTGATCCAAGGAGTGGACGGCTTGCGCGGTACCAGCGTTCGCGCCACCGACATTCGTGCGGGCGCAGCCTTGACGCTGGCCGGGTTGGTCGCCAGCGGTGACACACTCATCACGGGAGTGGAGCACTTGGACCGGGGCTACGACGACTTCGACGGCAACCTCCGCGCATTGGGCGCAGACGTGACGAGGCAATCGTGATATCCAAAGATCCCGCCGAACTTCTGGCCGCGGCTCGTACGGGATCGCGCACGGCTCTGGCTCGTTTAGTGACCATGGTGGAGTCCGGTGGCCCCGTCATGCGCGCAGCGGCGGCCCTGATTTACCGATCGGAGCCGGCCTATGTCGTGGGCATCACCGGACCTCCGGGGGCGGGAAAATCGACCCTCACCGATCGGCTCATAACGAGTGGGCTGGTGCGCGGGGCACTTGGCGACGTGACCTTTGACCAGTTGGGAATCTTGTGCATCGACCCGAGCTCACCTTTTACGGGTGGCGCTATTTTGGGCGACCGGATTCGCATGCAAGAGCACGCCACCAATGATCACGTCTTTATCCGATCCATGGCCACCAGGGGAAACCTCGGCGGTTTGTCCTTGGCGGTTCCCGACGCGCTGCGCGTCCTAGGAGCGAGTGGCTTCCCCTTGGCCGTGGTGGAAACGGTGGGAGTGGGCCAAATGGAAGTCGACATCGCCTCGGCCGCTGATACCACGGTGGTAGTGACTAATCCGGGCTGGGGCGACTCCATGCAAGCCAATAAGGCGGGACTCTTGGAAGTCGCAGATATTTTCGTCATCAACAAGGCCGATCGCGCCGGCATCCGAGAGACGCGCCGTGACCTGGAGTCGATGCTGGATCTCGGCGGCGAGAGGGCGTGGCGCCCACCCATTCTCGAAACAACCGCTACCGACGGTTCGGGTACCGAAGCGCTGTGGGACGCCATCGCTGAGCACCGTGCGCATCAAGTGACGTCGGGAGATTTATCCACCCGACGTCGAGAGCGTACGCGTCGGGAATTGGCCAAAGTCCTCGGCGCGCAAGTGTCGGCTCGTATTGTTGATCTTTCGCACGGCGAGGATTACGAAGCCCAGGTCAACCGACTACTGGCGGGTGAAAGTGATCCTTACAGTTCGGCCGAAATACTCTTGCGCTAATGCTGAGCGATAGTCACCCCCTCTACGACCTACTCCTGGCCTTTCATATCGTGCTCGCGGGTATCAGTTTGGTGTTCTTCATTCTTCTGAGTCGCCCGATCGACCCCACCTCCGTCACGCAACTGCGCCAGCGTTTCCCGGGATCACGGAATTGGTGGGCGCGTGGCTTTCATCTGATGGTGATTTCGGGCGTGGGGCTCTTGTCCGCGGGCGACGCTACCCAACGCTCGTTCCATCTGTGGTGGGTCCTGGGACTGGTCGGATATGTAGCCGCAGCCTTTGCCCTGGAAGCTCGCGTATTGCCTCTTGAACTTCGCATCGCCGCTGTGGTGCGCGCGGAGCATCCCGCGGGCGATGAACTGGTGGCTGCTCTGCAGACCTATCGTCGGTGGGCGTCGGTTGCTGCGGGCCTGGTAGCCGTTGTGGTGATCGTGATGATCACCCAGCCCCTTTAAAGAGTGCTGAAGTGCGGGCGGCCAATCATGCCGGCCGCCACCGTGATGTTGCTCACTTCGTCGACCAGGACGAAGCTACCGGTGACGCGGTTGTCGAGATAGTCGTCAATGCAAATGGGTTGCGCCGTACGAATAGTCACGAAGCCAATGTCGTTGTTTGCAAAGGAGTCAGCGGGGCCCGACGTCAGGCTATCTAAGGCCAAGAGTCCGCCAATTGATTCGATTCGTGCGGGGGTGGATCGGGTGGTGTGCTTGAGTCGCCAGCGGCTTCCCGGACGAAGCGGGGCGTCAGAAAACCAACACAGGGTGGCTTCAAACTCGGTGGCCACCCGTGGCAGGGGAGCGGTGGCAATGAGATCACCGCGACCAGCGTCGGTTTCGTCGGCCAAGTCCAAGTCAACTGACATGGAGTCGAAGGCTTCGGTCAGGTCCTCGCGCAGAGTGTGGATGGCCCGCAAAGTGGTCGTGACGTTTTGCGGCAGCAAGGTAACGGTGTCGCCTGGTCGTAGCGTCCCCCCCGCGACCATGCCGGCGTAGGTACGCCCTCCACCATTTTGGCGCAAGACCCATTGGATGGGGAGGCGTGCACCGGTGTCGGCCGAACCTCGCGAGCCCAAAGGTGCGTTCTCCAACGCGCTGAGTACGGTCGGACCGTTGTACCACGCCGCCACGGCCGAGGGGTCAACGACGTTGTCGCCGTGAAGAGCCGAAACGGGGATGACGAGGACCTCGTGGAATCCCACGGTCTCGCTGAAAGCACGTACGTCCGCGGCGACACGCTCGAAAATTTCCTGATCCCAGCCGCACGTGTCCATTTTGTTTGCGGCCACGATGACGTGGCGAACGCCGAGGAGGGCGGCGATGCAGAGGTGGCGGCGTGTTTGCTCCTTGAGACCGGCGGCGACGTCAATTACCACGAGGGCCACGTCGGCAGTCGAGGCACCGGTGGCCATATTGCGGGTGTATTGAACGTGACCGGGACAGTCGGCAATGACGAATTTACGACTCGGGCTCGATGAGTAGCGGTACGCCACGTCAATTGTGATGCCCTGTTCGCGTTCGGCGCGAAGGCCATCGGTCACGAAGGAGAGGTCTAAGTCGCCGACCCCCCGCTTGGCGGACGCTTGTACAACGGCGTCGAGCTGGTCGTCGAAGAGTTGGCGCGTGTCCACCAGCAGACGACCGATCAGGGTGCTCTTGCCGTCATCCACCGAACCAACGGTGGCGAAACGCATGAGGTCTTGTACGGTGCGAGCCATTAGAAGTAACCCTCGCGCTTTCGGTCTTCCATGGCAGTTTCAGAGAACTTGTCGTCGGCACGAGTGGCCCCACGTTCGGACACGTTGGTGGTCGACACCTCAGTGATGATCTCGCTCAAGGTAGAAGCCGTGCTCAGAACTGCTCCCGTGCACGAGGCATCGCCCACGGTGCGGTAACGCACCGTGCGGCGCTCCGGCACCTCATCAGCGCGGAGTTCAACGAACTCATTCGTGGAGAGCCACATGGAATCACGAAGGAAGACATCACGTTCGTGGGCAAAATAAATCTCAGGCAAAATGATGTTTTCCTGCTGGATGTAGGTCCAGACGTCGAGCTCGGTCCAGTCCGACAGCGGAAAGGCGCGGAGGTGCTCGCCACTGTTGACTTTGCCCTGGTAGAGGTGCCAGAGCTCGGGTCGCTGTTGGCGAGGATCCCATTGGCCGAAGGAATCGCGGAATGACAAGACGCGTTCCTTGGCTCGCGCCTTGTCTTCGTCTCGACGTGCCCCACCAAACGCGGCGTCGAATTTGTTCTCGGTGATGGCGTCCAGGAGGGTTACTGTCTGTAAGCGGTTGCGCATTCCGAAGGGTCCCGGATTGGGAACCTTGCCCTGATCGATGGAGTCTTGTACCCGAGCGACTAAGAGCTGGGCACCGTATCGGGCAGCTTGCGCGTCGCGATAGGCGAGAACTTCGGGGAAGTTGTGTCCGGTATCGACGTGCAAGATGGGGAAGGGAATTCCTTGCGGAGCGAAAGCCTTTGACGCTAAGTGCAAGAGCACGGCGGAGTCCTTGCCACCCGAAAACAAGAGAACCGGTCGCTCGCATTCGGCTGCCACTTCGCGCAAAATAAAAACAGCGTGCGACTCGAGATAGTCCAGTGAATGGATTTCGTCGCGAGTGTTGTTCGAAGTGCTCATAATGGGGAGTGCCGCGATACGGTGGCGACGTGTTAAATACTAGTTCGCTACTAGTGTTTCATTACCGTTACGAAGGAGACACATGATCACCCATTCGACTGAACTTCGTGAAGAACTACACGCCGCGTCCGTGGGATTTGAAAATGCGTCACCAAGCGACATCATTCGTTGGGCTGTGGGTCGCTTCTCACCAGCGGCTTTTGCCTGCTCCTTCGAAGACCTCGTTCTGCTCGATGTAATCAATCGGGAGTCTTCCCTCGTCGACGTAATTTTCTTGGATACGAAAGGGCACTTCCCTGAGACGCACGATTTCGTGGCCACGGCGCGTGCTCGTTGGGGGCTGTCGCTGGTCACTACCACTCCGGGACCGGACGCCGCCGAGTTCCCCTGTGGAACTGCGGAGTGCTGCCAACGTCGCAAAGTGGATCCCTTGGGGCGAACACTGGCCAATTATCAGGTCTGGTTTACGTCGGTGAAGCGTGCCGATGGTCCGACGCGACGTGATATGCCCATCGTGAGTTGGGACGAAAAATTTCATCTGGTCAAGGTGAATCCTTTGGCTACCTGGTCGGACGATGACGTGGCGTACTACCTCCGTTCGCAAGGCCTTCCGGAACATCCACTGTGGGAGCGGGGCTACGCCTCTATTGGTTGTGCCGCGGTCACCGAGCCACCGGCACCCGGTGCCGATCGCCGCTCCGGTCGGTGGGTCGGGTCGGACAAGGAAGAGTGTGGCCTCCACGAGGGCTGATTTTCCGGACCTATCCACCACTTTCTCCAGGAGAATCGGTATCTTTTTCTAGGTCCTGTCGGAGAAAGGGGAGGGTTCATGGTCTTGCTAGGAATCGTCGCCATCTGGGTTATCGTCATCGCTGCTTGCCTGTATTCATGGTTGCGCGATAGGAATTTCGGAAATTCCATTGCCGCCTTCTCTGACCGTTTCGCCTCGCTCAGCCTCAAAGTCCCCACAATTCAGCCAGCCCATCGTTTGGTGGCCGACGACGTCGCCACCTTCGATGAGGCCTTCGACGAACTCCCGCCCGTGCAGTCACCGCGCTTGCGCGTCGTTCCCCCCAATGCGACCCAAGCGGATATGGCGCGACAGGGTTCGTGGGAAGAGTGGGATCGCCAGTATGCCTTGGATGCCCCCGAAGCTTCCGCACCACGCGTTCGTGAACGCGCCTCCGCCTTCACACCACCGCGCGAAATGGTGGCTTCTTTACGCGCCCCCGAAATGAGTCCGTCGCGTCGTCGCACGTGGAAGACACGACGTCGTTTTTCTTTGACCAGTTTGGGCACGACGGGTATCACGAGTTTGGTTGCAGTGGCAACGAGTTGGACCTTCTTCACCGCGCTCAGCCTGCTGTCGTGGATCGCAACCGCTGGATATTTCTCGTTGATGTACTACATGTTCTCGCAGGAAGAGTTGGAGCGTACATTCCCCGCGTCAAGGCCGCATACCGCTACCACGCGTCGAGCACCTACCGGCTTCGTGGCCGGTGCGGTGGATGAGCCAGCAGACAACTACTTTGATGTTCACGCGAGTGACGAATGGGAGCACGCCCCGGCGCCCCGTCGCGCGGTGGGCCTGTAGCCACCTAGCCCTTTTCGGCTAGAATTAACTCCCTCGGGGGTGTAGCTCAGTTGGTAGAGCGCTACGTTCGCAATGTAGAGGCCAGGGGTTCGAATCCCCTCATCTCCACCAAAATGTCCTCATTCGAACCCCGGTCTAATAATGGACCGGGGTTCGTTTTGGCTCCATCCATGATCCAGCCTCGGAACCCCTCGTCGTGGAAGGCCGCGAAGGGCTGCTGCGAGATGGCTGTAGCGTCAATCGAAAGCGGGTCCAGCGCCTCTGGCGCGCCGAAGGCCTGCTTGTTCAGCGTCCCAAGAGGCGAAAGCCCAAGGTCCGTCGGAACCCCATCGTGGTTCGAGGAGCTCATCCCAACCACGTCTGGGCTCTTGACTTTCAGTTCGACGAAACAGCCGATGGCCGGCCCGTCAAGATCTTGAACGTGACTGACGAGTTCACGAGAGAGGCCCTCGCCACCAACGCCGCGAGACGCATCACCGCAGCGGGCACCATGGCCGTGCTGGATCAGATTGTTGAAGAGCGGGGTTACGCACCAGCGTTCTTGGCGCTCGACAACGGCCCAGAGTTCATTGCCGACACCCTGCAGGACTGGTGTCGAGCCACCAAGATC
>CAINHL010000156.1 GCA_903848885.1 uncultured Actinomycetes bacterium
TCAACAGCGAGTCGAAGACGTTGTGCGCCATGTTGAATCCGTCACCACCGAGCTTGCCCTGTGATCCAGAAAAACCGTTCATCGTGGAGACGTCCGAACCGAGGACCACGCGAAGCGTTTTGGTGCGGTTGGCAGTTACCTGGGCGGAAGTCGGGAGGACTCCATTGACGGGCGCTGCAGTAGTGGCTCCCGCAACACCTGCCATCAGCGAATCCACGATGGTGCCGGACATAGCCACACCACCCGCAGTTGCGGCTGAACGAGTTAGAAATTGACGGCGATCGAACGTTGAAGTCACGATTCTCTCTTTCTCCGTAGGACGAATCCCACGCTTAACGAGACCCCCCTTGGGTCAAGCTCTGAGCAGAAGAATAGCCATACGAGGTGTCGGACGCTATTCGCAATCAAGATTTTCTGTTCACAAGCAATAACGCTGTTCTACAAGTGGCCAGGGACTCTGATGACCCATAAAAACTAAGGAATATGCAAGGGAGTAGAGGGGGCCACTCCGCCTGTGGCGAACGCCGAGAGAGGAGGGAAACCTCGGGTGCGAACAGCCCAATCTTCTATGCAGTGAGGACGCGAGCCCCGCGACTCGCGCGTACTCCTCAGTGGGCTTCTCGAGCGACCTCAACGTCGTCGGGTTGGGGCTCAAAAAATCCGTTGCCAAAGAACGAGGCCTTGACTTCTGCAAGGTCGGCATTCCAATCCATCGCGGCAATTTGATTCCACGAGCGTCGCCCCGAGCGTGCCCGCAGAATTTCGAAAGGAGTGGCGACCACGGCTGGTCCCTCAATATCCGCAGCTCGGTGCGTGAGGTCGTAGTCCAAGGTGTAGCTGTCCTTCATCGCTTGCGTGAGAAAGTCAGCTGCGAGGAGAACCCGAGCGGAGTGAGTGTCGCCAGGGATGGCGAAGGCGTAGCGCAAATCAAATTCGTGAGTGATCTGATCGAAGAGCATTTGGGCAAAGGCCTCGTTAAAGGTTGCTTCGGTGGCCGTGGTCTCCCAGCGTTCGATGAGCTCCGCAGGCGACAGCGAGCCGAAACGTCGTACTTGGCTCGCAGTCCACGCGTTCATATCCCGAGGGGGCAAATTCCCCTCGGCCACGTCCACACCAAGGCCGACCAGATGCGCCACCACCTCTTTGCAGGTCCATTCGGGCGTCAGCGGTGAGACCTGATTCCATTCGGACGCGGGAATGGTGCGCAGCATCTGGACGATGTCGTTGCGGCTCGCAAGAAAGGCTTCGGCGTAGGGATTCATGTGGCGAATATTACGACGCACGAGATGCGGACCGACGACAAATTTTCTTTGATCGTGACCGTCCGTACGGCCACGGCGGTGCGACTCACTCGCACGGCAACTAGTCGGGACCAAATCCCCCACATCAACATTGCCATCGGGGAGACTAGAGGGGTAACGCGGGTTGCTCGGACCACGTCAACTTTCACTCATCAGGAGAATGTATGTCACAAACTTTTTCTGTCGGAAATACCTCGCCGGAAGATACCGCCTTCACCGTGGAGCAGCACGGTATCGATTTCATTCCTGAATCCGAGCGCTACGCCACCGCGCGCAATATCGGTGCCCTGTGGGCTGGTTCGGCCGTCAACGTTGAGTACTTCATTTACGGCGCGCTACTCATGGGATTCGGTTTTAGCTTTTGGAACGCTCTCATCCTCATCCTCCTCGGCAACCTTTCCTTCTTTCTCTTGGGCGTGGCGTCCTTGCAAGGCCAGCAGACCGGCACCACGGCGTTCACGATTTCGCGGGCTCCCTTCGGTACCCGAGGAAGTCGTATTGTCTCTTTCTTTAACTGGATTACCCAGTTAGGTTTCGAAACCGAAGGTCTCATCTTGATTGCCGGCGCCGTCATGGTGCTGTTTAAGTACAGCGGCGTCAACGTCTCCAAAGGTGGCGAAGTGGCCATCGTGGTGGTAGCCACCGCCATCCAAGCGATTCTCCCCTACTTCGGCCACGCCACCATGCTGAAGGTCCTTCGGGCCCTGATCATCCCCTTCGTGGTGATCTTTGCCATTTTTGCCATCTTTGTCGGCCAGCACCTCAATACCGGTGGCGTCTACGTCTTCGCCCACGGTTGGCAGCCGTTCACCGCAGGCCTCGCTTTCGTCATTGCCCTGTCGGGGCTGGGCTGGACGGAATGCGGCAACGACTACAGCCGTTACATCGCTCCCGACGCTAAAAAGAGTTCGGTCATCGGTTGGATTTTTCTCGGTACTGCTCTTCCGGAAATCCTCATGATGTCCTTGGGTGCCCTCGCTTTCACCTTTCTCTCTAACTCCAAGGTATGGAACAGCTCGAATCCCTTCGATGCCATCTACCACCAGCACGGCCTACCGAGCTGGTTCGTAGTGGTGTTTTTGTTGTTCGCAATCGTGCAGCTGTTCGGCATCAATTCACTCGACCTCTATTCCTCGGGCGTTTCTGTCCAGGCCATGGGCCTGGGACTCAAGCGTTACCAGGCCGTCATCATGGACAGCGTCATCGCCTGCGGTCTCACCATTTGGGCCGTGCTCGGATCGACCTTTGCGATTTATATGAAGGACTTCGTGGCGGTCATCATTGTCTGGCTCGCCCCATGGATCAGTATTTTCCTCATCGACTGGTTGCTGCGCAAGCGTCACTACAACGCGGCGGAACTTCAGCGAACCGACAAGGACGGTCTCTATTGGGGCACGGGTGGATTTAACTTCAACGCCCTCATTGCCTTCGCGGCGGGCGTCGTCGCTGCCACAACCGCCTTCTCGAAAGCACCACCACCCGTTAACTTCCCCTTGCACTGGATGACACCGTTCTCCAATCACTTCGGCGCTTTCTACTGTGACGGATCCACGGCAGCCGGCTGCGGGCAGGCGGGATGGATCGGAGGCGCCGACCTCTCCATCTTCTTCGGAATGGGAGCAGCCGGAATCATGTATCTCGTCTTGGAACTGGCCACGGGATACGTACGAGAGCAAAGCTCTCGCCAATAAATCGGACAGATGCGGTGACAACCCCCAGGCCCTCGGGCCTGGGGGTTTTGCTTTTGGCCTAGCCCACCCAGTCCTCACGGAAGTCGCCGTGGCCGTCGGGGCGAAACACCGGGATCGCCCCGAGGGCGTGCACGAGTTGGGCGTCCTCGCCCAAGGCGTCTTTCCACACCTCGGCTTCGGTGACCAAGGTGCCGATGGCCACCACCTCGGCACCAATACGACGCAGGAGTCGAAGACTCGCCCCGGTCGAGGCGCCGGTCGAAATGACGTCGTCCACAATGGCCACGCGGCGACCCACCACCGTGTCGATGCGGGCACGATCGAAGAGCAATTTTTGTTCACCCTTGGTGGTGATCGAGCGAACGGGTTCACTGACGGCATCGGAGAGGTGAATCTTCGGCGTCTTGTGCAAGACCGCGAATTGGTCGAGTCCGAGATGCCGCGTTACTTCCATCACCACGGGGATACCCATCGTGGCCACCGTGGCCACGATGTCCACGTTGAAGGGGCGCAGGATGTCGGCCAATTCACGACCGGCGGTTTCCATGAATTTTACGCCCATGTCCACGGTAATTAAGAGGGCGAGCGCGAGGTCGTCACCGAGCGCTACGACGGGCAGATCCACCGCTTGACTGCCGACATTGACGTGATAGGTGCGCTGAGTCACGAAGAACGAGCATACTGAAGCCCATGAGTTCTCCACGTTTCCCCGCTCTGCCTCTCGAGCTCGCGCGCACCATGCTCGCAACTGCCGTGGACGAAGCGCGCCGCGGTCTCGCCGAAGGGGGTATTCCCATCGGAGCGGCGCTCTTCCACCGTGACGGCACGCTCCTGGGATCCGGTCATAATCGACGCGTCCAAGAGAACGACGCGTCGATTCACGCCGAGACCGACGCTTTTCGCAAGGCGGGTCGTCGTCGCGACTACCCCGAGTGCGTCATGGTCACCACGCTGTCACCGTGTTGGTATTGCTCGGGACTGGTTCGCCAATTCAATATCGGTGCCGTGGTCATCGGTGAGACCGACACCTTCTTCGGGGGCCACGAATGGCTGGAGGAACTCGGCGTGGAAATCATCATTCTGGACGATGAAGAGTGTCGAGAATTACTGGGTACCTTTATTCACGCACACCCCGAGCTCTGGCACGAGGACATCGGCCTTTAGCGAACCGGGTCACCGAAGAGTCGGTCACCCGCGTCGCCCAATCCGGGAACGATATAGCCGGCCTCGTTGAGAATGGGATCAAGGGCGGCGCAGAAAATTCGGACATCGGGGAAGCGCGCGTGCACGCGGTCAATTCCCGGTTGTGCCGCCAACACGCTGAGCACGGTGATCGCGCGCGCGCCGCGCTGGGTGAGCATGTCGAGCACGCAACACAGCGAGCCCCCCGTGGCCAACATGGGATCACAAATAACGATGGACTCCTGCGACACGTCGGCGGGCAGACCGTCGTAATACACGTCGGGTTGCAAGGTTACTTCGTTGCGGCGTAGCCCGACCACGCACACACGATGCTGCGGAAGAACTTCTTGCACCGCGGGACTCATGCCGAGGCCCGCGCGCAGGATCGGCACGATGAGATACGAAGTAGCGACGCGCACTGCGGAGACGCCGCTCACCACCGGAGTATCGATAAGAACCGACTCGGTCGCTGCGTCGCGGAAGGCTTCGTAGGTGACAAAGCGGGTGACTTCCCCGACCAAGCGAACGAAGTCGGCCTGCACCGTCTCCTGGGAACGAATGAGGCGAATTTTGTCCGCCACGATGGGATGGCTGACTTGGTGAACGAGAGGCACCCCGCAACGATAGACCTCCCTTTCGACTCGGTTCCACCTTTCAACTACGGGGGTAGGCTCTCTCCCAATGCTCGCCCCCGAAAAACCCACGGCTAGCGCGCCGCGCCGTAACTTCGCCACCCCCTACGGCGGGGTCCGGTCGAAGTACAAAGGGGCGCGAGCGCAGATCCTGCCCCATCAGGGTCAAACCTGGTGGCGTCGTATCTTGCCCGTCATTGCCTCGCACCGTCTCACCTTCATCGTGGCCATCGTTTTTTCATTTCTGAGTTTGGTGCTCCAGACCTTGGTGCCCAACATGATGCGCAACGCCATTGACTCCTCGCTCAACCCCATCAAGATTCTGGCGCTCAAGGGCCACTCCTTGGCACCTTTGAAGTCCGAGCTGCACCACCAAGTTCTGATCATTATTTTGGTGGGCGTCTTGACCGGTATCACGGGGCTGATTTCTCGTCAGTACCTCTTCTATACGGCGTACAACCTCGAAGCCGACTTGCGCACCTTGATTTATGAGCACATGACCTGGTTGAGCTTTTCCTTTTACGACCGCGTGCAGTCTGGTCAACTGATTAGTCGGGCCAACAGCGACATTCGTAGCGTCCAGATGTACGCCACCTTCGCGCCGGTCATCGTGGTGCAGTGTTTGGGCGGGCTCATCTCCTTTGGCTTCATGCTCTACATCGATTGGCGATTAGCTCTCATTTCCATGACGGTCATGCCACTGCTGTGGTTCGTCGGCATCAAGATGCGACAAATGATGTTCCCGATTTCGTGGATTACCCAAGCGCGTTTGGCGGACGTGGCCACCATCGTTGACGAAAACATCAACGGTGTACGCGTGGTGAAGTCCTTCGCTCAGGAAGAAGCCGAGATCAACCGCTTGGCCGATGCCGCCGAAAAAGTCGCCTGGTCCTACATCAAAGATGCGCAGATTCGTGGTCAGTGGTCTCCGTGGATTCAGAACCTTCCCCAAATCGGACTGGCCCTGGTGCTCTTCTTCGGTGGGTGGATGGTTATTGACCACCAGATCGGCATTCCGGCCATCTTGGCCTTCAACGTCTACTTACTCATGCTCCAAGCCCCCTTCATGATGATCGGACAATTAGTCATGATGGGTCAGCGCGCCAAGGCCAGTGCCGAGCGCATCTTCGAAATTCTCGACGAGACGCCGAATATCACCGAGCGACCCGGCGCCTACGACCTCGAGCTTTCGCGCGGTGAAGTGGACTTCTCACACGTACGCTTCGGCTACGCCGACGGACCCGACATCCTCAACGATTTCAGCGCCCACATCAACGCCGGCGAAACCGTGGCCCTGGTGGGTATTACCGGATCGGGCAAGTCCACCCTGGCCCGTCTACTCCCGCGCTTCTACGACGTTCGTGACGGCGCCATCACTATTGACGGGCACGACGTACGCGACGTGACCATGACCTCGCTGCGACGGACCGTGGGCGTGGTCCTGGACGAACCCTTCTTGTTCTCCATCTCCATTGCCGAGAACATCGCCTACGGACTCCCCACCGCCACCCACGACGAGATCGTGGCCGCCGCCACCGCCGCCAACGCGCACAACTTCATTGAAGAGCTGCCCGAGGGCTATGACACGGTGGTGGGCGAACGGGGTTACACCCTCTCCGGCGGTCAGCGTCAACGCATCGCTATTGCCCGCACCCTGCTCGTCAACCCCCCGGTTCTGATTCTTGACGACGCCACGAGCGCCATTGACGTCCACGTGGAGGCCGGTATCTACGCGGCCCTGAACACCCTGCTCGAGAACCGCACCACCCTGGTCATCGCGCACCGTATTTCCACCATCGCCTTGGCGTCACGCGTCATTTTGTTGGATCAAGGTCGCGTGGTGGCCACCGGCACCCACGAAGAGCTGTTGGCGAATACTCCTCTGTATTCCGAAGTGCTCGCCCAAACCACCAGTGAGGGTCTCTAATGGCCTGGGGTGGCGGCTTCGGGGGCGGGCCCGGTGGTGGCTGGGGTGGTCGTCCGGGTGGGCAGCCGGGACTTCCCTTCGGCGGAATCCCCACCGAACTCCAAGCGGGCGTGGACAAGATTTTGGCCACCGAGCCGGCGCACGATCCCTCGCACATTGCCTTTCTCCAATTACCGAACCTAGAAGAGCGTCGCCGTCTCAGCCTGCCCCTCTTGCTGCGGGCCTACCCGGGTTATCTTTTTATCGGGAGCCTGCTGGTCATCTTGATCAGTCTGCTGGTGCAATCCGGACCAAAAATTACTCAGCTCGCCATCGACCACGGAATGCTGCCGGGGCATCGTTCGCTCGTCGTGGTGAGCGTCTTCGGTGTTGCCTACCTCGCCATCACTTTGGTGAGCGGTTACTTCCAGCGCGTACAAGTGGACGTCACCGGAAAACTCGCTTCCCGCGTGATGTACGACCTTCGCGTGCGCGTCTTTACGCATTTTCAACGACTCAGTTTGGATTTCTTCACCGACGAAAAGGCCGGCGTCCTGATGAGCCGCATGACCAGCGACATCGAGAACCTGCAGCAGCTCATCCAAGACGGCATCAGCCAGTTCGCGTTGCAGGGCCTGACCATGGCCATCATCATCGTGGTTCTCTTCACCACCAACGTGGTGTTGGCCGCCTGGACCGTAGGTCTCATCTTGCCCGTGCTCTTCGTCTTGACCGTGTGGTTCCACGTGGCCTCGGAAAAGGGATACCTCCGCAGCCGCGACGGCATCGCCTACGTCTTGAGTGACCTCAGCGAATCCCTGTACGGCATCCGCGTGGTCACCGCCAACAATCGCCAAGACCAAAACATCAGTAACCACCGACACGTGGTTGGTTGGTATCGCGACGCCAACTTGTACACCGGCCGGGTCAACGCCATCTACGGCCCGACCACCACCATGATCAGCATCTTGGGACAGGCCATGTTGATCGGTATCGGCGGCAACATGGTGCTGA
>CAINHL010000157.1 GCA_903848885.1 uncultured Actinomycetes bacterium
ATTTCGTCGTGTTCGGTCGCCCGCACGCTCATTCGCGACACGGCATCGTGGACGTCGAAGCCTATGATGGAGGTACATCGGTAGTCAGAAGAAGGTGATGTTGGGGCGCACCCAACGATATGTTGGAACGTAATCCCCACATACTTCAGCACCTCGCTACGACGCAGCCCGATAACTGGTGGCTCGATAACGATCCCTTGGAACCCAACTCGCACCAGACCCTGGTCGGTGAGCGACTCTTTGACCTCTGCGTCGTGGGTGGCGGCTACACCGGGCTCTGGACTGCCCTCCTGGCCAAAGAACGTGATCCCTCACGCTCCGTCGTCGTGCTCGAGCAGGAAGAAACGGGGGCGGGTGCGTCGGGTCGCAACGGTGGCTTTTGCTCGGCGTCTCTCACCCACGGCTTCACTAATGGTTTTCGTCGTTTTCCCAAGGAAATCGCCACGCTGGAGCGTATGGGTCGAGAGAACCTCAACGCCATCGAAGAAACTCTGGAACGTTACGGAATTGACTGTGATTTTGAACGTACCGGTGAGCTACTCGTTGCGGTGAAGCCCTGGCAGGTGAAAGAACTCGCCGAAGAGGCCTTGTTGCAAAACCAAATGGGTGACAGCATCCAAATTCTCAACCGAGAGGAAGTTCGTGCCCGCGTGAACTCACCCACCTATCTGGGTGGTACCTTCGACCCGAACGGAACGGCCTTGGTAGATCCCGCTCGCTTGGTCTGGGGACTTGAGCGCGCGTGTTTGGCCCTCGGAGTAGAAATTTTTGAACACAGCAAAGCCACCGCGCTGAACGACCATGCCGATGGCGTCGCCGTGGTGACGCCGTACGGGCAGATTGTGGCTCAGAAGGTTGCCTTAGGAACCAACGCCTTTCCTTCCCTCGTGCCGTCAGCGCGGCGCTACGTCGTTCCCGTCTACGACTACCAACTCGCCAGCGAACCATTAAGTGCCGAACAGCGCGCCGCTATCGGCTGGCAGGGGCGAGAGGGAATTAGTGACGGGGGTTATCAGTTTCATTACTACCGCCTCACGAACGATGGATCGATTCTGTGGGGTGGCTGGGACGCGATTTATCACTACCGGTCAAAGATGGCGCGCGAATACGAAAATAATCCCGAGATTCACGCCCGTTTGGCCTCGCATTTTCTCGATACCTTCCCGCAGCTCGGTGACATTAAATTCACCCACGCGTGGTCGGGGGCGATCGATACCTGCTCGCGCTTCTCGGCCTTTTGGGGCACCGCCCATAAGGGTCGCGTGGCCTACGTCTTGGGCTACACCGGTCTCGGCGTCGCCGCCGCCCGCTTCGGTGCGGCGACCATGCTCGATCTTCTTGACGGATTACACACCGAGCGCACCGAGTTGCAAATGGTACGTCGCAAGCCCGTTCCCTTTCCCCCGGAACCCCTGCGCTACGCGATTATCAAGGCCACCACGCGTTCGATACAACGCGCGGAGAACAATGGCGGGAAGCGAAACCTCTGGCTCCGAACTTTGGACCAGCTCGGCGTGGGTTTCGATTCCTAGCCCCGCCGCGGAAGTCGCTAGGCCGCGACGGGCTTCTTCGTAGCTTTTTTATTCCGGCGCACAAACCACGCCACACTCACGCAGAGATAGAGAATCCACACGACGGCCTGTAGAACCGTGGGTCGATCGGCGTAGCCCACGAAGGAATGCAGTACGTCGCCGAGAGCTGAATCTTCCGACAAGACATTTTGGGTGTTCCACAAGACCTGACGACCGAAGGGTAGCCAGCTAAGTTCCTGCATGTTTTGGATGGCGTCGGCCAAGAGACCCGCCGCAAAGATCATCAGGGTTACCCCCAAGATGCGGAAGAAGCGCCCGAGATTAATGCGACGCCCGAGCCGATAGATGGACACGGCAATTGCCAGGGCCGTCACCAGCCCCGCGACAGCGCCGATGATGAGAACGCGACTCTGTCCATTGGTCGGCGCTTGGCTGGAACTCGAAAAGACGATGGCCAAGGTAAATACCATGGTCTCTAGTCCTTCACGCACCACGGCCTGGAAACTCAAAATCCCCAGGCTCCAACGCGAACCCGAGCTAATTGCCTGTTCGCTCCGACGCTCCAGATCCTCTCCCAGACTGCGCGAATGCCCCTGCATCCAAAATGTCATATAGGTCAGAGCCATGGCTGCAATGAGGTAGGTGCAGGTTTCAAGAATTGTTTGCGTGCGCGAGCCGCTGTATCTGGTCATCAAGAAATAGGCTGCAAAACCACCACCGGTAACCGCCACCAAGGCGCTACCCACACCGAGGTACACCTCACGAAA
>CAINHL010000158.1 GCA_903848885.1 uncultured Actinomycetes bacterium
CTTTTCGGGGGCTTCGTCATCATCAGGAACATCCATCAAGGCGTCGAAGGCTGAAGTTTTAAACCCGTGCGCCACACCCGAATCGTGGACGTACATCAGTTTTCCCAGCTCTTCACGAGATAGAACGGGCGACGAAAGAACTATCTGCCGCGCATGACGAGGGTCCTCATCGAGCAAGTTGCCTTGGGGTCCGATTGATATTCGAGTCGAAGTGACGAGCTCTTCGCGAATGGCATCCAAGGGAGGGTTCGTGACCTGCGCAAATTGTTGACTGAAGTAGTTGAAGAAGCTTTGATTGTGGGAAGACATTGCGGCAATGGGTGTGTCGGACCCCATGGAACCAATGGGCTCCTCCCCCGTTTTAGCCATGGGAGTCAAAATAAGACGAAGATCCTCTTGGTGATAACCGAACAGTCGTTGTAACTTAAGCACCGATTCGTGCTCCGGTACGAGCATCGTATGTTCAGGTAATTCGTCCAACGACAACTGGTTATCTGCGAGCCAATCCCCATAAGGAGAAGCGCTGGCGAGATCGTGCTTGAGCTCTTCGTCATTAACGATGCGCCCCTTGGAGAGATCAACGAGGAACATGCGCCCCGGCTGGAGACGACCTTTGCGAAGGATGTCTTCCGGCGCGAGGGGCAAGACACCTACTTCGGAAGAAAATATGACCCTCCCATCCTTGGTCTCCCAGTATCGAGCGGGACGGAGTCCATTGCGGTCGAGAACGGCGCCGACTACGTTTCCATCACAGAAGCTGACCGACGCCGGACCGTCCCACGGTTCCATCAAGGAAGAGTGGTAGCGGTAGAAGTTTCTTCGACCCTCCTCCATGGTCGCCGCTCGTTCCCAAGCTTCGGGAATCAACATGAGAACGCTGTGGGGCAGCGAGCGGCCTGAAAGAGTCAGCAGCTCGACTACTTCGTCAAACGAGCCCGAATCGCTCATGTCGGCCGTCAAAACGGGCAGAACATCCTCCATTACGCCTTCGAGACCGGGCGCGGAGAGAAGAGACTCGCGTGCGCGCATCCAGTTTCTGTTCGACCTGATGGTGTTGATCTCACCGTTGTGTGCGATGTAGCGGAAAGGCTGCGCCAGCGGCCACGACGGGAACGTGTTGGTCGAGAACCGAGAGTGCACGAGAGCAATCGACGATTGGAGTCGCTCATCGCGAAGGTCAGGAAAGTAGTCACGCAGCTGGGAGGACGTCAACATCCCTTTGAAAATCAGGGTCGTGGCCGATGAACTCGCCGCGTAGAGTCGGCGATGGTCGCCCACAATTTTGGTGCAACGTCGACGCAAGCGATAGAGCAAAAGGTCGAGGCGTCCTCGAGCGCCAGATTCTTCAGCGACGACCTGCATCCATTGTTCGGGTTCAGAATTCCGAGCAGTCGGACCCAGCGCCGCATTTTTGGTAGGAATCTGGCGCCACCACAAACTGCTGAGTCCTAATTCAACAGCTTCAGCTGCGATGGTCGAACGCAGTTCCGTGGTGTCAGAATCACCGAGGAACCACAACATGACGCCGTACGAGCCCTTGGCGGGCAGCGTGACGCTGCACTCACCGGCGATTTCACGTAGCCAAGAATCAGGCATGTCGAGGAGAATCCCGGCTCCGTCACCAGAGTCGCGATCGGCCCCCGTTGCTCCACGGTGTTCCAGATTCTCGAGAATTGTAAGGGCGTCCGCAACAATGCTGTGTGAGACCTGACGTTGTAAATCGACAACCATGCCGACGCCACAGGCGTCGTGCTCGAAGTCGGAAGTGTAGAGAGAATTTGTCATATGTCGTCCAAGTGGGACGACGCTGACCCGAGCCAATCCTAGCAAACTCATGGCCCGACTGCCCTACGCTAGAGATGTGAGTGAACGCCCCTTTGATGTGGTCATTGTGGGAGGAGGCGTGGCGGGTCTTGTGGCGGCCACGGCCTGTCGATTGCGAAACATGAGTGTTGCCGTCATCGATCCGGGTGATGATTCTGGAGCGTCGTGGGCTGCCGCGGGGATGCTGTCACCAAGCGGCGAAGTTTCTTTTACCGAACCTGACGTCGGGAACATGATGAAAGACTCTTTTCTCCGATGGAGCAGCGACGAAACGTGGTCGCGATGGTTTATCGCCGCCCCCACGATTTACGCCGGGTGGACGAGTGGGGATTGGGCCGAACAGCAACGTTTCGTAGAAACTCTGCGAGATGCGGGCTACGAGTGCCGAAATCTCGATCATGACCAAACATCACGAATGGCCCCAGGGATCTCACATCGGCTCGGAGGAGCGGTCGCGGTCGCTGAAGAAGGCGTGGTGGATACCCATCGTATGCTCACCGACCTGCGCAGTGACCTGTCTCGAGAGGGTGTGGCTTTTGTCCCCGCGAGGGTCATCTCGGTCAGTCACGATGACGAACGCCACACCGCCCATTGCCATGACGGTTCGACGGTGAACGCGCGTCTGCTCATTGAGACTGTGGGTGTGAGCGACCTGTCGAGCAGGCAGTCCCCAGCGATTCGACCTCAACGGGGGGTGACCTTGCATTTGGTGGAGAAGGAGCATCATCCGGCGGTGATGCTGCGCTGTTTGGTGGAATCTCGACCGACTTACCTGCTCCGACGAGGAGATGGGAACGTAGTTATTGGGGCCACAGCCGATGAATCGGGCGAGCAGTTTGTCGACGCGTACTCAGTCGACCACCTTCTCCACGATGCCCTCACGCTCGTCCCATCCCTTCGCGAAGCCGAATTCGTGGGCGCGCGGAGTGGACTGCGACCCGTGAGTCCCGACCTACGCCCTTTCGCCCTGGGCAATGAGGGAACTTTGCGCATCAATGGTCTCTTTCGACACGGCTATCTGCTGTCACCGTGGATTCTGGAGCAGACCCTCCTTTTTCTGGATGCATCGTGATCATTTGCAACGGCGTGGAGTTGGCGTGGAGCGAGGGCTCCGTTGCTGAACTGGTGGTTCATTTAGGATTCCCTCAGAAGGGAATTGCTCTTGCGATCAATGGCGAGATCGTTCCTCGCTCGGCGTGGGCGGTTACCACCCTGATGGCAGGAAGTGTGGTGGACGTGGTTACCGCAACGGCGGGCGGCTAGCGTTGACGCATTCGGACGAAAGGCATTTTTGTGGCATCTGTCAGTGACTTACTCGACGCCCTTGACCAGCGAATTCTCGAAGCACTTGGAAACAAGGCCACCGGTGAAACGATTGCCTTCCTCTGTGAAGCGCGAGCGTGGTTGACCAATCCCGCTCAGGACCACGGCGCACATCGACCTTCGTCGTAGAACGACTAGGCTTCATCACTTGCGGGCTGTGGCGCAGCTTGGTTAGCGCGCTTGACTGGGGGTCAAGAGGTCGTGGGTTCAAATCCCGCCAGCCCGACCATGTGTTTCCCGATATCGGGGGGCGCGAAGTATCAAGGAGCAAAGTGAAACCTTTTCGTTTCGGGGTCCAAGTCCACACCGCCCCCAGTCCGAGTGGGTGGCGGTCGATGGCTCGTCGTATCGAAGAGCTGGGATATTCATCACTTCTGATTCCTGATCATTTTGGTGATCAATATGGACCGCTCGTAGCGCTCGCAGTCGCGGCGGAAGCAACCAGCACATTACGCGTGGGGTCGCTTGTCTTTGGTAACGATTATCGGCATCCAGTGGTGTTGGCCAAGGAGATTGCCACGCTCGAACTACTGAGTAATGGTCGAGTGGAATTTGGGCTGGGAGCCGGGTGGATGTCGTCCGACTACGACGAAGCAGGTTTGACCTACGCCGCACCTGGTGAGCGCGTATCGCGAATGGCGGAGAGTCTCATCATCCTCAAGCAGTTGTGGGGCGACGGGACGTCCAGCTTCCAAGGCGATCACTACACGACCGAGAAAGCGCAAGGTCTCCCCCGGCTCACGAAAAACCCGCAGATCGTTATTGGGGGCGGTAGTCCACGTGTCCTGGGAATTGCGGCGCGCGAAGCAGACATTGTTGGTGTCAATCCCAATTTGGCGGCGGGTCGAATCGGGCGAGAGGTAATCGAATCGACGCAAGCGGAATACTTTGACGAGCGAATCGGGTGGATACGAGAAGCCGCGGGTTCTCGTTTCGATTCCATCGAACTGCAAATCCTCACCAACATTGTTCAGATCACCGATGACCGCGATACTGCTATTAGCGGCCTGGCATCCCTCATGGGGGTTACCGACGAGCAAGTCGCCCACACCCCCATTGCTCTTATTGGATCGGTGGATCAAATCGTCGAAACCTTGATCGAGCGCCGCGAACGCTATGGATTCAGCTATGTCGTCGTCCACGAGCCTGAAATCGAATCCTTCGCACCTGTCGTAGCCGCGCTGAACGGTCTCTAGGCGACTTTTCTAACCACCGTTACCAGAAGCAAGGTATGTCCGACAGGGTTGCCCTCGATTAGAACTAGTGGAACCATTCGCGCTACAGACCGGAGCCGTGCTAGCGACTTGGATGTTCGCAACAACCGGCAGAACCAGAGTGCTGGCGTGTAACTGAATGGTGTTGGTCGCTCCCGCTACGTAGGTATTGGCGAAAGCCCACAGTGGCCTGTCACCGCCGGGGGCCTCGATGGTCACCCGAAGGCGTGCACCCTGTCGGAAGGTGAAAGCGATTGGATCGATGGGTATGCGAATGGATGTGAAGGCCCCACTGGTCGGTAAAGCGCTTTCGGACAGAAAGCTATAGCTCGGCGCGAATACGGTCGATTTCGCCTTCTGAAGGGTTCCACCGTAGCCAGCCCGAAAGAAACCGTTCGTAACGTAGATTTCCTGCCCGTTGGGGAGAACTTCCGAGATTGTTGCCTGGAGATCCGTATCGGCGGAGGTGGAGCGCAGGGAGATGTTCAAGCTTGCTGGACCGACGACGGACAAATTCTTGCTCAGAGCAGGTGTAATGAAACCGACGGAGCCTGAGGAAGTCAAAGGGGTCCAGTTGTAATTTGGAGCGGCTGCCCACGCGCTGAAGCCTGGTCCCGAAGATGTGTCAGGGCGACTTCTGGGATTTGGCTGGTAGCTGACGGTGCTCAGCGCCGGAGCGGTAGATAGCAGCGTTCCATTGGGGCCCAAGTAGAGCGGTGACGAAGTGGCATTAGTAGGTGGATAGGCAGTAAAACCGGCCGAATAGGACGCTGCGCCCACTCCGAAGCCTTGCGAGGAGGATCCGTTATCGAAGTTCACGAGAACGCGAGGCTGAGTGGATTCGAATCCCTTCAGTGCCTGGGCGTAGGTCTTGGCACCAATTTGCGGAACATTGGGTATTACCGCCGTTCCGCCTATGGTCGCGTCGAGACCCTTGAATACGAGGGCCGCCAAAATAGAGGGCGATGTAGGAATCTGCTGTGCCACGTATAAGTCGTTAAAGGCTAACCAACGATTCAGAACGTCCGCGTCCAGCGCATCACCGTGAGTACCATTCTGGACCGTAACAAAAACTTTCTTGTCGTTAGCCAAAGCAGGAATTAGCGAGGTCCATTGAGGACCTACCTGTTCATCCTGCAAGGCACCAGCGAGGAACACGGGCACTTTTATTTTCGGGGCCCACAGTACCGGAGAACGTAAGTCATATTGAGAAGTCAGGCGGGGAGCGCTGGAATTCCAGATCGTGGTGATGGGCTGCGACTGGTTGTGAAAGTGCTGATTCGCCAGACATGCCTGATCGCCCGTTTGGATTTCGGCCCACGCCCAGGGCTGACCGGTAGTCGCCGATGACGGGAGAGAGTCATTGATACGAGCGCCTATCCAGCTAGCTGCGAATCCACTGTTGTAAATACCTCCAGGCGAGCCAGTCGACCAGAGATCTTCCGTGGGGCTTAGGGGTGCAATTGAAGCGAGTCCCGGCGGATTCAAGCCGGCCACGGCAAATTCGCTGATTCCGGAATAGCTGATTCCCACCAAGCCAACTTTGTGGTGCAGGACCCACGGCTGTGCTGAAATTTCCTGAACCGCGTCATAGCCATCGGTGGCTTCGGAGGGTCCAAAAAGGTCGTAAGCACCACCCGAACAACCGGTGCCCCGCATCTGCAACGAGACGGTCGCGAATCCGGACAAGGGCGCCACGACGGCGCCAACGATGGTGGCGGTATCCGGTAGGAGCGAAGGGTTGCCCTTGTAATTACCTAGTTCTTGGTCGAGGAGTGAACCTGGTCCGGCTGTTCCGTAACCGGAGTATTCGATCAAGGTGGGGAAAGGTCCCGCGGCCAGTGTCGTCTTGCCGTACGGAAGGCGAACGGTGGCGGCAAGCGTAACTCCGTCTCGCATGGTGATGTAGTTGAGCCCGACATGCAGACTGGTGCTGTTGTAGAAGGTCTGAGTCTTTGGCTGTAGCTGGCTCTGCACGGTGAACGATGAGGTCTGCACCGTAGTGCCGTCGGCCGTCACTTTGAAGTAGTAGCCAGATCCTGGAACGACTTCGTGAATCACGACGGCGTTCTGAACGTCCGCTGTCGAGGTTGCTACCAGCGCATTTCTGGCGTTGTAGAGACTGGCGACGGAGCCGGACGGTGCGGTGAGGTAGGCCGCATCCATTGAGCCAAAGGCGGAAACTGCACCTGCGGCAAAGGCGGAGGGCGCGAGTGGGGTGAGTGACAGTGCCGTAATGACCGCTCCCGAAAGAGCGACTATTCCAGCTGTTGGCTTGAACCTAATATTTTTCATCTTCCCCCCGGTACGATTCTCAAGTTACACCCCGCACCGCAAGAAAACTGTCACTAGAGCTCGTAAAGAGGCCAGGCGAATTGGCGAGGGTCTATAGGGTTTTTGCCGTTCTTGGCAAAGTACTCGCTCAAACTTTGCGACGATTCGCGATGCCACGCTGCAAGTTGGCCGTTAATTTGACTGGTCTCCAAATTCGCGACTTCTGGCAAGCGACCGATCATGGCGTCGAGTACCTCGAGGGACGCTTGAGTGTCGGCTTCGGCGGTGTGCGCATTGGTAATGGTCACCCCGTAGTGCTCACAAAGGCTGGACAGGTTTCTTTTGCCTTTTCGGTAGCGATCGACAGCCTTGTCCAAAACGTAAATATCGGCGATTGGTCCCAAATCAAGGCCACGAAGACCCTCGATGCCTTGCCGGCGACATATGGAATCAAGCATGGTGAGGTCGTAGACCAAATTCATGCCCACCAGCACTCCCCCGTCAGCCCACAGTGTAAAAATCTGATCCCTCACGCTGAGCGCGGACTCGTGTAGTCCCGGGGCGTCGGCGACCATAAAATCAGTAATTCCGTGTACTGCTGCTGCTCCCGCCGGGATTGGTCGTCCTGGATTAACGAAGGAAACGCGATCAACAAAAGTACTGAGACCATTAGCAATACGTTGCGTGGTCATAGCGTAGGAAACGGGAACATCGTTGTAGGCGTCGACTCCCGTTGTCTCGAAGTCAAAACCAACTCGATAGCTGGTGTCACTGATTTTTAGGCTCATGGGAAAAACTTACCTGTCCGGTGTGACGGTGGACATCTCTTGGTCAATCACGCGTAGCTCCTCACGGTACCTATGCACGTTGGCTACGTACACCGCGGCCGAGGTGACAATCATTTCTGGACTGGAAGCATCAGGCTTGATGACTGCCGGCACACCCACGGCGAGAGAATTGGCAGGGACCACGCCGTCATTTCGCACGACAGCTCCTGCAGCCACCGTGGCACCAGAATGAACGTGCGCTCGATGCAGGACAATAGAACCCGAACCGACGAGAGCCTTGTCGTGGATGGTGCAACCTTCAAGGTGAGCGATGTGTCCAATGACGCAGTCGTTGCCGATGACGGTGGGAAGGTGACCCACAGCGTGGATGACCGAACCATCTTGAATGGAGGTACGTTCGCCTACGACGATTGTTCCGTAATCACCCCTCAGGACCGCCCCGGGCCAGACCGACGACTCCTTGCCGATGGTGACATCGCCAATTACCGTGGCCATCGGGTGAATGAAGGCTTCCGGATGTATACGTGGCACTCTTCCAGCTAATGAATAAATCGGCATAAGAACTACCTTCCTCTCGTTGTATGAACGCCAGCGCTAATGAGTTAACCAAGAAACTATTTGGTAGCCACGCCAAACCAGATAGATGACCGACAAAACCCCAAAAGCCTTCCAGCGCAGAGGAATCGGGGGACGTTCTTGCAGTGCTGTTGATTCTCCACACAATTCACAAATATCGCCTTCAACGACCCGTTCGCAGTGTGTGCACCAGTCGGACATTATTCAACGCGTACACGGATGCGCACCGGAGTCGACCCGAGTTCAAACTTCTCTCGCAACATTCTTTCCACGTAGCGCAGGTAGGTCTGTGGCAACTTGCCGGAACAAAAGAGCGTAAAGGTAGGAGGTTCTACGGACCCTTGAATGGCGTAGCGAATTCGGCCCGTAGGGGCGGGTTGTCGAATCTGGAGATCGCGAATGGCACGATTAAGTGTTCCCGTCGAAATCCTCTTCGTGTAGTCGGTCGCTGCCTCATGCACTGCAGGGAGAATTTTGTGAACACCTTTTCCGCTGAGTGCAGTTGTTTTAATGACGGGTGCGTCTCCGAGAAATGCAAGTTTGTCTGCCACGCCTCCGAGAACGGTATCTCGATCTTCGGTGGCAATAAGTTCCCATTTATTGAGAATGATGATGGCAGGGCAACCAGCTGCCGATATACGTTCGGCCAAACGCTGATCTTGACCTGTTGCGCCCTGCGTGGCATCAATGACGAGCAGGGCGAGGTCGGCGCGATCGAGTGCTTCGAGAGAACGAAGGACCGAATACGTCTCCAAACCGGCCTCGGTTCGTGCACGCTTACGCATTCCCGCAGTGTCGATCAGGCGGATAACGCCATTTTCGGTCTCGATGATGGTGTCAACGGCGTCACGGGTTGTCCCGGGCATGTCGTGAACCACCGACCGCTCTTCGCCGACCATTTGATTGAACAAGGTCGATTTTCCAACATTTGGTCGGCCCACGATAGCGATCGACAAAATACCGTCGTCGACTTTTTCATCGGCAGCGACTGTATCTAATTCGCTGAGCCTGGTCACAATTTCGTCGAGGAAATCGCCCGAACGTCGACCGTGGAGTGCGGAGATAGGAACGGGTTCTCCGAGTCCCAGTTGATAGAACTCCCAAATCGAAGCCTCGAGATGGTCAGCGTCGACCTTGTTGGCAGCCAACATGTAGGGGCGGCCGGACCGCAAAACCCAACGTGCGGCTTGGATGTCTTCGTCCATAACACCGACAGATGCATCAACTACCAAAATTACTAAATTCGCATCTACGAGGGCCTTGTCAGCCTGCTGGGACACTTTGTCCTCGAGTTCGTCACCCACGTGGAGCCATCCACCGGTGTCAGTCAAATTAAATGCGTGCCCGCACCACTCGACTTCGACGGTTTTGCGGTCACGGGTCACTCCACGATGCTCCTCCACAACGGCCACCCTGCGTCCGGTGAGCCTGTTGACCAAGGAGCTCTTACCAACATTTGGTCGACCAACGATGACTACGTGGGGTTTCATGTGGAGACACTTTCAGAGGCGTGAACGTTCCGTGCGGAGGAATCTAGAAAACTACGAAGTCCACTTCCAGTCGTCTCTACGACCGATACGTGCATTGGTAGGTCTTCCAAGCCCAATCCGTCAAGAAAACGATTCTCCGACAGACAGACGTCCGCAATAGCATACTGCCGATTGGGTCCTAACTCCCCCATCACGCGAGAGATGTCGCTCGCGGTAAGGAGGCCTGCCACTTTGATGTTGCCACCGAAGTAGCGATTCTCCACTGCAATAACTTCGACGTCCAGGTAGCCCTCGCTGACAAGGAGCTCCCTGAGCAAGGGCGCGGCGTACTCTCCGGTGAGTAAGGACACTGGCCCTGTCGAGCGGGAATTGTCAGTGCGATCAGATCTAACGGCACGATACCCCCACGGTGGCGCGCCGTCGACGGACTGAAAGAAACCACTCCCCAATTTCTCCATATGTTGGCGATGTCGAAAACTCTCTGCGAACGCGGCGACTAGTCCCACACCGTTCTCCGCTTCGTCGAGGCTGGGCAGGTCTGCTATCCCCGGTGGAGCGAGGCCGGCAATCAAGAAAAATTCGTCGCTGGCAAAGATGAAGTCACGATGATGTACCTCTTGACTCATTTCACGGTATCGCGCGACCGTCCGGATCACCTCGAGAGCTTCTTCGCGGGTATGCGCGCGCATCGTTGCTTCCGTAGTGAAGTCGCTGACGCCTAGAGGGACCAAGCTGACCGATGCCAGGTCTGAATAATCGGTGAGGACATCATCCAGCGTGCGGATGAGCGAAGGTCCGTCGTTCACTCCGGGACACAGAACTACCTGTCCATGAACAGTGATTTTGGCATCAAGCAGTTCTCGTAGCCAGCGTAGGCTGGTTGCGCCTCGCGGGTTGCGCAACATTGATGCACGCAACTCAGGGTCGGTGGTGTGAATTGACACGTACAAGGGCGACAATTTTTCTTCGACGACTCGCTCGAGGTCGAACTCAGTGAAGCGTGTCAGCGTTGTGTAATTACCGTACAGAAACGACAGGCGAAAGTCGTCGTCTTTTACGTAGAGGCTTTTGCGGAGCCCTTTGGGAAGCTGATAAATGAAGCAAAAAGTGCAGTGGTTATCGCAGGTACGAATCCGATCGAAAACGGCCGAGTCAATGGTGAGACCAACCTTCTCGCCATCGGACTTAGCAATGACAATTTTTCTCTGAAGATCTTCCCCCGCACGCTGAATCACTATCACGGGATCGGCATCGTCGATCATCTGCTGGTACTCGATAATATCTGTCGGTTGGCGCCCGTTGATGGAAATAATCTCGTCACCCACGCTCAGACCTGCGCGCTGCGCTGGCGATTCGGGACTAATAGACGAGATGCGAGCACCGGACACACTTGTAGCCTACGCAGTAGGTGTCTCGGTTGGACACATCGTTGGATTATGGACGGTCCTACAATGGAGTCGTGAACGTAGACAAAGTTGTCCTGGCATCGCCGCGTGGATTTTGTGCGGGTGTGGAAAAGGCGATCAAAGCACTCGATTGGATGACCAAGATTTTCGAGCCACCAATTTACTGTTACCACGAAATCGTTCATAATCAATTCGTCGTGGAACATTTTGAAGGATTGGGAGTGGTTTTCATCGACGCCATTGACGAGGCCCCAATGGGAGCCCCCATCATGCTGTCGGCCCATGGCTCGCCACCCTTGGTCGTCGAAGCTGCGCGATCGATGGGCGGAGTTGTGATCGATGCCGTGTGCCCGCTTGTCACCAAAGTGCATCACGAACTCAAAGTACGCTCCGGCAAGGGTTATACCGTTCTTTATGTTGGCCACGAGGGGCACGAAGAAGCCGTCGGAACAATGGCCGTGGCCCCTGAGTCGGTGCACTTAATCCAGAGTCGCGCTGATATCGATTCCCTGCGAGGTGACCCCGGCCCTAAGGCACTGTTAAGCCAAACAACATTGTCGTTCGACGAGTGGGCTGACCTTCGTGACTACGCGCTCGAGGTTTTTCCGGACATCTGGATGCCCAATC
Organism: uncultured Actinomycetes bacterium; assembly: GCA_903848885.1. Taxonomy (GTDB): domain Bacteria; phylum Actinomycetota; class Acidimicrobiia; order Acidimicrobiales; family RAAP-2; genus RAAP-2. The sequence continues at coordinate 11,523 of CAINHL010000158.1, forward strand.
GTAGTGATTTGTGTTTCGCCACGACGAACCGTCAAGCAGCAGTTCGTGGTATTGCCGGCGACGCCGACGCCTTTATTGTCATTGGATCCGCGAACTCTTCGAACACGGTGGCTTTGACGAAAGTAGCGACGAACAGTCGCGTTCCCACGGTTCTCAGAATCAACAGTGCCGCGGAATTACCCGACTCGCTAGAAGGCCTCATCGCGGTAACGGCGGGAGCGAGTGCACCCGAGTCAATTGTGCGGGAGGTCGTGAATGCGCTGGGTGCGAGGAATGGTGTCGAAACTCGGAGCGCGACCCTCGAGGAGGAGTACTTCCCCCCTCCACCGGAACTGCGCGAGTTGATACGCACGCTCACGGCACTCCTGAACGCAACTTTTCAAGCTCCAGTGGACCAGCCTGACCCATCGACGGATGACCGGTCATTCACGGCTGCGATGGTGCTGGAAGAAGCCCTCTGATACCTCGGTAGTTCCTACTTTTCTGGCAAACTGGCAGGATGAGTACTTCTTTCGCCGCAATGGACAAGTCGACCCGTGAGCAATGGATGGTAATTGCTGAAGAGACGATGAATAACCAGCCGCGGGTTGCACAACAGATTCTTGCAATGATTCAGGGCCTGTCAGCCATCACTGATGGTTTTAGCGTCGACCAGATGCAACACTCGCTCCAGACTGCAACCCGGGCGGAAGCGGCAGGCGCTGACGAAGAGGTCATCGTGGCCTCTTTGCTGCACGACGTCGGCAAATTAATTTCTGTTCCGAATCACCCTCGTATTGCGGCCGAAATACTCAAGCCTTACGTTCGAGAGGACGTGTACTGGATGATTGCGACACACCAAGATTTCCAGGGTCGTCACTATTACGAACACTTGGGAATGAACCCCAACTTGCGCGAGAACCATGTTGGTCAACCCTGGTTTGAGTTGGCTGAGCGTTTCGCGGACGAATGGGACCAGAAGAGTTTTGATCCTGAGTTCGAATCGCTGCCATTGCAGCACTTTGCGCCCATGGTTGAACGTGTCTTTTCACGAGCACGGTCACTTTAGTTATGCCCATCGATGATTTTCATGAGCAACGTCAAGTAGCACTACGTAGTTATGTCATCGGACAATCTCTGATCGACTTTGAGCAGCGCTATCCGGGGTTCCAGCTGAGCGAAATCACGGCTTTAATCTGCGCCTACGAGGAAGAGGGGAATATTGCCCACGTTCTGTCCAAACTTCCTACGGAAGTGCACGGTTGTCGACTTTCGACGGTCGTAGTGGTGGATGGTGGAAAGGACAGGACTGCGGAAATTGCGAGAGCCAATCCGCAGGTCGCAGTTATCGAATTCCCGGTCAATCTCGGTCACGGTGTAGCACTGCAAGTGGGGTATCGCTTCTGCGTCGACCGAGGATCCCTGTACGTCGTGACCTTGGACGCTGATGGGCAAAACGATCCAGGAGAGATTCCGGTGATCGTCGAACCCTTACTTTCGGGTCAATCCGACTTTGTTGTAGCCAGTCGTCGCTTAGGAGTCGACACCACGTCTGACGATTTCCGTAAGTGGGGCGTTCGCTTTTTCTCATTTGTAATGAACAGAATGACGGGTAGTCGTTTGACGGATACATCCAACGGTTTTCGTGCGATGAAAACTTCGATGCTGGCCGATGTGGTCGATCGCTTGCAACAACAGCAGTATCAAACAGCAGAGCTACTCATCACGTCGCTGAAGAGAGGCTGGCGGGTTTCGGAAGTACCCACAATGTGGTACGAACGCCTTTCTGGCGAAACCAAAAAGGGAAAGAACTGGCGTTACGGGTTTCGTTACGGCCGAGTTGTCTTCGGCACTTGGTGGCGAGAGCGCTAAGAAGATAGTTTTCGAGCTTCGGTGTAGCACTCTTCGAGCCGGCTCCGCAAAGTTTCGGTAAGTTCATCGAGATCGTGCCGCGAGGTCCTCTCGCTGGCCTCGGGTACGTTTATTGCGTGACCCACCACGAGGGTCACGCGGACGGGACGAGGGAATTTGGCACCGACAGGCATAGCCCTCTCGCTCTGGGCGATTCCCACAGGCACCACGGGACTCCCGGTTCTCGTCGCGAGGAACATTGCCCCATTGTGTAGATCCCTCACGGTGTCGCCTGATTGACGTGTGCCTTCTGGAAAAAGGACCAAGGCTTCGTCTGCCTCCAAAATCCTTTGTGATATCGCCATCGCTTCGCGATCCGCACTACCCCGTTTCACTGGAAAGGCGCCCATCGCTGATGCCAACCTGCCGAGGACGGGGACGGGGAAAAGGGAGTCTTTAGCCATGAAGAAGGCTTTACGGCGAGACAGGAACAAGACGAAAGCGAAATCGATGTTGGAACGATGCAGCGGTGCGATTATTACGCGCCCCTCCTTCGGAATGTTGTCGGCACCAATAACTCGAGGTCGGAACATGAGAACCCAAACAACCCGCAAAGTACCTCTGAACGCACGGTAGCCGAGGGTTTTACGCGTATCTACTTCAGCGGCAACGACTCTAGGCACGACACCACCTCCTTCACAATTTCTTCGACGCTGCGATCCGTTGTGTCAATTAGTCTGGCATCGACAGGACGTCTCAGCGGCGATGTCTCACGATTCTGGTCAATTTCATCTCTTCGCTGTATGGACTCGATGCCTTCAGTCCCTCGTCTCCGCCCACGTTCTTCGAGCGATGCGGTGAGGAATATCTTCAAAGTGGCGTTGGGAAAGACCACTGTGGCGATGTCGCGTCCTTCCACCACGGTTCCAACGGACGCCCCGTCGGCGAACTCTCGTTGACGATCAACCATCGCGGATCGGACGGACGGGTAGGTGGCCACCAAACTCACATCGTGGTTTACCTGATCCGTTCTAATCGCCTCGGTAACGTCCACGTCATTGATGAGAACTCTGCTTCCGACACGGATAATCGAGCGCTCAGCCAAAGCAGAAATGGCCTCTTCGTTTCGAATCGAAACATTTTGACGGGCAGCCTCCACGCAGATCGAACGATACATGGCTCCGGTATCGAGGAAGCTCCAACCCAGAGTGGCTGCTACGGCCCGAGCTACGGTTGATTTACCAGATCCGGCGGGACCGTCGATTGCAATGATTAATTCCGACACGACACGACCTCGAGTTCAGAGAAGAAATCAGGGTAGGACGATTCGACCGCACCCTCTGAAGTGATCATCGATCCACTACCCGCTGCGCCCGCTACGGCTGCAGCCATTACCAAGCGATGATCAAGTAAACCGTCGAAGGTGAATGATTCAAACGCCTCTGCGGAACCGAGGCCATCCACAATAAAATCGTCGCCCGCTACCGTTACGGTGGCACCCAGCGCCCTTGCCAGGCGTACGGATTCCTCGAAACGGTTCGACTCCTTAAGTCGCAATTCACCCATGTCGATGAATCGGGTTGAGCCCTGCGCCGCAGAGGCTGCCACCACCAGTATTGGCACCTCATCCACGGAGGGTATCTCTGACGAGTAAATATCGGTGGCCACGAGGGCGCTGGATGCCGCACGGAGTTCGCAGACCTCTTCACCACTACGGGTAATGTCGCCACCCATTCTGCGCAGCACTTGAATGTACCCGTTTCTTTCCTCGCCACCTTCGACCTCTTTGACACAGATGTCGGCATCGGGATGTATAAGTCCGAGAACTATCCAAAACGCCGCCTGGGAAGGGTCTCCGGGAACTTCCCAGTTCACCGGTTCAATATTGCCCGGTGTGAGGGTGATCAGTCTTCCCTGACCGTGATTTTCTGAACGCACATCGATGCCCGCTGTTCGAAGCATCGACTCAGTATTTGAACGAGTACGCAATCGTTCGTAGACGCTCGTCGTGCCAGTAGCGGCCAATCCCGCAAAGAGAACAGCTGATTTAACTTGCGCGCTGGGGATGGGAACCTCGTAATCGATGGCGCGAAGACCCTTTTGTGGCACCGAGAGTGTAAGTGGCGCAGTGACGGAGTCACCCTGTCCATCGAGTTGTATTCCCATTTCGCCGAGAGGCGTAGCGATTCGATCCATAGGTCGCCGGCTCAACGATTCATCGCCTACTAACCGATGGCTCCCACCGATGCCGCCCAGTAACCCTGCCAGCAGTCGCATAGTGGTGCCCGAATTCCCACAATATAAATCAGTCTTCGCCGGCCGTAATTCGGTTGACTCCACTAAGCATTGGTCCTTGTTCCAAGAAATTCTCGCCCCCAACAGACCCAGAATTTTTTCGGTGTCGCGTACGTCCGTTCCCGTGCTGAGCCCTCTGATGGTTGAAATTCCATGGGA
>CAINHL010000159.1 GCA_903848885.1 uncultured Actinomycetes bacterium
GCCTCGGAAGAGTTCAAGGCTCGCTTGGGTGTGGGCGTGCTCTTCCCGAAGCGCTTGGGCTTCCAGGACGAGTTCGGCACCTTGGCCGTCGAGCTGCTCTCGAACAGCTACATGAACGCCGAGTCGATCCGTTTGGACGCCGGCATCCGCATGCAGCCGAAGTGATGTTCACAGAAAAGGGGCCGGGTGAACCCGGCCCCTTTTCTTATTTCCGAACTCTTTTTTTGACCGGTCAGTTGGCGGAAGATCGCCACCGTCTCGTCGGTTGATATCCCCACGGTGACCTTTCGAGCCATGGGCGAAGGCGGGCTGCCTAAATTGCGTCGCCCATGTTTTCGAAGCGCGCGAACTGCTCCACGAAGGCCAAGTTGGACCTGCCGATAGGACCATTGCGGTGCTTGGCCAAGATCACTTCGGCGATGCCCTTCTTCTCAATGGTGACGTCACCATTGATGTCGGGGCGATGCAGGAAGATCACGATGTCGGCGTCTTGTTCCAAAGAACCCGATTCGCGAAGGTCCGACATGATGGGCGTGTGATCGGTGCGGTTCATCACCGCACGCGAGAGCTGCGAGAGAGCGATCACGGGGCAACGAAGTTCACGCGCCAACAACTTCAAGCCACGACTCATTTCCGAGACTTCTACCTGACGGTTCTCGCTGCGCCCCCTCGAACTCATTAGCTGCAGGTAGTCAATGATGACCACGCCGAGTTCGCCTTGTTGCTGCTTCAAACGTCGCGCACGACCCCGGACCTCCATCACCGTCAGGTTGGGGTTGTCGTCAATAAAGATGGGCGCGTCTTGCAGGTAGCCCAAGGCCTCTTCGGTGCGCTTCCACTCCATGTCGTTGAGCTCGCCCGTCTTCATGCGACTGGAATCAATACGCGCCGTGGTGGCCAGAATTCGCTCGGTGAGTTCACTGCGACTCATTTCCAGGGAGAAGAAGAGGGCGGGCTTGCGCATGACCGCACCCACGTGAACCAAGATCCCGAGGGCGAAGGCGGTCTTTCCGGTGGAAGGTCGCGCGCCCACAATGGAGAGGCTGGTCGGCTGTATTCCCTTCAGCAAGGCGTCCAAGCCGCGATACCCAGTTTCGATACCCGTAATTTGACCGGCGTTATTCGCACGTTGCTCGAGGACGTCGATTTCCTCCATCAACAAGGGAAGAAGTTGCGAGACGGTGTCGCGCGCGTCACGGTCAGAGATTTCCAGAATCATCGATTCGGAGCGGTCCATCAGCGCGTCCACGTCGTCCGACGGCTGGAAGGCTTCGTCGGTAATCTTCGACGACACCTCAATCAAGCGACGCTGACGCGCACGGTCGCGCACGATGCGGGCGTAGTCGGCGGCGTTGGCGGAGGACGGAGTGTTGACTTGCAGCGACGCCAGCAGGGAGGCATCCAGGGATTTAATGCCGCGCGCTTCCAACTTCGACTTCAAGGTGACGTAGTCCACCTCGATGTTCTGATTCGAGAGTTCGACGATGGCGGAAAAAATCTGCGCGTGCATCGGGCGATAGAAGTCCTCGGCGGCGCAGAGTTCTTGGGCGAGCAGGGCCGCCTCGCGCGACAAGAGCATGGCTCCGATCAAGGACTCCTCCGCGTCGACGTCGTTCGGCGGAACGCGGGTCGGGGCGGAGTAGGTCTGCTCGTGGTATTCGTATTCGTCGATGTCGGACATGGTGACTCCCAGCGTGGCTGATAGGGGCTGTGGGTTGCAAGACCCAAAGATGGGGAAAGCCTGTGCATTTCAACGCACACCTGTGACACGGGAACAAAAAAAGGGCCGAGACTAGGTCCCGACCCCTTCTTCGAAACGAAAAACTAGGCCTTCGCGACTACCTCAATGGAGACGGTGGCGACCACGCCATCGAAGAGTTCCACCGTGGCGCTCGAGGTTCCGAGTTCCTTGATGTGCTCCGTCAGGGTGATCTGACCGCGCTCCAGCGAAATGCTGGTGGCGGTGCGAATGGCGTTCACCACGTCGGCTTCGGTCACCGAACCAAAAAGGCGTCCGTTGGCACCGGCGCGGGCGGCGATGCTGAGTGAAGCCTTTTCGATGACGCCTCGCTGCGTTTCGGCAGCTTCACGACTCTGGGCGTCACGAAGGTCACGGGCCTTGCGCATGGAAGCTGCCTGCAGCGCCATGCTGTCGGTGGCGGCCAGGGCTTGGCCATTCGGCATCAAGAAGTTGCGGGCGAAACCGCTCTTGACGTCAACGACGTCACCACGACGGCCAACACCTTTGACATCACTACGAAGAAGAACCTTCATTACTCCGCCTCCTCGATTGCGACGTCAGCGACGACTTCCACGGTCAGCTCTTCGCTGGACTCAAGAACGAAGTCCTCGATACCTTCCAGGGTGGCTTCGTTCTCACGGTCGGCGCGTGGACCACGAGGACCACGGTCACCGCGATCATCACGTCCACCGCGTCCACCGCGACGCTCCGTCACGGTGCGCTGGGTGTACGGCAACAAAGCGAGTTCGCGAGCAGTCTTAATTGCGTCGGTCACGGCACGCTGGTGCTGCTGACAGTTACCCGAGACGCGACGGCCACGGATCTTGCCGCGGTCCGAGACGTACTTGCGCAAGGACCCGAGGTCCTTGTAGTCGACGTAGGTCACGTTGTGAGCACAGAAAACACAGGGCTTCGGCTTCTTGTCGCGACGGCTGTCAATTTTTGGCGCGCGCTTTGGCGGCGTGGGCATATTCCTACGTGGCATTAGAAGGGCTCCTCATCAAAGGCATAGTTGGGGGTTCCCGCGGCGGCCGGGGCGGCTGCGCGAGGCTGGAAGTTGGAACCCTCGGCACGAGGGTTCTTGGTAA
>CAINHL010000160.1 GCA_903848885.1 uncultured Actinomycetes bacterium
TTCGAGAGTCTTAAGGGCCACGTTCCCGGTAAAGCCATCGGTCACGATGACATCTACGGGAGCGGGGATCAAGTCGCGGCCTTCGACATTCCCCACAAAGCGCAGACCGGGAGTCGCGGCCAGGAGCTGGTGCGTCTCTTTAACCAAGGGCGTCCCCTTGGTGGACTCTTCTCCAATGGAGAGCAAGCCCACCGTGGGGTCAGCAATTCCAAATCGACTGGTAGAAAAGGCCGAGGCCATAAGAGCAAACTGCACCAGCATCTCGGGCGTGCACTCGGAATTGGCACCCGCGTCGACCATGACCGTGGGCGCGCGACCGGGATTGGGTAAGGGAGTGGCAATACAGGGGCGAATGACGCCCGGAAGTCGACCCATGCGCAGGAGTGCAGAGGCCATAGTCGCACCGGTATTACCGGCCGACACCATGGCGCCCGCTCGACCGTCACGAACGAGTTCCGCAGCGCGTACCAGCGAGGAGTCCTTCTTCTTGCGCACCGAAGCACCCGGGTCGTCGTCCATCGCGATGACTTCAGTGCAGGCGAATACCTCAAAGTCGTGCGTGTCGCCCAAAAGCTCGGGGGGGCCCACCAAAATGACGTCGATCCCGAGCTCCTCACGAGCGCGGAGTGCACCCGCGATGATTTCGCTGGGGGCGTGGTCACCACCCATCGCGTCGAGGGCGATGGGCAAGGTCAACTTAGTTAACCTCGACCGCGACGCGGTTCTTGTACCAACCGCAGTTCGGGCAGACTACGTGCGGCAACTTCGAACTGGCACACTGCGGGCAAATCGAACGTGCGGGCAGCTCCAACTTCCAGTTGGCAGCGCGTCGGCTACGACCACGGGCTTTAGATTGCTTGCGCTTTGGAACTGGCATCGTTCTTCTCTTTTACTCGGAGGAAGCTTCGTTCGACTCGTTGTCGACGAAGCGCAGGTTGTCTAGTGTAGCCCAGCGGGGATCTATCGGCGCCAGACAGCCACAATCGCCCAAATTCTTATCGGATCCGCATTGAACGCAGAGTCCCCGACAGTCCGGTCGGCAGAGAGGCGCTACGGGTAAATCCAACAAGATGGCCTCGTGTACCAAGGGGGCTAAATCCACGAAATCGTTCACCACGAGATAGGCGTCGTCATCCCCCGGGCCTCGATCATCCACGAAGCGCTCCGAGACCTGCACCTCACTGTGTCCATCGATATCGATACTGCAGCGGCGACACAGGGCACGCCAGGGTGCGGCGATCTGACCCCTCGCCCGCAGACCGCCACTGAAACTTTCGAGATGTAGATTCACCTCGGCGATAGCGCCACGCGGCACGTCGGCCTCCCCCGCTGGCAGGGGATCGAATTCGTTCATTTCGTCAAAAAGAGCGGAGAACTCCACGCGAAGTGTCGACGGTACGTCGCGCAGCAACTGCGCCACGGGCACCAAGTAGGCCGAAGCCACGCCGCTAGTCGGCGTCTTGGTCGAAGAAGGAATCTTCGACCGGAGCGTCGTACGAGTTCGATGCGTGTGGGGTGACCGAGAAGAAATCGCTTGAGGAGGCAGGTGGCGGCGTCACAGGGGCGACGGGACGAAGGCGCTCGCGTCCCGTCGTCACGGTCTTCATTAGACGATCAAGAACAATTTCCATGCCGCCCAATTTGGTGTCGATGAAGTCTTCGGCCTCGTTGATACGCGTGCGGGCGCGTTCATCGGCGTCGGCGATGATTTGTTCCGCCGTCATGCGAGCTTGGCGAACGATTTCGGCTTTGTCGACCAAGCGTGCGGCTTCGCCTCGCGCGGCGTCGAGCATGCGCTCTACTTGACGCTGCGCGTCGTCGAGGAGCTGATCACGGTCGCGCAACACCCAGCGGGCGTCACGCAGTTCAGCCGGCAGACTTTCGTGGGCGTCGCCGAGAAGATCGAGCAATTCCTCCCGATTGACGAGGGCCGATGACGACAGGGGCATTCCCTTGCTCTCTTGCACGAGCTGGGTTGCCAAGCGGATGCAGTCCTCGATACCCATCTGACCGCGACGTCCCACGTCGCGCACCGGAACATCGGGCTCAAACTGCTCGTCGTCGTATCCGTCGAAACTCGTCATTCTGTCTCTCCTTCAAATTTCGCAGCGAGTCGAATCGCTACCGGGGCGGGAACAAAAGGGCGTACGTCGCCGCCGTAGCGGGCTACTTCGCGCAACAGGCGCGAAGCGATGAAAGAGTGGCTGGAACTCGACGGAATAAAAAGGGTTTCGACGCCCGAAAGGGATCGGTTCATTTGGGCCATTTGTAGCTCCGCCTCAAAATCCGAGACCGCGCGTAGCCCCTTCACGATGGCGGTGGCGTTCACGTCCTTAGCGACATTGACCAATAGCGTCGAAATTGAGACTATACGGACATTTTTGATGTGGGCGCACGACTCGGCAATCATGTCGCGGCGCTCTTCCAGGTTGAACAGCGACGTCGACTTTTGGGGATTACGGATGGCGGCGACCACAATTTCGTCAAAGATGTGACTCGCCCGCTCCACCACTTCTAAATGACCGTTATGAAAAGGGTCGAACGAGCCCGGAATCAGTCCAATCGTCATTGTGCCACCAGTGGTTCCAACATAGTTACGAGCGTAGTCCCGTAACGCTTGGTTTTCGTTATCTCCCAGCCCTCGGGTGCGCTGGCCACTCGGTCATTTTCAACAATCACCCGTGACGCGCCGACACCACGGAGTAGCGCCCCGACATCCACTGCACCATAGGGAGGATCGGCCAGAACCAGGTCAACATCCTCGGGCGGCGTCCATAGGGGCAAGGTGGCGCGAATGAAGACCGCTTCGCCGGATAGTCCAAAGGGAGCGAGATTCGCCTTAGCGGCCTGCAGGCAGGCCGGATCAGAGTCCACGAAGTAGGCCTTCTTGGCTCCCCGACTCAGGGCTTCAATTCCGAGCGCGCCCGAACCGCAATACAGATCGACTACCACGAGATCCATCAATCCCCCGCGTGATTCGAGCATGGAGAAGATGGCTTCCTTGGCTCGATCGGTGGTGGGCCGAACGGTGGAGGGAAGTTTGGCCCTGAGTGGTCGTCCTCGAGCCTCGCCGGCGATAACGCGCATCCCCCTAGGCTACGCCTTCCTCTTAGGTAACGCGAAGGTTATCTCTCGGACAAATCTTGACCATCTCGGCAAAATGAGCACGGAGTGACTGTTTTCGCTCACTAAAAATAGGGACGTGCACGATACTTTTCTTCTAGTCCTCGTAGTTCTCATCGCCCTTGGTTTCGACTTCACCAATGGTTTTCACGACACCGCGAACGCGGTCGCGCCGAGCATCGCAACGAGGGCCCTCAGCCCACGCGCAGCGGTGATCTTGGCAAGTGTCTTCAACTTCATCGGCGCCTTTTTGTCGCTCAAGGTGGCCGCCACGGTGGCCAGTGGCATCGTAAGTCAGACCGACATTATCTTGCCGGTAGTTTTTGGTGGCTTGGTGGGCGCCATCGCGTGGAACATAACGACGTGGTACTTCGGAATTCCTTCGAGCTCCTCACACGCCCTCATCGGTGGTGTCGCGGGTGCCATGCTCGCCCACGCCGGGACCAGCGCAGTCCTCTGGAAGGGCATCGTTGGCAAGGTCCTGGTACCGTCGCTCTTCGCACCGATCTTCGCACTCGTCATCGCCGCTATCGCCACGACTTTGTCGCGCCGCCTGACGTTGAAATCGGACGACGAAACAAAGTCCTGGGGCATGCGCGCTGGCCAGATAGGTTCGTCCACCTTGCTGTCGCTCGCACACGGCACCAACGACGCCCAAAAGACCATGGGAATTATTACTTTGGCCCTCGTGGCGAACGGCACCATCCTGCAAGACGCCGCCACCCCTACCTGGGTGATCGTCGTGTGCGGAGCCGCAATTGCTTTGGGTACCTTCTTGGGCGGTTGGCGAATCATCCGCACCATGGGCCAAGGCTTTACCACGATCAGTCCCACTCAGGGTTTCGCGGCACAGATTACTTCGAGCGCCGTCATTTTGAGTTCGAGCCACTTCGGCATTCCGCTCTCCACCACCTACGTCGCCACTGGCTCCATCGTCGGATCCGGCGTCGGCACCAAGAAGCGCCAGGTTCGCTGGTCACTCGCCGGTCGAGTCGCCCTGGCGTGGCTTATCACCCTGCCCATTGCCGGGCTATGTGGTGCTGCGAGTTTCTATGTCGAACGCGCGTGCGGTTACAAAGTGGGAGTCCTCGTCATGGGACTCGCCCTGATGAGCTACGCGAGCTTCGTCTTCCTACGTTCACGAAGCGACAAGATCGATGCGGGCAACGTGAACGATAAATGGGGCGAGCACCACGAAGCATTTGAAGGCGTTGACGCCACCGGAGGACAATAAACATGTTGACCACATCCACCGCCCCCAAGCCCCTCATCGACTGGGTCTCCATCGGCAAGGTGCTGTACATCAGCACCGCTTCGGCCGTGTTGCTGGTCGTCCTCTTTACGATCACCGTGTACTGCCTTTCGACCCTTCGCAATCGCCACACCACGGTGTCCAACAGGGTCCTCCTGTCCGCCGTCGCGCTGACCTCCAGCACAGGGATTCTGGCCGTCATCATCTCGGGTCTGTACTACATCATCAATAAATAGTCGTCTAGGACTTGAACAGATAGTTCGCTTCCTCGTCGTCCACAAAGAGCCGCAGTTCGTCTACCAAACCAGCAAAGGCTTCCAAGGTCGGACTTTCGGCGACCATCTGGTTGGCCGTATCGCGCGCGGCAGCCAGAAGGTCACCATCACGCACGAGCGATGCCAAGCGCAGGTCGCTGCGACCTTGTTGGCGTGCACCCAGGATGGTACCTTCACCGCGTAAGTCGAGGTCGACTTCCGCCAAGAAAAACCCGTCGTGCGACTCCACCAACGCCCCCACGCGACGCTCTCCGTCGGGGGTCGAAGGTGAACCCAAGAGATAGCAATAGCTCTGATGTTGTCCACGCCCTACGCGGCCACGTAACTGGTGGAGTTGCGCGATACCGAAACGCCAGGCGTCTTCAATGACCATGACCGTGGCGTCGGGAACATCCACTCCCACTTCAATCACCGTGGTGGCGACCAACACGTCAATGATGCCCGCGCGAAAGGCCTCCATGGCGTAGTCCTTCTCGTCGGATTTCATTTGTCCGTGGAGGAGTCCCACGCGCAAACCCTTGAGTTCCTGCGCTTCGAGGCGGTCGCGTTCGGCGACGGCACTCGTGGCTTCCACCTTTTCCGATCCGTCCACCAAGGGACAGACCACGAAAGCTCGTCGACCCGCAGCCACTTCCTCTCGGACGCGCGACCACGCCGTAGCGGTCTGCGCCGCCGAGCAGGCGTAGGTTTCGATGGCCAGTCGCCCCACCGGCATTTCGTCCACCAGCGTGAGGTCCAAATCGCCAAACATCACCAGCGCCGCCGTACGCGGAATGGGCGTCGCGGTCATCACCAAAAGATCGGGGTCGCGTCCTTCCTGAGAATGCGTGCGACCCTTGTCACGCAGACTGGCCCTCTGCTCAACCCCAAAGCGGTGCTGTTCATCAATCACCACCAGCCCCATGGCCTTGAAGAGCACGTCACCCGTGAGGACCGCCTGCGTTCCCACCACGATGTCCACGGCGCCCGAGGCGATGTCCGCCACGGTGCGGCGTCGTTCCGCAGCCGAGAGTCGGCCGGTAAGTAAAGCCACGCGAATTTCTCGTGAACCACCCAATACCGCCGTGTCAGATATCACCAGCCCCGCCAGGTCTCGGCGCATCGAGGCCACGTGCTGCTCGGCGAGTACTTCCGTCGGCGCCATCAGCACCGCTTGACGACCACCGTCAATCACCGCCAGCATGGCCGCCAGCGCTACGGTGGTCTTTCCCGACCCCACGTCTCCCTGGAGCAAACGGTGCATGGGTCGCAACTTGGTGAGATCGGAAAAGATATCCGCCAGAGCTCGTTGCTGGGCGCCGGTAAGAGCGAAGCGATGACCGGCGAGAAACTGTGCCACCAGCGAACGCGCGGGACTCACCAACGATCCGGGCGCGGTAGCGAGATCGGCAAGGTCTGCAGGGTGCGCCACCCCTGCGGCGGATTCTTCGAGGCGCCGTCGGCGTAGGGCTAGCAGCAACTGCAGTCGAAGGAATTCGTCGAACACCAAGCGTCGTCGAGCCGGCGCAAGGTCCTGGGTTTCGGTCGGTGAGTGAATATCGTGAAAAGCCGCAGTGCGTTCGACCAAATCATGAGCTCTACGTTGGTCGTCACTCAGCGGATCAATAATCTGCCCGGCGCGACGCAGGGATTCTTCGACGAAACCACCCATTTCCCACGAAGTGAGACCGGCCTTACCGGAAGCCGGGTAAATCGGGACCACGCGACCCACGCGACTCGGGTCACGTTCCTCGCCGCTGGCTCCCACGATGACGTCCACCACGGGATTCGTCATTTGTGCGGTTCCGCGAAAATCGCTGGCTTTACCAAAAAAGAGTGCCTGGGATCCGACGGTGAGTTGTCGCTCACGCCATGCCTGGTTGAAAAAAACTACTTTGAGCGAACTCGCACCGTCCGTGACGGTGACTTCCACCATGGCTTTGCCCGTCTGCGTCCGCCGCGCCGAGCACTTTACGACTTCACCAAAAATCGCAACCTCCTCGCCGAGAGCGAGGTCGCTCAGATCAACTTGTTTGGTGCGGTCCACGTAACGTCGCGGATAGGTAGTGAGTAAATCGAAGACCGAGGTAATGCCCATTTGCTCCAGTGAGGCGGCCCGTTTTTCTCCGACATGCTTCAGGGCCGTGACGGGGACATCAGCCAGCTGACGAAGGGGGCGTGGAGGGCTCTCGCTCACTCGATCCCGAAGAGGTACGGATACAGGGGTTGACCACCGTGGTGCACCTCCACCTCGAGGTGGTCAAA
>CAINHL010000161.1 GCA_903848885.1 uncultured Actinomycetes bacterium
CTCACCCCCTACGAAGGGCCGTTTCGCCAAAGTGACAACACCGCCGCACACCAGGCGGCCGTGGCCGAATTACTCGACCGGGGGTACTTGTACTTCTGCGATTGCACGGGCGATCAGGTCCAGGCACGCAAGGGCGACAATAAGACGCCGGGCTACGACGGCTTCTGCCGCGACCGTGCCCTGGCGCAAGGTCCCCGCACCGCGCTGCGCTTCGCCACTCCGGTGGGTGGAAGCACGGTGGTGCACGATTTGATTCGCGGCGACGTGGAGTTTTCTCACGGCGTGATTGATGATTTCGTGGTGGCTAAGTCGTCGGGTGCGGTTCTCTACGCCCTCGCCAACGTGGTGGACGACCGCAACGACCGCATCAGTCACGTAATCCGCGGCGAAGAGCACCTCCCCAATACACCGAAACAGATTCTCTTGTGGGAGGCGCTCAACCTGACCTCGGGCCTCGTCACGCCCATACCGCACTACGCGCATTTGCCCTTGTTGGTGAACGAGCAGCGCAAGAAGCTCTCGAAGCGCAAAGACCCAGTCGCCACCGAGATGTACCGCGATCAGGGCTATCTCCCCGAAGCCTTTGTGAACTACTTGGCCCTTTTGGGTTGGTCGCCCAGCGGAGAAGAAGAGAAGATTGACGTGTCGACCTTGATTCGCGAATTCCGTCTCGAAGACGTTTCGCACTCTCCGGCTTTTTTTGACGTGAAGAAACTCCTTCACCTCAACGGAACCTACATCCGCGAGTTGTCGCCGGAGGCGTTCATTGAACGCGCGCAGCCCTGGGTGTCACCGTCGACCTCGGCGTGGTCGCCGCAGGAATATCAGACTCCGTGGCCCGTGGAGAACTTCGATCCGGAACTCTTCGGCCGGGTGGCGCCCCTCGTGCAAGAACGCATTGCCCTCATGGGGGAAATACCCGCCATGGTGGACTTCTTTTTCCTCGCCGACGCTCCCCGTGACGATGACGCCTTCACCAAGACCATCGCCACGAGCGAGGTGGCCCAAGCCGTCTTGCGCGATCTCGTCGAGGAATTCGCTGCCGTCAACTGGGATGCCGAAACGCTCCACGCCACCGTGATGTCAGTGGGCGAGCGACACGAATGGAATTTGCGCAAGGCGCAGGCCCCTTTGCGATGTGCGCTCACCGGACGATTGGTGGGACCCCCGCTCTTTGAGTCCCTAGTGATCCTTGGCCGTGAGGAAACGATCCGACGAATAGAAATGGCTCTGTGATGTTAAAAATTTCCACTATTTTGTTTGGCCCGGCGAAGTTAGTCATCAAAATCGTCACCTGGTTTCTGACGGCGGTGGTGGTCTACTACGCCATCTGCTTCGCGCAGGTGTACCTGACGAGCCGTGAATCCACGACGCAGAACACCACGGCCATCGTCGTTTTCGGCACCACCGAAGACAATGGCGTTCCGTCTCCGACGCTCGCCGCCCGCTTAAACCAAGCGGTGATTCTCTGGGCGAATCACCGGGCCCCCCTCGTCGTGGTCACCGGCGGGAAGCAACCTGCGGACGTCTACTCCGAAGCGCAGGTGTCGGCCACTTATTTAGAGCAGCACGGGGTGCCCCGTTCCAAGATCATCGTGGGTTCGGGCAGCGATACCTGGCAAAACGTCGCTTCGGTGGAGGCCGCAATGAAAGCCGCGGGGATCACGACCGTGATGTGTGTGACTGACGGATTTCACGAATATCGGGCGATGGCCATCCTGAGCAACCAAGGATTTACGCCTCTCCCCAGTCCCAGCACGACATCTCCGATCACCGGCGGCGCCGTATGGAATCAGATGTTTGTCGAAGCGGGTGAAGTCGCCGTGGGTCGGATTATCGGGTATCACACCCTGAGTCAGATAACAGCCGGTGCGGCGACGGTCACCAGCCTCCCTTCGAAGGGTTAAGTTCCGTCGGCTAAACTCACAGATACCTTTCGGGGGTGGTGTAATTGGCAACACAACTGGTTCTGGTCCAGTTATTCAGGGTTCGAGTCCTTGCCCCCGAGCGAGTCAGTTGAAGTGCTTGGCTAGAATCAACTGTCGCTGTACACGGTCCCATCGTCTAGTGGCCTAGGACTCCAGCTTCTCAAGCTGGCTACGCGGGTTCGAATCCCGCTGGGACTGCGAATTGGAATA
>CAINHL010000162.1 GCA_903848885.1 uncultured Actinomycetes bacterium
ATCGGCCAAGGGCAAGGGGCCGAAGTTAATAGCCAGGGGTATATCGATCGGAGCGCCGACCGGAATGTCACCGTTGGGCGTCACCGTGAAGTCGCCCCGTACTTCGATGGGCTGGTTTTCCTCACCCACCAGAACCTGACGGCCATCGGCATCTTCGAGCAGCAACTCCCAGTGGTAGGAGCGCGTGGCCTCCGCCCAGTCAGCCTCAACCTTGATGGCCAGCGCCGAGGTGAAGAACCCCGGTCCGGCCACGGACCAGCCACCACCTAGTAAATAAATTTTGCCGTCGGCTACTTGTGCCGCGTCGGCCAGCATCATCGTCACTCGCATGGGCCCAGCCTAGGGACTCGCACGATGCAAGATTTTCCCATTAGTTTCGCACTATGGAATCCACGCGCAACGAGATACAGCACGCCCACCAGCTGGTGACTACCGCCCAGGGAATTGTCGATCACGGAGTGCGCCGTTTGGCCGAACTCGGCGGCGTCGACGCCCAGCAGAGTTTCGCCTACGACTTGTCCCACGCGGCGAGCGCCATCGCTACGTCACGTTCGGCGCTGGCCTACGCCGCCCACGGCACGACGGAAGCGAATCTTGCCCTGGGGTTTGTGGGGCTCGCTGTCAGTGATCTCGCGACACGAATTTTGGGTCACGAAAAACTCTGGGGTCTCGACGCGACGTGGAGTGTGCCCTTCGCCGAATTTCTCAGCACCTACCGCGACGCGAACTTTTTGTCCTCCCTGGCCGAAACTACTGGTGATAGCCACTTGGGTGAAGAATTTGGCATGGTCGCTTCGACCTTTCACCGTTTCGCCGAGCAGGAAGTGCGCCCGCACGCTGAACACGTTCACCGGAGCAACGGTGATATCCCCGAATCCATTATCAAGGGCCTCACCGAACTGGGTGGTTTTGGCTTATCGGTGCCGGAAGAATACGGCGGATTCGCGTCCGGTGGTGAGGCCGACTACCTCGGGATGGTCGTCGCCACGGAGGAGCTGACCTGGGGCGGTTTAGGTATTGGCGGTTCGCTCATTACTCGTCCCGAGATTTTGACGCGCGCCCTCGTGAGCGGCGGCACCGAGGAGCAGAAGTCGTATTGGTTGCCCCGTCTCGCCAGCGCGGAAACCTTGGCGGCGGTTGCCGTGACGGAGCCCGACTTTGGTTCCGACGTGGCCAGTCTCACCACCAGCGCCACCAAGACCGAAGGTGGTTGGATTATTAACGGCACCAAGACATGGTGCACCTTTGGGGCCCGCGCCAACGTCTTGATGTTGCTCGCGCGTACCGATCCCGACCGCAGCAAAACGCACCGTGGACTCTCATTGTTCATCGTGGAAAAGCCCGTCGGTGACGGACACGGTTTCCTCTTTACTCAAGACGCCAGCGCCGAAGGCCGCAGCGATGCTCCCGGTCGCCTGGAAGGACGACCCATTGACACCATCGGGTATCGCGGCATGCATTCCTATGAACTCAGCTTCGAGAGCTGGTTCGTTCCGGACTCGCACCTGGTCGGTGGCGAAGCCGGTTTGGGGAAGGGTTTCTATTTCCAAATGGCCGGGTTCGAAAATGGTCGAATTCAAACCGCCGCACGCGCCATCGGGCTCATGCAGGCGGCCTACGAGGCCGCCTTGGACTACGCCCGCAACCGCGTGGTCTTCGGTGAGCCCATCATCAACTACGAGCTCACCCGCGTGAAGCTCGGCACCATGGCCGCCATCATCCAGGCCTCTCGTCAGTTTTCCCTCGACGTCGCCCGGCTCATGGGTAAGGGTGAAGGCACTCTCGAGGCATCCATGGCTAAGGCCTATGTCTGCCGCGCCGCGGAATGGGTGACGCGCGAGGCTCTCCAGATTCATGGGGGAATGGGTTATGCCGAGGAATACGCCGTCAGTCGCTACTACGTTGACGCCCGGGTGCTGTCTATTTTTGAAGGTGCGGACGAAACCTTGTGCCTCAAAGTGATTGCCCGGCGTTTGCTCGATCAAGTTGCCTAGTAAAAACTGAAGTAATTGCTTTTTATCAGGGGAAATATAAATTTTCACTCCCTGCGAAGGGTCCCGAAAAGTGCTCGTGGACTAACCTAGGACTATGACCTACGTCGAGAAAAACTCGACGCCGCGGCCACTTCCGAGACGTTCATCTCTCCGATGGAAAACGTCCATGTTGACCGCAGCCGCCGTCGTAGTGGGCTCCATCAGCCTTTCGTTCTCCCCCGCCGGGGCGACACCGCTCGCTACCCTCAAGAGCCAAGCCAACGCCATTTACCGCCAAATTCTCCAAGAGCAATCTGCCGTCGGGGTTCTCGGTCAGCAGTATGACCAGTTGCAAGAGCGCTACAACACCATTCGGTCCCAGATCGCTAACACCGAAGCGACAGTCGCTGCCGACAATGCCCTCGTCGCGCAACGTAAAGACCAACTTCTCCGAGAAGCCATCTACGCCTACGTGAACAGCGACGCGGCGGCGGCCTCTAATCCCCTGTTTGGTACGAGCGCCACCAACGCGGGTGCCCAGCGCGTGTACACCTCCATCGTCGAGGGCAGCGTCCAGACCACGGTCGCCCAGCTGAAAAACGCCACGATCACCTTGACCCAGGAACGCGACAAGCTCAAGAGTCAACGAGCGTCCGCCGCCGCGGCCGCCGCGAGCGCTCATGCCGCGTACGCCCACGCCCAAGCCATTCAATCCTCACTGCAGCACCGACTCAATGGCCTCAACGGAACTATTGGGCGACTCGTTCGCGCCGCACAAGCCGCCGCGGCCGCGGCCGCGGCCGCCGAATGGGCGCGCCAGCATGGCGGACCCACCGGTTCGACTAATGGTTTCCCGGTACCCCCACCCAATTCACGCGCCAATCTCGCCATTCGATTCGCCCTCTCCATGCTGGGAGTTCCCTACGTGTGGGGCGGCACGTCGCGGCGTGGCGTCGACTGCTCCGGACTGACCATGCTCTCCTGGCGAGCGGCCGGGGTGTATCTACCGCACTATTCGGGCGCCCAGTACAACAGCACCGCCCGCGTACCTCTGTACGCACTTCAGCCCGGTGATTTGCTGTTCTATGGTCGCCGAGGGAACGAGCACGTCACGATGTTCATTGGACGCGGGTTGATGATCGAAGCCCCGCAAACCGGAATGCGCGTGCGCATCATTCCCGTACATCTCGGACGGAACTTCGCCGGGGCTGGCCGGGTCGAATAGGCCGTGGAGCCCATCCCCACCTCGTTTCATCTGGGGCCTTTGGTCTTTCATCTCTACGGCATCGGCTTAGCCATCGCCGCCTACGTGGGCTATCGCTACGCTCGGCGCCGCCTCGTGGCGCGGGGGATCAAGGTCGAACGTTTCGCCACCTGGGCGGGACTCGTGGTGGGCCTTTCGTTTCTCGGAGCCCGGGCGGCCCACGTAGCGACGAACTGGTCCTGGTATCGCAATGACCTTCCCGCGATTTTCTCCATCTGGCAAGGCGGTCTCGCGAGTTTCGGAGCTCTCGCCCTCGGCGTTCCCGCGGGAATTATTTTGGTTCGTCGTTGGTGGCCCGCTACGAAGTTGCTCGACTTTTCCGACAGCGTGGTGGTCGCTTTGGTAGCTGCGTGGGCCCTCGGTCGCGTGTTGGGTCCCCAATTTATGTACGGCGGCGGTGGCCACCTCACGCACCAATGGTTTGGGATTCGCTACGCCGGTCAAGTCGGACGGCGCGTTCCCGTTCCCCTTATCCAAGCCCTCGAAGATGTCACCCTGTGGTTCGCCCTGTTAGGGATGCAGAAGCGTCACCTTCGTCGGGGACTTCTCACCGGCGTGGCCATGATCGTATGGGGATGCGTCCGCAGCCTCGACGAGCGGCTCTTGCTCGGTCAGAACTCGCACAGTGGATCAGTCGGTGTTCAGATGGCGGGACTCGTTCTCGCCGCCGGAGGCCTCGTCATTGTGGCCCGGCAATTTGTCCCTCGCGTGCGAAACTAAGGCCGTGCGCTCCGTTCTCGTTCGACTGCGTGACCATGCTCGACGCGAGCGCTGGTTACTACTCGCCACGGGCTTCGTCACACTCCTCGGCGCCCTGTTCCGCGCCTCGACTTTAAGTTCGGGCTCGCTCTTTCGTGACGACGCGTGGGTGGCCCTCACGACACGACACGGCTTGACCACTGCCTGGCGAATGGTGGGGCCGGCGCCGCTCTTCACCATGGTCGAACGCGGATGGATAGGCCTCCAACCACATTCCACCCTCTGGGCTCAGACGCCCACCTTCCTGGTATCGATCAGCGCCATCGCCCTCGTGGCCCTTGGCCTGCGTTACCTCGGTCTCAGTGAGCTGGCCTCGGTCTTTGGCGCGCTGTGCATCGCCGTGAGCAAGACCGACATTAATTACGCCACGCACCTCAAGCCCTACGCCCACGACCTCGTGGCCGCCACGGTCATTCTCGTGGCTGCACAGTGGTGGTCCCGCGGGCGCTCGGCCTGGCCCTTCGCGCTGCTCGCCCTGTTATGCCTTGCCACCTCGCTCACCGTTCTTCCCCTCGTGGCGGGGGTATCGCTGGTGATGAGTTACCAGGCGTGGCGGGACGAACGCCTCGCCAGTCTCCGTTGGCCGGGTCTCACCCTCGCCAGTGTGATGGTCGGCCTCTACTTCGCAGTACGCCGTGGCCTCAGTCCCGCCCTGCAGGAATCGTGGTCGGCAAACTTCGTGAACTTCCACTCGTCGTCGCTCGTCGTGCACAGTTCGTGGAACATTCTCCAGGGTCTGGTGGCGGGCTTTTTTGATACCACCCCACACCTCCATATTCCGGGCTTCGCCAAGGGGGTATTAGTCCTCTTTATCCTCCTGGCTGTTCTCGGTCTGTGGCGTCGACGGGAGCCTGCGCTCTACGCCGCGGCGGCTGTCGTCGGTGCGGTGGTGGCCTGCCTGAGCCACGTCGTCCCCATGGGTACGGGACGCACCGACGCCTACCTCTACCCCGCCATCGCACTCCTCGTGGGCAACGGCATTGACGTCGTTCGACATGAGCTATCCCGGCATCGGCGTTACTGGTCATTCGGATTCCTCGTACTTCTGGGCCTCATCTCACTGGTCGGCGTGAACGATCGTCTGGCGCACCGTGCCCATTACCCCGGTGGCGACATCCGACCGGTCGCCGCGGAGGTACGCAATTTCGTTCACGCCGGAGGATCCGTCATTATCGAAGGTACGGCCCAATGGCCGTGGGTGTACTACGAAGCGCCCCACGCCTCTTTGAGTTTTTCGACCCTGTACAACACCGGATTTACCGCGAATGCATCCTCTCCCCATATCGAGGTGATGCACGGCACGGTGATCGAAGGCGAGTACCGTCCCGCGGCCGAGCTGACGGCCCTCGGCACGCCACGCACACTCATGATCGTAGAAGCGGCGGATTGGCTCAACATGCCCCAAGAATTTCGCCCCGTGTTATTGCGTGAGGGCTACCACCGCACGCAGCGGCGTGTCGCTCACGGATTCGTGATACAAATCTGGCGGCGCTAAAGAATCAGGTTCCAGGCGTCGACGGGCAGACGACCGAAACGAACCCCCGTCGCGGCAGTTGCACTCAACAGCACGCGCTCGCTCGAGATGAAAGACGGGTGGTCCAGACCACCCTGTCGCCACCCCGGAAGTAATTGACGATCCTCGCGTTCTTCGGAATACATCGCCCGGACCAACACGCTGCTCTCACTCGCGGCCATCACCAATACGGGACGGGCTTTGCTGGTCTCGGTGGGATTAGCGCTATCACGGGCGTCGTAGTTAACAACCATCTCGATAATCGACCCCACCAAGGCGTGCTCCACCGAAACGGCCGCAGCTTCGGCGGGCGTCAAAATGCACTTTCGGGGCGTCAATGGTGCGGGTGTACTCGCAGTCGGTGCGGTGGGCTCCGCTCGCGGGGCCACTACTTTTTTCTTCGCCATCCGCGCCGGGGTACCCGCGACGCGTTCGCTACGAGATTGTTTGGCCACCCGTTCGGCCTCGCGACGAGCGCGACGTTGTTCACGCACTTCGGGATCGACATTCTTCTCGTTCACCAACGAAGTGCGTTGTGCGCTCGCCACGTCGGGCAGCGCGAATTCGGGACGCTCGGCGAGCAGCCGTCGGCAGTGCGGTTCCGCGGGAGCGGACTCCGCCGCCACCAGGGCCAGCATCGCGGCGAGTACGGCGGGGTCAAATTCAGCGCGCATCTGCTCCAATGCGGACACCAACTCTTCGTACGAGGGATTGGCGGCCGCGTCGCCCAAGAGGTCAATGGCACGGTCCAGAGCGTCGTGCGTCAACTGACTGGCCACGAATCCGGTGGCGGCCACGGGGGCCTTGCTCAGCCAGGTCTCGAAGGATCGATTCTTGCGCAGGGTGATTAAGGAGAGGCTCACCAAGGGTGGCACGCCCGTTTGCGGCGTCAGCACGGCGGGGTCAATCAGCTCAAAGACACGCGCCGCACCCAAGACGGCGGTGGCGCGACGAACGAGATCGTGGCTATCAAAAGAAACGGGATCGGTCATGTCACCCCTTTATGGAACGTAGGTCAGGTCGATGGTGGACTCGTCGGCCTCGTCTGTTTTCTGCAAGGCCACTCGGTAACCGTCAATCACACTCACCGCTTGCACTGCGTCGACGTGCGCTTTTGACGTTCCGGTCCACTTGACCCGAGCCGCCTTGCGGGCCGCCGCCACGTCATCGGCCACCACGACAACAACCTCATGATCTTCGCCCATTCGACCGGGTGCGGGGTCCCCGCCGAGAAAAACTACGAAGAGTTGTGGGGCTGATGACATGCCTCCACACTAGAGCCCGTAGGTCATCGTCCGTTTCGTTGTCGCGCATCAGGTGTCTATGATTTGGCGCTATGGGACCACGAAAAAATCTCCGCGTTCGCGTAGTGGTACTCGTCGTTGGCTGTTCGCTCATTTTGAGTGCGTGTACCAACACACGCAACGCACCGTCGCTTACCAACTATTCCTCGACCGTTGACTACGGACATGTCACCTCGCCCAGTCCCGCCGAACAGCGAGCCACGTTGGCGGGAACGCGTGCCTATCGAACCCTCATCGTGACCTCAGCGCAGAAATTCGCCGCAGCGTCGAGTGCACTCCTGGTGGCGGCACAGCGGGGTGACCGTACCGCGGCCAAATCCGATTACCTCAGGGCGCAAGAAGGTTTCGACGCCATTCGCGCCCAGCTGAACGCCGTCACCCCGCAACCCCTGTCGATGGACGGTCGCATCAGTGATTTTCCCCACTGGATGCCACCGGCCGGACTCCACGCCATCGAAGAAGACCTGTGGGGGACGACTGGCAGCCGTCTCGTTGCCGACGCGCACGCCTTAGCCAGTATCGGAGCCATCATGGTATTTGGCTTAGAGCGTTCCATCGCCACCCCCAACGAATATCTCACCAACGCAGTGCGAATGCTGAGTTGGTGCATCGCCCAAGTCATCGATGATCCTCAAGAACAGTTTTCTCACCTGGACCTCATTGACCTGACGGGCACTCTCGGTGCGGTGAGCGCGATCGTCGCGGGGACCGTAGAACTCGGAAATCTCGTGAACCCTCATCTCACGCGAACCGTCGTGGCCGACATGACGCAGGTGCAGGTCACTCTTCGCAGCCTGGGAAATCCCGCCGTCACTACTGACTCTCAGATCAGCAACGCACAATGGAGGGCCCTTGTGAGCGCCATCGACACCCTGCAATCTCACCTATCAGAATTGGCGGGTTGGCTATGGGGCTTCGGGACGGGCAGGACCTACGCATGACCAGTTACTCCGAAGACTCATTCCCCAAGGAATCGCATTTCTCCCGTCGTGGCCTCTTGGTCGGTGGTGGCTTGGCCTCCATTGGGGTCGCCTTGGGTATCGGTACCACTCGAGACCTTTCACCTGATAATCGCAACGGCGTGCCCCCGAGCGAATCGCTCATTCCTTTCTTCGGCACTCATCAAGCGGGCATTGCCACGCCGCCACAGAATCACCTTCTTTTCGGAGCCTTTGACGTCACCACGTCACGTGGGGACGATCTACGAGCGATGTTGAATGCCTGGTCCCAGGCTGCTGCGGCCATGACCGCGGGCCAAGTCGTGGGCACCACGACCAACACCTACGCGCCACCCGTCGATACGGGTGAAGCCCGTGGGCTCCCGGCAGCGGGGCTTACCATCACTATTGGTTACGGACCCGGGCTCTTCACCAAGGATTTTGGGCTCACCGCGCCGCGGCTGCAACCACTTCCGAATTTTCCGGGGGACAATCTCACCGAAAACGAGTCCTACGGTGATATCGCCATTCAATGCTGCGCCGACGATCCCCAGGTGGCCTTTCACGCCCTGCACATGTTGGCCCGCATGGGACTCGGCGTCGTGCAACTGCGCTACAGCCAATTGGGCTTTGGTCGCACCTCGGTCACCACCGCCAGTCAAGACGTCCCGCGCAACCTCTTGGGCTTCAAGGACGGCATCGAAAACTTGCGCACCAATAGTGCCCGGGACTACGCGCGTTTTGTCTGGATAGATCCACACGCGTCGACTCCTCGCTGGCAACACCACGGCACCACCATGGTGGTCCGCAAGATTCGAACCCATATCGAAAGCTGGAGCTCGTCGAGCCTCGACACGCAAGAAGCCGTGATCGGTCGCTTCAAGGACTCCGGCGCCCCGCTCAGTGGCAGCAAAATGGATGACGCCCCAGATTTTTCAGCAGTTGATCAATACAACAACTACGTCATCCCGTCCTCGTCACACGTCCGTCTCGCCAGTCAGCACAGCAACGGTGGCATGACCATCCTGCGTCGGGGCTACGGCTACAGCGAGGGAATATCTCCCCAATCAGGAGAAATGCTCTGCGGGCTGTACTTCATCTGCTTCCAGAAGGATCCCCACCAATTTGTCACCGTGCAGAACAGCCTCTCGCTGGCCGATGCTCTTAATGACTACATCGAGCACGTATCCAGCGCCGTTTTTGCCATTCCCGGGGGCTTGGCCAAGGGGGACGCCTGGGGAGATCAGCTGTTTCGTTCCTAAATCAATCTCTCGGTGACAAAGTGGCTACTATACGGTGACAACAATCGTTGGGGGGAAAAATGCGCATTCACTTAGCCAACCGTTTCAAGGTCGGAGTTGCCACTCTGGCACTCGTGGCCACGGGCTTCACCACGATGGGAGCAGCGTCGAGTAGCGCCGCCACCGCTCACGTCACCGGGAAGGTGTTGCTGGTCGGAACGTTCAATGGAAAGCACGGCCAGTACACCTCGATTCAGGCAGCCGTCAATGCCGCCTCGCCCG
>CAINHL010000163.1 GCA_903848885.1 uncultured Actinomycetes bacterium
AGGCCAGGGCGAAGGCTCCGTAGACGATGAATTTCGACATCTGAGAGATGGCTCCGTATGAACCGCGCTCGCCTGGCAGGCGGTGTCCTACGATAACGATGTCCAAGTACATCAGCGTGATGAACGACAGGTAACACACAATTGTGGGTAGCGAACTGCGCCACATCCGTATCGGGTCACGTAGCCGTGATATTGCAATGATTCCCCAACTTTTCCTCGTGGCATGGAGACTCAGCATGAGCGCCATCACCACGTAACTCGTCGAGACGAGAACTAGACCGACTCGTGCGCTGCCTAGTACCAAAACAACACGTAGACCGCTCTCAAGGAGAAAACTATTGGCCAGGGTTTGGTAATCACGTTCGGCTTGCAAAAATCCCCGCACGGCACACAGGTACAGCCACATGAGGCCACCCAGCAGAACCAGAGCCGTGGGAAGTAATGCCAAACCTGGGAGCTCATGCGACAGCAGATAGGCCAGTCCCACAGAAAGGCTCAGGCCCACGAGCAACGAAAACCGCAGAGATTCTAAGAATCCTTGGCGCCAGGATTCAATGCTTCCCACGCCGCCAAATCGGACAGATCGAACGATACTGACGGTGAGCGCCGTTCCCGTGATCGACACGAACAGAAATATCGCCATCAATTGCGTGTACGAACCATAGTCAGAACTGGACAGTGATCGCGCCAAGACGAAGACCACAAGAACGTTGCTCAAGTTGGCCAACATGTTGGTACCGCTGACCTGGAAAACCGATCTGGTAACTATTCGCGCAGCAGACTCTTCTTTACGCACCGGAATCGCTAACTAGCTGTGCGAGCGTCGCGGCAAAATCGGAGCGTCGCGCCCCGTTCCTTCGCCCGATGACGTCTCGTGATATTCCTCTTCGACGTTAACCGCCCAAATGTCGTGCGTGGCCCCGTAAATATTTTCCACGGTGAGCATGGCGGTCAGCATTGAATGATCCTGGTTGTTGTACTTATGCATTCCATTACGGCCCACCAGGTGGACATTGGGAATTTCCTTCGCGAGATGGGATGAAATTTCAGCAACATTTGCCTTGTAGCTCGAGTCGTAATATGGGTACGCCTTGGGCATTCGAAACACGAAGCCCTGCTCGACCAAACTTGCATCACGAATCAGGCCGAGATACTGAAGTTCTCGCACACCCTGCGCAATTAACTCGTCGTCCGACATATTCCACACTTCGTCGCCTTCGAACACGAAATACTCGAGACCGAGGCAGGTACGCCCCTCCTTCACGAGAAACGGTGACCACGAACCAAAATTCTGTATTCGCCCCACCTTGACTTCAGACGCATGAATGTAAATCCAATTGTCAGGAAATATTGATCCTTCCGGGATTACCAGAGCGACTGTCAGAAAATCGCGGTAATGCAAATCGTGACCGGCAGCCATTACCGCCTGAGGTAGCACGGGCGAAAACATGTCTACGAGTTGCGCCATGGGTGCGGTCGAAATGATGTTGCTCGCTGCTTGGCGGAAAGTGTCTCCATTGGCTAACTCAACCTCCACGGTCGCCGCGAGACCATCAACGACCTCGATGCTACGAACTCGTGCCCCCAACACCACTTTGCCGCCCTGCGCTACTACCTTCTCAGCGCATCGCTCCCACATCATCCCCGGACCGAACTTTGGATACTGGAATTCCTCAATGAGACTAGTGATGTCGGTCTGACCCCGCTTCGGAAGGAGCGCATTCATGATGGCCGAGCTCAGCGACAGACTTTTTACTCGCTGTGCCGCCCAATCAGCGGGCATCTCGTGCACGGGCACTCCCCACACCTTTTCGGTGTAGGTCTTAAAAAAACGTCGATAGAGGCGCCAGCCAAAACGCGCAACTAGCCAACCCTCGTAATTGGTTTGATCCTTTGGTGGGCGTATTCGAGCCCACACGTAACTGCCCACGCAACGTATTGCCTCCAGGATTCCGAGATTACCCAACGCATTGGACGCCTTGAGCGGGTAGTCGTAGTACTTGCCGTCGAAAAAAATGCGACTCAGGCGCGGTCGCGAGAGAAAATCTTCATCCGGGAGGATTTCGTGCCACAGACTCTCCACGGCCTTGACCTTGGTGAAGAAACGGTGACCGCCTATGTCAAAGCGCCAACCGTCGCGCTCGACAGTGCGCGAGATTCCCCCTACTACTGAATCAGACTCGAAGACAACAACCGACCCACCTCGCTTGACAATTTCGTAGGCCGCCGTTAGGCCTGCGGGTCCCGCGCCAATGACGACTATCGGATTCTCTTCGTTCACTTTTCTACCTTAGCGATTCACCTAGAAAATGCTGATGCACGTGGTGGAAGATACTCAAGGTTCATTGACTGATAATAACCCCCCTCTACCGCGGAGACCTCTGTGATTGATCTCCGATTCGTCACCAACTCAATTTCGGTAAGGAGATTTTGACAGGTATCGCTCAGGTTGTAATTCTTTGACCACACCACATACAGCGGCCTATCTGACCCGACAATTTTATTTAGATCGCGTGCGACAAGATCTCCTCGCGCTGCCTTCACCGCTGCTTGGTAGTTCGACCAATTAACTATCGAGGGGTTTTCCAGGCGCGGGAACCCGAGATAATGTAGTTGGGGGTTCGAGTAGCGCAATAATGAAGGTCCTAACTGATCCGGGCAGACAAAAACGACCGAATCGGGTTCCGCGTGCGCCAGAGCCGTAGCAATTTTGCCCGCCTGCGTGCGTTGCGAGCCAACGCCCCAATGGTCTGTCCACAGAAGTCCGAAACTAAAGAGGCTCAGAATCAGAAGAATACGCAGGCTGGTGTTAAATTTCTCGAGACCCACCGCGACCAAAATGAAGATGGGAACTGCCACGACCGAGGCGTAGCGGGGCACGAAAGTACTGTGCCCAAAGTGCGAGGCAACCATTCCTACGACCATTGTCGCGAAGATAAGAGCTGACATCCACCGTACTGAGTCTTCGGGCACAATCCGAAATACCAGTTCCGCCCTATCACGAGACATACGCTGAGCAAAAATCGCAATCATCAACATCGCGACAAAAATATCGATACCTATCACGAGGTGCAGCGACGACACCACGTAGTGGACGCTTTGATTTACTGAGAAACAGCCCAGCCACGTGAAGATATCGGCAAATGAGGCCGATCCGGCCCAAGGCGTACCTGTATGCAGGCGCTGGTCGTTGAACACGGGAAACCACGGCACGAAAGAAATGCCGGCGATCGCGCAGGACATCAATAGTGCCGGCGATCGCTTAGCGCCTCCCATGCTGCGGCGCCAGACCAGCACACCCGTTGCCCCTAAAACGACTAACACGTAGAGGCTCCAATACTGCGTGTAGAGCATTAGTACCAATATCAAAGCAAAAGAAAGATTGTTGCTCCAGCTGGGCTTGAAGAGTACACCGTGCAAAACAAGAAACAGTAGCGACGATAGGAGCATTTCCAAGGCGTACATCCTGGTCTCGGTCGCAAAGTAAATGGGATACGGGATTATCGCCACTAGGGCAAGAGCAATGACGGCGGTGCGCGTGGAGAACCACCTCTTCGCGGCAAAGTAGACAACTGGGAGGGTGGCAACGCTCAACACACCCGAAAGGCTGCGAACAGATACATCACCGCGGCCGAAAAGGTCAATCCAAAAATGCAGCAGGTAGTAATACAGCGGAGGCGCACCATCGTGGCGAAGGAGGCTCGGAATCGTACCAAGCGGATGCGCCGCGATATTGACGCTCAAGGCCTCGTCCAGCCAGAGCTTGCTGGTCGTCATGAAACGAAACCACACTCCAAGTAACAGATCGACGGCAATGACGCCGGTGAGAAGATTTTTGCAGAGGGCCTGGAGGTCTCGCGGTCTGGCTGTCACGAGAAAAACATACCCCAGAATGACAATGACCCACGACCGATTTGTGTAATATTACCGCCTGTGAGGAATGTTCGTGACTAAGTACCTTCTGCGACGGGTCGCAGCATTTTCTGCCATCATTGTTCTTGTCAGCATGGGGAGTTTCTTCCTGATTCATCTGCTGCCCGGAAACATCGCCGTACAGATTGCCGGCATCGGTGCGACCCCAGAGTACACAGCTTGGTTATACAAACACCTAGGTTTAGACCAACCCATCTATGTCCAGTACTACCACTGGCTCATCCCCGTGCTGCATGGCGATCTCGGTACCTCACCAATTTCCAGAGTTCCTGTGGTGTCGACAATCGGAGATGCACTTCCGATTGACGTGGGCTTGTCGGTAATGTCACAGATTTTGGCACTGGGCTTAGCGATTCCGCTCGCCATGAGGTCGGCGAGGAAACCAAACAGCATTTTCGACCGCGTGGTAACTAGTTCGAGCTTTACCCTGCTCGCCGTACCTTCTTTCGTGGCGATTGTTCTCCTTGACTTAGTTTTTGTCACCTGGCTGCACCTGGACGTTTTGGGTCCCGGAAGCTTCAATCCAGTCGTAGATTCTCCGTGGATGTCACTGTTGCAATGGAGAAACATCCTAGGGATGTTGCTCGGCTCCGTAACGCTCGCATTGGGTTCCGTGGTCGTGTATTACCGGGTTATGCGCGGAGTCATGATTGGGACGATGCAAGAGGAATTCGTGACCGTCGCGCGATCAAAGGGCATTTCCCGCCGTCGGATTTTGTGGCGCCACGTCTTTCGCTCGTCCACGATTCCCCTCTTGGGTGTTATCAGC